>JAFGEY010000369.1 GCA_016931365.1 Anaerolineae bacterium
AGTTCCTGATCGCCGGGGTGATAATTCGAGATGACCCACACAGCGGTCGCCAGCGCCAGCAAGACAAACACACCTGCGCGGGGCGCGCGCCGCACCATCACGGCCAGGCCGAAGATGGCACAGAGCAGGACCACCCAGGAAAATTCATTTGCCAACAGGTCCAAATATTCTCGAATCTCGTCCGGACGCCAAACCCGACCGTCCGGAAACATGGCATCTTGCCACTGCATCCCGGAAATGGTGAGCCAGATTCTGCGCGGCAGAGCGTCAAACGTGCTCGATGGCAGCGCCCAGATCGACCGGGAGGGACGGATCGCTACATCGGTAAAGTTGGAGGGCGGGTCGTTCAGCTCAAGCAGGGCAAAACCGGCCAGCAGAAGGACGATGCCGAGCGCTGCGCCCAGGCCGGCCAGGCCGAGGTGGCTCCATTGACGCCTATCCTTTGCCGACAGCACGCGCCAGAGCACCCAGACAACCGCCGCCGGCGCGATCAACCCGACGTACATGTGCATGCCCGGGCCGAGGCCGGCGAGCGTCGCAGCGCCGAACAATACCCACTTGGCGTCGGGAAACCGTGTGTCCCATCGCCACAACAAGATCAAGATGATCGCCAGCCAGGCCAACGCCGGGGTGTACACCTCGGCAATGATCGCTTGCGACCAAAAGATGCCCGACAACGCCAGGGCCAGGCTGCCCAGCGCCGCGCCGATCCGATCCGGCGTCGCCTGCCGGGCGAGCAGGTAGACGCTGCCCACCGTCACTGCCGCGCCGAAGGCCGACACCAGGTTGATCCGCCAGGCCGGTGTGCCGATGGGAATCAGCCCGACCAGCCGGGCCAGCAGCAGGTAGGTCGGATAGCCGGTCGAGTGGGTGGCGCCCAGGGTGTAGGCCAGGGTTTGAAACTCGGCGCTGTCGCTGTAGAGCAGATCCGGCGCGAGCGTGCGCGTGTAGGAAATTAGTGAAATAATAGATATGCCTAGCGCAATTATCATATCTTGATGTGCCAAGATTTGGCGCATTAATTTATGATTCGAGGTCACGCAGTCCCTCCGCTGCGGTGGCCATCGCCGGGCGGCCGGCAAACATACGCAGCAGCTTGATCGCCTCAACGACCTGTTCTTTTGTTGCGCCAGATTCAACCGCGCGCCGGCCATAGCCGCGTGAGCCTTTGGGGTGGTTAAAGATCGAGTCGAGTTGCATGGCCATCAGACACTTGACCCAGGCCGGCAATGCCGTGTTGGAGGAGATGAATTCGGCGTCGGACTTGAGCAGTTCGGCCATTTCTTCATTCTGTTCAGACAACAGTTGTACCCAGCTTTTTTCGTTCATCGGCGGCTCCTTGAATGTGTGATCGCTTAAAAGCCTGGTCGATCAGACCCGACCAGGCTTTTGCATGTAGAGTTATATATGGCTTTCCAAAGGTCTATGATTCTGTTTCACCGATTTTAGGCACGCGCATCGCGCCAACGAGGTCAAGCTTTTCGCTCAGGTGGCACTTGGCATAGTGTCCCGGCTCGACCTCCTCCCACGCCGGCTCTTCGCGGCTGCAAATCTCTTGCGCGTAAGCGCAGCGGGGGTGAAAATAACAGCCGGAAGGCGGGTTGGCCGGGTTGGCCACTTCACCGGTGAGCACGATGCGCTTTTCGCGCGGCGTGGGGGTGGGAAGCGGAATGGCCGACATCAACGCCTCGGTGTAGGGGTGCTTGGGCTTGAGGAACAGTTCGGATGTGCGCGCGAGTTCAACCATTTTACCGACATACATCACCGCTACCCGGTCACTGATGTGGGCGACGACGCTCAGGTCGTGGGCAACGAACAAAAAGGTCAGCCCCATCTGTTCCTGCAAGTCCTGCATCAGGTTGAGGATCTGCGCCTGCACCGACACGTCCAGGGCAGATACCGGCTCGTCGCAAACAATAAATTTGGGATATGGAGCCAGCGCGCGGGCCAGGCCAATGCGCTGGCGTTGCCCGCCGCTAAAGGCGTGCGGGTAGCGGCGCATATACTCGGGCGAGAGGCCAACCAGTCGCAACATCTCGGCCACGCGATCTTCGAGTTCTTTCCCTTTGGCCAGCTTCATCGCCCGCAACGGCGCGCCGACGATGTCGAGCAGGGTCATGCGCGGGTTCAGCGAGGCGTAAGGGTCCTGGAAAATCATGCGCATGTTGCGGCGCACTGAGACAAGTTGCTCATAATTCAGACTGTTTATATTCACGCGGCCCAAAGCCGGGTCTTCAAAAACTACATCGCCGCTGGTGGAAGGAATCGCACGCAGCAGGCAGCGGCCGGTGGTAGTTTTGCCGCAACCACTTTCGCCGACCAGGCCGAGTGTTTCCCCTTCCATAATGTGGAAACTGACCCCATCGACGGCTTTGACATTGCCGACGACACGCTTGAGAAAGCCCCGCCGGATGGGAAAGTATTTTTTCAATTCTTTGACCTCAAGCAGCGGTTGGTCTTGTATGTTCGACATTCTCTCTTCTCCCGATCAGGCGTACAGGTGGCAACGTACAACGTGCCCTGGCTTGACATCGACGGTAGGCGGCACAACCTGGTTGCAGGTGCCCTCGATAAACTGAGGGCAGCGTGGGTGAAAAGGACACCCTTTGAGGATAATATATGGGTTGGGCACAACCCCCTTGATCGTTTGCAAACGTGCGCGTTCGGCGCCGCGCGTTACGGCTTCCTGCAGATGGGGGATTGATTTGAGCAATCCCTTCGTATAAGGATGTAGCGGTTCAAAAAATATTGTGCGAACATCGGCCTGTTCAACGATCTTGCCCAGATACATCACCGCCACCTCTTCGGCCATCTCAGCAATAACGCCCAGGTTGTGGGTGATGTACATAATGGCCATGCCCAGATCGTCTTGCAAACCGCGCATCAGATCGAGAATCTGTGCCTCGGTGGTCACATCAAGCGCAGTGGTCGGTTCGTCGGCGATGAGCAGATTGGGGTTGCAGCTCAGGGCCATCGCGATCACAGTGCGCTGGCGCATCCCACCGCTGAGTTGGAATGGATAATCTTTGATCACTCGCTCTGGGTTGGGCATTTTGACCCGCGCCAGTATCTCGATAGCGATCTCATAAGCCTCTTTCTGGCCCACTTGGCGGTGCAGAACGATCGCTTCAGTGATCTGCTTGCCGATGGTTAACACCGGACTCATCGCCGTCATCGGCTCTTGAAAAACCATCGATATCTGGTTGCCACGGATGTTGCGGATCTCCTTGCTGTTGGCGGGCAGTGATACCAGATCGATCGGTTCGCTTTGCATGGGCGGGTAATACAGAATTTGGCCTTCTTCGATCTGCCCCGGCGAGGGGATCAGGCGCATAACAGACATGGAGGTTTGGCTCTTGCCGCAGCCGCTTTCACCGACCACGCCCAGGGTATGCCCGCGCCAGAGCTTGAGATCGACGCCGTCGACGGCCCGCACAACCCCTTCAGCAAGGTGGTAGTAGGTTTTTAACCCTTTGATTTCCAATAACATCTCTTTAGCTTCGGTCATCGCAAGTCTCCTAGGTTACATAGGGGTCTGCGGCGTCGCGCAAGCCGTCGCCGACAAAGTTGAACATCAGCACTGCGAGCACCACCACCGGAACCGGCCAGAGAATCCACGGGTAGTGGGCCACGTTCATGATATCCTGGGCGTCCTGTAACATGACACCCCAACTGATCGTCGGCGGGTTCAGACCAATGCCCAGAAAGCTCAACGAGGTTTCGCCAAGGATCATACCCGGTAGCGAGCCGGTCAACGAAACGATGATATAGCTGGCAAAGCCCGGTATCATATAGCGGGCGATGATAGCCCATTCGCTCTCGCCATCGAGCCGGGCGGCCAATACAAAGTCTTCCTCGCGCATACTGAGCAACCGGCCTCGCACACTCCGCGCCAGGCCCGTCCAACCCATAATGGAGAGGATGAGTGTGGTGGCAAAGTAGATGCGCAACTGAGGCCATTCGCGGGGCAATGCGGCAGCCAATGCCATCCACAACGGGATCTGAGGAAGCGTCGTAATGACCTCGATGACCCGTTGAATGGCTTCGTCAATGACGCCGCCAAAGAACCCCGAGATGCCGCCCAGGAACAACCCCAGGAAAAAGCTGATGGCGATTCCCACCAGGCCAACGCTCAACGAGATACGCCCCCCATAGAAAATACGCGACAACTCATCACGCCCGATGGTGTCAGTCCCCAAGATGAAGAGCGGCATAGCGTCCTCACCCTCAGTGCCAAAGAGATGTATGTCGGCCGGGAACAGTCCCCAGAATTTATAGGGGTCGCCGCGAACGAATAACTTGATCGGGTAGATGGCATTGGGATCTTCCTGGTAGACCGGTCTGAACGTGACCGGGTCGCGGCCCATCACCATGCCATAGATAAAGGGGGTGTGAAACTTGCCCTGCGTATCGCGGATATGGATCGTGGTTGGAGAAAAGGAAAGATATTGTTTAAAGCGCTGCAAGGGATCGTGTGGGCTGACAAACTCGGCAAAGATGGCGATAAAGTACATGATCGCCAGGACCACCATCGCCATCTGGGCCAGCTTGTGTCGCCTGAACTTCCACCACACGAGCTGCCACTGCCCGGCCCGGTAGAACGCTTCCTCCTCACCCTCTGTGGCTTTTCCCTGATCCTTGCGCCCGAACCACTTTTTCAGAAAGTTTGATTGGCTCATGCTCCCTCCACACCGCCGAACCGGATGCGCGGATCTGACGCAGCCAGCATCACGTCCGAGAAAAGCGCGCTGACGGCGGTCAGGACCCCCGTGATCAAGATATAAGCGCCGGCCATATACATATCCTGTTGCCTCAGCGAAGCGTACAAAGCCGGCCCGGCCGTGGGCAGGTTGAGGACGATCTCGAGAATGATGCCGCCGGAGAAGAGCCACGGCAACAGCCACATCAGGCCGCTGATGATCGGGTTGATGGCCAGGCGCACGGGGTACCGCACGATGACTAGAAATTCGGACAGCCCCTTCGCGCGCGCTACCGTTACGTACTGCTTGCGCAGCTCATCCAGCATCATCGCGCGCATGGTGCGGATTGTACCGGAGACGCCGCCGGTGCCGAGGAGGATGATAGGGAGCCACATATTGCTCAACAGATTCAGGAACTTGCCCCAACTCCACGGCAGAACCATGTATTCCTGCGAAAACAACCCCCCGACCCGGATGTCAAACTTTGTGAGGGCCACGTACATGATGATCATGGCCAGGAAGAAAGCGGGAACAGCTAATCCCACGAAGGTGATGAACGTGATAATATAATCGGCAATCGAGTACTGCCTTACCGCTGCAAAGACGCCGATAGGGATCGCCACCACCCAGGTAAAGATGGCCGAGGCCAGGGCGATGGCAAAGGTGTATCCCATCCGCTCCGTGATGACCTGGGCCACGGGCTTTTCAAAGGTATACGAATACCCAAAGTCGAACTTGGTGATGATCTTGCTGATCCAGAGAAGATACCGCTGGTACATCGGCCTGTCCATCCCATACTGTTTCATCAGGGCCTCGGCCTGCTGCTGGCTGACTTGAACCCCAGAAGCCTGCAGGCGCTGTATCTGATACGTCACGATATCTCCGGGAGGGAGTTGGATGATGATGAAAGCCAGGATTGAAATCAGCAGCAATTGGGGTATCGCTCGAATGATACGCTGAATGATGTACGCAAGCATAAGGGTTCACCTCCTATGCAAATAAGCTCTCCCAAGTGGATCGGTTGGAAACCGGCCACAGCAGAAGCATTCCTCTGCTCGGGCCGGTCTCTGACCGTGCCCGCAACCAAGGCCAAACCGGGCTGCTGGCTCTGGACCAGCAACCCGGTCGGCATGTCTATGGCGGTAGAGTTCACCGCCTGGGCATTACGCCCGCTGACCACCTTCGTAGTAGAAGGCGCATGGCTGGTAGGAGTTGATGCCGTACGTGTCCCAGCCGATGGGTACTTTCGGCCGCGGCATGTTACGCATGTTCTTGTTGTACATCACAGGGCACGGGCTTTCGAGCACGATGCCGAGGGAAAGGGGTTTATCGGCCAGGTAATCAAAGATCTTTTGCCCAATCGAGACGCGCTCGTCATCGTCGATGACCGCCCGCATCTCGTCAACCCAGGCGTACAGTTGCTGGATCTCTTCAGGCGGCGTGATGAGGCCCTCCGCTTCCTTGTCCACGGCGGTGTACCAGTCTTGCCAGGCCCGCGAAACGCCACCCTGTTGACCGTCAGCCACCGGCACGTACCACTGCATCTGGATCGGCAGGAGCATGTCAGTGCAGCGGTCGGCGTGCCAGATGCCGCACTCGACCTCGTTGGCGTTCATCCGCTCGCCGTACAGCGATTCGTCGATTTGCTTGGTCGTCGCATCAATGCCGATCTCGCGCCAGAAGGTGCAGACCATCTCGGTGAACTCGGCGACCGAGGCGCCCACGCGGATGCCTGCGTGCTCGATCATGTAGCTCAGGCGCTTGCCATCAGGCCGCAGGCGGATGCCATCGCTGCCCTTCTCAAGTCCCATCTCGTCCAGCAACTGGTTGGCCAGCGCCGGGTCGTACTGCGCCCACGCCGTGCCGTACTTTTCCTTAAAGTACTTGGAGTTGGGCATAGGCGCCATCTGCCCCATGCGGGCCAGGCCATAGAAGAGGCTCTGGTTGATCTCTTCCCGGTCAATGGCGACTGAAAGCGCCCGGGTCCAGCTGGGATGGTTGACGATCTCTTCCAGCACCGGGTCCTTGGGGAGCGTGCGTCGGGGGTAGAGGGTGTAGCGGTCGGTCATACAGGAGAGATAGTCGCCGACCACGTACTTGCCCTTGTCCTCGTTTTCCTTGTACAGGGGGTATTTGGCGATGGTTACGTCGTGCATTCCAAGCCAATCCAACTCGCCGCCGATCAGCTTTAGTTCCATCGTCTGGGTGTCGGCCATATAATCCAGGCGCAGCGTGTCGATGTAGGGCAGTTGGTTGCCCACCAGGTCAACCTTCCAATAGTAGGGGTTGCGCTCAAAGATGATAAGCCCTTCTGCCGGATATTCCTTCGGAATCCAGGCCGCCAGGGTCGGGAAATCCTTGGCCCAATCCGGGAACTGCCAGGTGTTCAAGCCCCACTGGTTGCAGAAACGGTTCATCACTTGCTGCCATCTCTCCATCGCCCACTCGGACATCAACTTATCCAAAGCTTCCTTGCCGGCATAGTCGAGGTGGTAGTTCTTCAAAAAGTGCGCCGGCATGAACGGGCCTTCTGAAGGATAGCCGCCCATATTGCGGGTAAGGATGTGGGGGAAGAGGCCGAACGTGTAATCAAACGTACAGCGGAACGTATAATCGTCGACGATTTCGAGGGTGCACCGCTTGTTCTGGATGCCATTGAACGGTTGGGCAGGCCCCCATGACTCCATATCTTCAGCTATGGCCCACTTGTTCCACCAAAAGTCCACGTCTTCGGTGGTCAGATCCGCCCCGTCCGACCACTTCATTCCCTTGCGCATATACAGCGTATAAGTCGTGCCGTCGCTTGATGCCTCCCAACTCTCGAACATGTTGGGGACGAGCGTGCGAAAGTCCGCGTCCGAGTATTGCATAACCCGGTCGGACATCCAGTCATACGTATCGGTCGACCAGACGGTGTCAAAGTGAATCTGGCGGATCTCGCCGCCGTACACACCGATGCCATCGCGACCGCCAATAACCATTGGCGACTGTGGCAATCGCGCGTCCAGCGCGGGCAGCTCGCCAGCAGCTACCTGGCTCGCCAACGCGGGAGGTTCCGGCGCTTTCTTTTCTACCTCGACGACCTTGGTCACCTCGACCTGTTTTTCGATCTCGCGGGTGACTTCAACCACCTCCGATGTGCGAGCACAGGCGGCAGCAGCGGCGCCCAAGGCGGCGGTCGCCGACAGACTCAAGAATTGTCTACGATTTAACTTGCGATCAGACATTTTTTCCTCCTCTTGAACTTAAGAAATGCAAATAGTTGAATCCGATTTCTGACACGTTTGGCGAATGATCAGTTCTGGTTCGAGAAGCACCTCCTTTCTTTCTTGAGCGGGATTTTCGATCATTTGGATCAATAATTCGACGGCAATTTGCCCAATCCGAATCATCGGTTGGCGTACCGTTGTCAGAGGCGGGGTGCTGAACGCGGCAGCAGGGACGTCATCAAAGCCGACTATGGCGACATCGCCGGGGATTTTACGTCCTGCCTCGCGCAGAGATCGCATCGCACCAATCGCCATACGATCGTTTTGGGCGAACAGCGCTGTGATCTGTGGTGCACGGGCCAACAAGTGCTGCATGGCCCGGTAGCCGCTGTCATAGCTCCAGTCGCCATGTTCGACCAGTGATGGATCAAAATTAATGCCGCTTTGCTCAAGCGCGCGTCGATAGCCCAACATGCGATCCTGGGCTGCTTCCCACTTTTTGGGGCCGGTGATCATGCCGATCTGGCGGTGGCCTACATCAACCAATCGCTGGGTTGCCAGGAATCCCCCTTTGATGTTGTCTACAACAATCACGCACACCTGATCAAATCTGGCTTGTGTGTCGTAGGCCGTTGTTACGATCGGCATGCCTTGTTCACTCAGAGCGATCATCTGTTGGCTGTCGCCCTGCGCATTGGCGCGGATGAACAGCATTCCATCCACTTCGCGTTCGCTAAAGAGCTTGAGGTACTTGGGTTCGTCGTCAGGGTTGCGTTCAGTGCTGCTGAGGAGCAAATAGTAGTTGGATTTGCGGACTGCGATTTCAGCGCCGACGATGACCTGGGTGAAAAACCAATCGCTGAAATCGGATGTGATCAGCCCCAATGTATGGGAGCGCTTGAGGGCGAGGCTGCGCGCGGCGGCACTGGGCTGATAGCCCAGTGTTTGCATCACTTGCTTGACGCGTTGGCGCGTTTCATCAGCAACATCGAGCCGGTCGTTCAAGACCCGGGAAACCGTTTGATATGAAACACCTGCCATCGCGGCAACGTCGCGAATGGTCACTCGCCGTTTCGTGGGGTTTGCCATTGTTATCCCTTGACAGACTGCCGTCAAGTAAGGTGAACAGTGTTATCGTGACCGGTCACGATAATTTTACTACAAGGATGTGGTGCTGTCAAATCGGCAAATTGGCGGGGTGTATTTCAATCTGGGGGCGAGTTTCAGGAGTGGAGGCTTCAGCCGGTCATCCAGTATCATAGCGCATCCCCAACCGGCTAAAGCCTC
>JAFGEY010000370.1 GCA_016931365.1 Anaerolineae bacterium
GTCGCGTCGCCGGTCATCTTGGCGATGCCGACCGGCCCCACCGGGCGGGCGACCTCGGGCGAGATCAAACCCTGGATCATCTGGATCGGCAGGCTGACCGTCATCCGTACCACGTAGGCGATCTCGGCTGCGCTGTACTTGATCCCTTCCCACAGCGAGGCGTGTACACGGAGGACGCGCACCGGCACCGGCGAGATCATGATGCCCATCTTGCCTTCGCCCTCCTCGTTGAGCCGGGGGACAATCTCCAGGGTGAGCTGTTCCGCATCCTTGCCGATGCCGCGCTGGATGTGAACGGTCAGCGTCCGGTTGGGGTTGGCGGCCGTGTAATCGACCATCTGCTTGATCAGCGTGTCGTAGGTATAATCGACGTCCTCGGAAGGCTCGAAAACCAGGTCGTCGATGCCGAGCACGATGTCGTTAGCCTGGATGCCGACCTCGGCGGCTGCCGACCCCTCCAACACCTCACCGATGCCCACACCCCAAACCACCTGCGGATAACCGAGCATCGCTGTGACGACAAAGATCGCAAACGCGGCGACGATGTTCATCAGCGGCCCGGCCAGCATGGCCGCCAGCCGGATGCGTTTGGGGAAATTGGCCAGACTTGTCGGATCGTCGGGATCGTTTTCGCCCAGGTTGACGAACCCGCCAAAGAGGATCAGGTTGAGACTGTAGACGGTGCCTCCCTTGTCCGTCCACAGCGCCCAGGTCAGCGGGCGTTCTTTCGGCGGCTTATCCGGTCCCAGCGGGAAGCCAAAGCCAAACTCGCGTACATGGACGCCGGCCAGCTTGCCGACGATATAGTGCCCAAACTCGTGGACAAAGACCATCAGGCTGAACACAGCCAGAAATGAAATGAGTGAGATCAAAATAGTCACTGCTTATATCCTTGATAGTTGCAGGGGAAACCAGATTTTTGTGAGCAAGCTCGTTTGCCCAAACCTGGTTTCTTTTAGTTTGCTTCGATCACCGTGCCTTCGACGGCATCCGGATCGAGGAGAACACGCTCCAGCGCGCCATCGTTTAGCCCAGAAATAAGGTGCACACGCCCGGTCAGGCCTTGCCGCACCAGATCGATCATCTGCCGCACCTTGCTCAACATTCCGCCGGTCACATCGATGCCGTGCGAGCCGCCCAACTGCCCGGCAATCTGGTCGAACGTAGCGGGCGAAATCTTGTCGATGCGCTTCGCATCGATGTGTTGGGTGTCAGGATGTTGGAGCGGGTCGCGGTCGAACACCCCGTCAACCTGCCCGACCATCACCATTCGCTGCGGCCTCAACTGCCGGGCCAGCCAGGTAAATTCGGCCTCAGTCGAGATGATCGTACAGCCCTGCACCTCGTCAAAGGCTACGTCGCCATAGATCAGTGGCACCAACCCGCGCCGCAGCGCTTCGGCGACCGGCCAGGTTGCCATCGAGACCAGTTCGCCGTCCCGGCACCTTGCCGACGCAGAAGGCTGGATCGCGACCACCGGCATACCCGCCTCGATGAAGGCGTCGGCAACGATGCGATTGAGCTGCGCCGCCGCCACCCCCGTCGCCGCATAGCCCCACCAGTCGCCGTCGTCGGCGAGGCCCTGGCGCAACCGGTATTGGGCTCCCACCATGTGCCCGAACGAGCCACTGCCGTGTCCGAGCAAGATTTGAAGATTGGGCCGGGCCTGGCGCGCGGCCTTGATTTCTTGCGCCAGCCGGCGAATCACCGCCGGACAGGGTGTGGACGGTTGGCGTTTGTCGGTGATCACTGAACCGCCCAGTTTGACAAAGACCAGCTCAGTCAACGATCACTGCTCCGTCCTCGACGGTGACATACTGCCCGGTGGCAATCCGGGCAATGTCGATCTGGTCGACCATCGGGATGCCGGCGATGATCGCGCCCACGGCGACGATGGCTTCACTTTGGGCATTGACGATCGCCGCCGGCGCCAGGCCGTTTTTGGCCAGCCGGTACAGGGTGTACGAGCCGACCGTGCTGCCCTTGCCGGTGGGGAAAACGAGCACTCGCCCGGCGACGCACTGCTCGTACAGCGCGTGCCCTGGCTCAACCACGATGCCGGTGTCTGGATCGACGCCGCCCAAAAAACCGATCGGCTCCGGCGATACGAGCGCCAGGCCTTCGCCGCGCCCAGCCTTGATCGCCCGCCCGCACAACGTCATCACCCGATCATTCATCGGGCAGCAGGCTGACGTTGATCGCTTCTGGCCCTTTGGCCGTCTGCTGAATCTGGAACTCGACCTGATCATCTTCGCGCAGGTTTACATATCGATCCACGAGGCTTGCGCGGTGGAAAAAGATGTCCTGGTTCTTGGCCGTGGTGACAAAACCGTACCCTTTGTCGCGGCTGTACCACTTGACACGGCCGATCAGTTTGATCTCCACCCCTTCAATCTGGAGCGGAAATTCTTCCAATCCTTCGAGGTCCTGAATGTCGCGAGTTTCCTGGATCGGCTCACGAACGGTGGGTGGCTGAGGTTTGGCCTCGACCGGAGCTTGCTTGCCCCGGCAATTTGAGCACAACTCTGGTGGCGTGATGGCCTCCTCGCCCAGTTTATCGGCCATCTGGCGCTGTTCGGTCACGGTAAAGAAAAAGGTTCGCCCGCACGCCTGGCAGGTTAATTGTTGGTCACGAAAACGCATATCGACTCCTCTATATAAAATTTTGCTCGACCCATCGTCCGCGATGAGGAGCAAAATCGTGCCTGACCGTCTAGATTCTTGTCTGGCTCCGGCTTGGTCCGGGTCAGGTGATTGCACATCTGTTCGCACGTATTGTACCCTAAACCGAGAGTAGATGCAAGCAGCCGTGTTCGTTCACGTAAAATGTTACCCACAGGAGGTGCTAAATGGCTCTTTGTCTTGAACAAACACCACTGCCAGGAGTTGAGTCGACTTGACACGCCTAATGCCATTCGCAGACTCATCACTTTGACAATTCCTCGATTCCAAAGTATAAAAGACCCTGACTTGAGCGAAAATCAGAAAGGATAACGCAGTGATCCAACTGCTCGTCGCCACCACCAACCGGGGGAAACAGCGCGAATTCCGTGACCTGCTTGCCGGTTGGCCGGCGCAGATCGTGTTTCCGCAAGAGGCAGGCATCGACATTGACGTAGCCGAAACGGGGCGTTCGTTTGCCGAGATCGCGGCCCAAAAGGCGATCACCTATGCCCGGGCCGGCCAAATGCTCGCCCTAGCCGACGATTCGGGCCTGCAAGTCGACGCCCTGGATGGCGCGCCGGGCATTTATACCGCGCGTTACGCCGGGCCGGAGGCCAGCGACCGGGATCGCTATCAAAAATTGCTGGCGGCGCTCAAGGAAACGCCCTGGGAGCGCCGCACAGCGCGCTTTCGCGCGGCCATCGCCCTGGCGCAGCCCGGCGGCGAGGTTCAAATTGTTGAGGGTATTTGCGAAGGTATGATCGGTTGGCACCCCCAGGGTGAGAATGGCTTTGGCTACGACCCCGTCTTTTATTTGCCCGAGTACGGCTGTACGATGGCCCAACTTGGCGACGCGATCAAAAATCAGATCAGCCATCGCGCCCGCGCCGTGCAGGCTGCTCTGATATTGCTAGACGAGTTGCTCGCACAGCACCTCAATTGACAGGTGTCGAATTTATCATGATTTTTGATTGCAATAAACTAAGGCTAAACAAGCCAACCTACGTAATTGGAACCGGGCTCGGGTTTTGTCTGATCGCAGGCATCCTCATCGCCATCACGTCCTGCGCATCCACTTCCAAAACGCCGGAGCAAACGGTCACGCCGACGCTGCAGCAAACGATTGTGTCTGCGATCCAGGCCACGCCGACTCTGGCCGAACAGCCCCTGTTTCGCACCTACGCCTTGGGCGAGATTCTGCCCGACATGCGCGTGCCGATCCAACGCAGCACCGGCGGCGAGGGCGGCTGGTACGTGATCATCGGCAGCCAGGAAGGCTGGGCGCAATTCCTCTCTCAAATGGGCCAGCCTGCGTCGATTTGGCAGCCGGTGGATTGGGAGCAAGAGATCCTGATCGGCGCGCTGCTAGGGCTGCGCCAGAGCCGCCAGCACCGGATCGAGATCGTCGATTTTGTCACTGGCGGTGTAGAGGTGCTGATCACTGTCGATGTGACCGCGCCGGCGCCCGACCAAGCCGCCGTTGGCTGGACTACCTATCCTTTTCATCTGATCCGCGTGCTGCGCGTCGAGCTGCCGTTGGGATCGGCGACCCTTCGCTTCGTCGACGCCGGCGGCAACGACCTTGCCAGCCAGATCGCCGACGCGAGTGAAATCAACCTCATCTGGCTGAACGGCGTTCAGGCTGTTTTCCCCACGCCCACGCCGGTGCTGGCTGCGATGACCCCGCAGCCCACGCCCACCTCGACGCCGGTGCCCAACCTGCAGGTGCGCTGTATCGTCCTCGCTGTCCTGCCGGAACAGCGGGCAGTGCGTGTCGTGCCGGAGACGGGCGTATGGCAGATCGTCAGCCTGATGGAAGGTTCATCAATCCTGCTGCAAGACGGGCAGTCAACCACATTGAGTCAACTCCAGCCGGGGATGACCATCGGCGTGCTTGGGTATCCGAGCGAAGATCAGAGCATCCGTGCCGCCCACATTGACGTGCTCAAGCCGCCCGCCGAGTCGACCACCTTTGCTACTTATACCGCGCGCAGCGCGGCCTTGTCGACCATCTATAATGGCTACGACCTCCCGCTGTCGCTCGACACCATCCAGTCGCCGGTCACGTTGGCCGGGATGTTTGGTATAAGCCAGACCGAAGTGCTGACGAGCAACGGCTTTGTCATCCGGCCGGCAGGCTACCAGAACTTTGCTGAATTGTATACCGACCCGCAATATGCCGACTATCCACTGTTCATTTCCACTGACTCGGTGCTGCACGTCTCGCAAATGCTCTTTGCGCGAACCCGGCGCGCGGTCGAGCAGACGTACCTTTTGCCGGAGCTAGACTGGTTGGATCGCGAGATGTTCGAGCTGTCCTGGGCGCAGTATCAAGATGTTGTACAACAAAAATCTGTCTCCTCTCAGGCGGTCGCTGGTGCTGCCCTGCAAAACGCCGCCAATTTTGCCGTCGCCCTTTCGTTGCTTGACGCTGACTTTTCGCCCCCGGAAGTCATCTCGTCAGTGGTCAGCGCCGAACTGGCCTTGATCCGTGCGGCAGAGGGGATCACCATTTCGCCCCTGTTCGATAGCGCAGTACTTGCCACGACAATCACCGACTCGGAAAAACTATACATCGACTATGCTCGCTTTGCGCCGCAAGCGCAGATCGATGATCAGACACACTATGCCCAGGCTCTTGCCTGGCACGAACAGGCCGGGTGGCGATTGTCGCAGCCCGGAGAGGCGTTTTCAACCGTTCTGCTTGCCTACACGCTCGACCAAAATAACGCACTGCGCATGTTGTGGGAGCGCATTTTTTCCGTCCGGCAGTTTTTGAACGGACAATCGACTACCTTGTCCACCGCCGACGTGTGCACGATTTACAAACAGATCTGGGGCACAAACCCGGCGATGGTCGACCTGGCCGATCCGGCCAGACTCGACGTATTTATCCGCGCCGCCTCGACGCTCTCTCCCGCCCAAGAGAACGGACAATCTGGGCAAAACCCGGTCGACCTGACCTGGCTTGGCATGCCGCTTGGCCCGGATCGTGCCATCCTGACCCAGATGACACAGACGGATGAAATGACAACGACGCTCGATCTATCAGCGGTTCACCTGGCGGCAATGCTCAACGGGCCGGAAGCGTACAGCGTGGTCAACGAAATGGGCCACGGCACCCACATCGACGTACTGGATCGCGTCAACGCCAGCTTGAGCGCGCTCGATCCGGCAGTCTGGACCTCCACCAACGACTGGCTCCGGCTCGGTATCTACCGCACGATGGTTCAAGACAAGTCAACCGCGTATCCCAAGTGGATGCGAACGCGAGCCTGGCGGCGCAAAGACCTGCAAACGATGCTCGGCCACTGGGTCGATGCCCAGCGTGCGGCCCCTGCCGTCACGATGGCCCGGCAGACCTCACTTGCGGTGTCGACCGCGCCGTGGGGCTACGTCGAGCCGCAACCCCAGGTCTACGGCCAGCTTACCGCCTGGACGCAAATGCTGATCGACGGGCTGGACAGCCGGCTGATGCTCCCCGACGCCGAAGAAGCGATGCTGGCCGAGTGGCAGAGCTGGCTGGTGCTCTTGCAGGATGTCGCCCGGCGCGAGTTGACCGGCCAGACCCTCACCGATCTCGAATACCAACGGCTGATCGACTATGGTGCCCTGATCGCCAAATTAACCCTGTTGGCGTTGGAAGACACGTTGATCGATACCGAAGCCGCTGACACCTATGACCCGGCCGCGCAGACCATCCTCGCTCAGGATCAAGGCGTGTCCAAAATCGCCGCCATTGGCCGGATCGACGAGCTCTATGTCGTCGTCGAGCGAGGCCAACAGCGCTTCCTGGCCCGAGGCGGCGTTTACAGCTTTTACGAGTTCGAATGGCCGCTTCCAACTCTGCCGGGCGATCTGCTATGGCACGAACTGCTTGCCGGGCAGGAGTTGCCGCGCCCGGAATGGCTGGACGAGATCATCTTGCCGTAACAGAGGAGCAAGGTATGAAAGCTGTCGTGCAACGCGTTGTCAGAGCGTCCGTCACCGTCGATGGGCAGATCGTTGGCCAGATCGAGCGGGGATTGATGATCCTGCTCGGCGTCACTCACGGCGATACAGAGGCCCAAGCTGCGTGGCTGGCTCAGAAAATTGCCCGGCTGCGCATCTTTGAGGACGCTGAAGGCAAGATGAACCTTTCGCTGCTCGACGTCGGCGGTGGGGCGCTGGTAGTTTCCCAATTCACCCTTTACGGCGACTGCCGCAAGGGCAACCGCCCCAGTTTTACCGATGCTGCCGAGTCAGAGATCGCCGATGCACTGTACGAGCAATTTGCGGCCCTGCTCGCCCAGGCCGGAATTTCGCCGATTCAGACCGGGGTTTTCGGCGCGCATATGCAGGTGGAAATCCACAACGACGGGCCGGTCACGCTGATTTTGGAACGATAATCTATTTTGGAGGAGATACAATGAGTGCAAAAAACATACGTTTAATCGCCCTGGTGGCAGTGATGATGGCCGTCACCGCCACGCTGACCCTGGTCGTCAAAGTGCCTATCCCGGCGACCGGCGGCTATATCCATCTTGGCGACCTGGCGGCCAACTTTGCCGCTCTGGCCTTCGGCCCGTGGCTCGGCGCCCTCATCGCCGGCGGCGGCATGGCTATCGCCGACTTGATCGGATTTCCTCCCTTTGCCCCCGGCACACTGGTTGTCCACGGCTTGCAAGCGGTCGTCGTCGGCTACCTGGGCCGCCGCGCCAGGCCGTGGATGATGTTCGTCGCCGCCCTGGCCGGCGGCGTGGTCGTCGTGGTCGGCTATTTTTTGTACGAGTGGATTTTTATGCAAATGGGTGTGGCGACCGCAGTCAAAGAAATCCCCTTTAACATTATCCAGGTCTTGAGCGGACTGGTCGGCGTGCCGGTGTATGTGCTGGTTGCCCAGTCCTACCCGCCGATCAAACGCTGGGCGGAAAAGAGCTAACCTGCCATTCCCTATGACTGTTGTTCACGTCGAAAACCTGCGCGTTGCCTATCCCGCATCGCTGCCCCAAACACCGCAGATCGACGCTCTCGAGGGCGTCGATCTGCGCGTTGCACAGGGCGAGTGCGTGGCTCTGCTGGGCCGCGTCGGCGCAGGTAAAAGCACACTGTGTCTGGCTCTGACCGGGGCCGTTCCCCAGGCTATCGACTGCGCGATGGATGGCCGGGTAGTGGTCAGCGGGCAGGACACGCGTGCCACGCCGATGGCCGAACTGTCCCTTACCGTCGGCCTGGTGCCCGAAAACGCCGCCGCGTACCTGTTCAACGCCACCGTCGCCGACGAGGTGGCCTTTGGCCTGGAGTCGCTGGGGCTGCCCGCCGACGAGATCGAGCGGCGCATCGACGAAACTCTGGCCAGCGTCGGCCTCGATGGGTTTCGCGCCCGCACGCCGCAAACCCTTTCCGGCGGCGAGCAAAAACGACTGGCCCTGGCCTGCGTCCTGGCCATGCGCCCTGCCGTTCTCGTCCTCGACGAACCTATGACCGGCCTCGACCCGCGCGGGCGCCGCCAGGTGATCGAGATCATCGACCGGCTGCGCCGCGAGCAGGGCGCGACCATCCTCATCGCCACCCAGGATGCTGAGGCTGTTGCGCAATTGGCCGACCGCGCCGTCGTTTTGCAGGATGGGTACGTGGCCTTTGACGGCCCTGTCGACGCGCTGCTGGCGCAGCCCGACGCGCTTGCAGCCTGGGGGTTGCACGCGCCGCAGCTCGCCGAACTGGCTTTCGAATTGACCCGGCGCAGCGGGCAAGTTTTTACTTTCTATCAATTAGCAGATGCAGAGCGCGCATTGACCGGTTTCGTAGAGACGCCTCCACCCACCGCGGGCGATGCTACGCATCGTCTGCGCCACCCTCCCCCGTTTTACGGGGGAGGGCAGGGTGGGGGCAAATCATCGCAGATTTGTCTGGAGAACGTTAGCTATCGCTACCCCGGCGCCGATCACGCCGCACTGCGCGGGATCGATCTCCAGATCGCACCGGGCGACTGGCTGGCAGTGATCGGCATCAACGGTTCGGGCAAGAGTACGCTGATCCGTCACCTGAACGGGCTGCTCAAGCCGACCGGCGGCGCAGTGTGGGTGGATGGGCAGGACGCGCGGCGGCGTTCCGTCGGCGAGCTGGCGCGCGTGGTGAGCTATTTGCCGCAAAACCCCGACCGGCAGATTTTCGCCGCGCGGGTGTACGACGAGGTCGCCTACGGCCCCCATCAGCTTGGCCTGCGCGGCCAGGCGCTGGACGAGCGCGTTCACTCAACGCTGGCCCTGCTCGATCTGACCGCCTACGTCGATCACCCGCCGGCAGTGTTGAGCTATGCGCTGCGCCGCCGGGTGGCCCTTGCCGCGACCCTGGCAATGGATGCGCCCGCCCTCGCCCTCGACGAGCCCGACGTCGGCCTGGACCGGCGCTCGGCCGAGCAGATGATGGAGATCATCGCGCAGCGGCACGGCCGGGGCACAACCGTGATCATGATCACGCACGACCTGCGCCTGGTCGCCCGTTATGCCGGGCACGTCATTGTGCTGTACGAGGGCGAGATCGCCGTGCAAGGGACACCGGTCGACGTCCTCGCCGATGTGGATACGCTGCATCGTGTCGGGTTGGACGAACTGCCGGTCACCGCGCTGGCCGGCCGCCTGCACTTGAACCCGCCGCTGCCATTGAGCGCCAGCGAATTGGCCCGCCAACTCGTCGGCCCGCCGTCTACCGGCGCACCGTCTGCCGGCGCACCGTCTGCCGGCGCGGAGGAGGCCGTCGATGGATAGCCTGCTCTACATGCCGGGGCGCGGCCTGTTCTACCGCCTCGATCCGCGCGCCCGGCTGGTCTTTGCGCTCAGTGTGTCGATCTATTTACTGATCGAACAATCGCCCGCCGCGCTGCTGCTGGCCTTGCTGGGACTGCACACATTGGCCCTGCTCGCCGCAAGCACGCGCGCGCGGCTTGGGCCGTTGTGGAAAATGCTCGCCCCTTTGCTGATTACCCTGCTGGTGCTGGGCAGCCTGCGCTGGCCGGCCATCGACGCGCTGCTCGCCGTGGGGCCGCTGGGCGTGACGATGGCCTCGATCTGGCAGACGGTCGGCCTGGCGGCGCGCATCGCCGCGCTGACCCTGGCCTTTTCGCTCGTCTTGTGGACCACCGAACCGGGCGACGCCGTGGTCGCGCTGACCCGCCTCGGCATCCCTTTTGCGTTGAGCTTTCCGGCAGTGATGGCCGTGCAGCAGATCATCGCTTTCAAAGCGATGTTTGCCCAGATTTTGGAGGCGCAGCAAAGCCGGGGGCTGGTCATTGGGCGACGAAACCCGGTGCAGGCCGCGCGCGCCTACATTCCGGTGATCGTGCCGCTGCTGATCAACGCGCTGCGCCAGGCCGACGACCTGGCCCTGGCCCTGCAAATGCGCGGATTTGGCGCGCGCGCGAAACGATCGAGCCGGCGGCAACTGCGCTGGACGATCTGGGACTGGCTCTTTGTCGGCGCGACGTGGGCAGCTTTGTTTTTATTGACCAGGTTGCCATACGGATAAGGCATAGTGTATACTATTTGCATAGGGATCACTCCGGCTTGCCATCCGTTGAGGAGATGAAATGTGGTGCGACATAGCAGGATGGGGGTTTTTGCAAGTCTGGGGACATTAGTTGTCGTCATAGCGCTGGCTGTGGCCTGTAGCAGTGGATCGTCGAAAAATGTGATCGAGATTTCACCCTCCCAGCTCAGGCCAGAGATGGGGCAGCAGCGAATTGTGCTTGACAGCAACACTCCGGGGGATGACTACCTCTATCTGCTGACCGTGGATGGAAGTGAATTCATCACACTCACCTCTACCATAGGAGCGCCATCAAGTCCTGCGCTTTCACCAGATGGATCACAGATTGTGTACGAGTGTGGCATCGGTTTTACTGACCTCTGTCTGATGAACGTACAAACAGGGGAGCAGACACGGTTAGTAGAGATCAGTCGCCAGTTGTCCGGTGCCGTCGCTGCAATGAGGCCGGCTTTTTCTCCTGACGGCCAGCAGGTTGTGTTCACGGGTGGTTTCTCCGACGCGATTGGCTTGTTTGTGATCAACGTAGATGGGAGCGATCTCGAGCCAATCGGCGAGGGGGCATACAGCCATTATGCTTCATACTCGCCTGATGGGAAGCAGATCATCTTTGAGTGTGAAGGAAGCCAGGGCAATCCTCCTCAAATTTGCGTGATGAACGCCGATGGCACCGGGAAAAAGAGGCTGACCGATGCCAACCGGATGTACAGTATGCCGCGATTTACCCCCGATGGAAACCATATTTTCGTTTCATCTTGCCAGAATTCTCTTTTCTGGGATACGCTTGGACTAGGAGATCAGTACAAGGTCCACATCATGAACGCGGACGGTTCGGACTTTCGTCAGTTTATATCGGACGAGCCATCGGGTGTTGTGACCTTTAGTTCAGACGGGAAAGAAATAGTTTACCGTGTCGCTGACAAAGATACCGGCATTACTACAGATCTCTATGTCATCAATATAGATGGTTCAGATAAGCGTCGGCTTGGCGATGATTGGTGGGACGTCGCCCGGAAAGGGGGCGGTTTGCCACAGTAATAGGCAAGTTGCAGCATATGGTTGACGCTTTTCTCTCGTGCCGACAGAGAACCGCTTACTTTTACCCACAAGTAGGCTGCTCGGCGGGAGAGCGGGCTAGTAGCCAGGTGGAGGCGATGTCCTGCAAGCGCTGCCAAC
>JAFGEY010000371.1 GCA_016931365.1 Anaerolineae bacterium
CTGATCCGCGAGACGGCGCACCCCGAGGCCAACATCATCTTTGGCGCAGTCATCGACGAAGGGATGGTTGATCAGATCCGGATCACCGTGGTGGCGACGGGTTTTGATACGACCGCTATGCCGCCGCGCATACAACGCGCCCAGGTGCAGACGCGCCCGGCGACGACGGCGACAGCGCCCGTCCAGTCCCAGCCGCAGCCGCAGCAGCAGGCTCCGGCGCGCACCAGACAGCCCGAGCGCACCCGTCTGGAGATTCAGGTGCCGCAGTTTGCCGGCGGCGACGAGCTGGACATCCCGCCTTTCCTGCGCAATCGTTGATCGAAGGCCTTTCTGAAATACCCTCTTGATGCATAAAAACCCCGGCTCGAAATGGTTTCGAGCCGGGGGGAAACTTGGATGTATCGAGAGCTAGGATTTCTTGGCGTGCCGGGGTTCCGGCAGGCCGAGGGTCATCGGCAAGGCTGTGGCGATCCCAATGATGGCGAGGATAAAGAGCAAGGCATAGTTGTTGTTCGTCCATTGCAAGATCACGCCGCCGAGCGCCGAAAAGATCATGCTCACGCCATTGATCGTGTTGGTCAGCCCGACATAGTTGGGCCGTTCGGCTTCGGGCGCGTGTTCGAGGACATAGTTCATCCAGCCGGGCATCATACTGCTCATAGATGCGTTGAACAACAAAAAGACCAGTCCGTAGCCCCAGGCCAGCCAGATTGGATCGGGAAAGAGCAGCGGCGACAGCAGGGCCATAATCGGCGCCAGCAGGTTGACTCCAATGCTGATCTGGATCACGCATTTGCTGCCCAGGCGCTCATTGATCCAGGCAAAGAGCAACGCCGCCAGGATGCTGCCCACCACGCCGATCGAGGTGTAGCGGCCGGCCACCTGACTGGGCAGGCCAAGCCGGTCGAGCGCAAAAACCATAAAAAAGGGCGAAGCCAGCGAGCCAAGCCCGTAAACCTGCCGCATAATGATGTAACGCCGATAAGCGCGATCGGTCTTGAGCACATGCCATAGCTGCGGAAAGAATTCCTTCCAGCTCGGCACCTTGCGCGTAGGTTGTCCCCCTTCTTCTACCCCGAAGGCGATGGCCGCAAATGACAGCGCCAGCATCAAAAAGCCCAGAAAAAAGAGGCCGGCGTAGTTATTGGGAAAGTCAAAACCCTTTTCTCCCAGCATCCACTCGACGAAAAAGCCAACCAAAAATCCGGCGCTGCCCGAGATGATCTGCCCGATCCCGCTCAAGCGACCGCGCCGGGTGGGAGGGATCGTCTTGCTCAAAAAGTCGAACCAGGGCACGCTGGCCAGACCGTCGGCGACCCAAAAGCCGACGATGGTCACGGTGAGCAGCGTGATGATCAGCCACGGCGGTCGCGCGCCGGTCAGCCAGATTGAGATCGACAGTACCAGAAAAAGCAGGCGGCCGGGAATGATCGGCCAGAGGATGTGCGGCTTTTTGTACGGCTTGTCGGCCAGGTAACGCGCGGCTAACAGTTGCGGCAGCAGCCAGCAGGCGCTTTGCAGCGTTGCCATCAGGCCGATGACAAAAGGCGGCGCACCCAGTTCGTTCAGGAAACTTGGGATCACCGTGCCGGTGCCGACAAAGGTGATGCCGATGCCGAAAAAAGCAAAGTCGGCGACGAGAATCCAGAAATTGCGCTTGTAATGAAGAGGGAGCATAATTTCAGCCACAGGAACAATCCTTTTTCGACATATCATGTCCAGATGTGCATTACGTGGTGGTGTGATAGTCGTTCGGGTTTACCCTTTCGGGAGCATCCAAGTATATGCTAAAAGCCCAGAAAAACCAAGTGCCGGGCACACGAATCAGGTTCGGGCCCGGCACTTTGCGTCTCACGGCGTTGTGTGACGCTATGAAATTGTCAACAACGAGCCAGCGCTATGCCGCCGCTTGTTTCTTTTGAGTTAGCAGCGAGACGACAACCAGTGTGATCAGACTCAGTGGGATCGAAACAGCGCCGGGCTGGCTGAAGGGTATCGGCGCAGAACTAGCGGGCAGCCCGTAGCGCACCCACATATCGGGCGAGAGCAAAATCAAGCCCAGCGCAGCGACGATGCCCACCAATACCGAAGCGATGACGCCCTGAGCGGTGGTCTTTTTCCAGAACAGCACCATCATAATCGACGGCAGGTTGGCTGATGCAGCGACGGCAAAGGCCCAGCCGACCAAAAAGGACACGTTCATTCCTTTATAGAGGATGCCCAGGATGATGGCAATGATCCCCACGACGACGGCCGTGATTTTCCCCGCCCTTACCTTTTGATCTTCGGTCATCTTGATTTTTAAATAGATGTCCATAAAGTCGTGGGCGACTGCGCCGGAAGCAGAGACGATCAATCCGCTGACCGTGCCCAGCACAGTCGCAAAGGCGATCGCCGAGATGACCGCAAAAAGGAATGTACCGAACGACTTGGCCAGCAGCGGTGCGGCCATGTTGCTTTCTGCCGGGTTGACCGTTCCATTGACCATTGCGCCGAGGCCCATATAGAGGGTGAGGATGTAGAAAAAGCCGATCGCAGCGATGGCGACAATGGTCGATTTGCGAGCCGCTGCCGGGCTGGGCACGGTGTAATATCGAATCAGGACGTGGGGCAGGGCCGCTGTGCCAAAGAACAAGGCCAGCATCAAAGAGACGAAATCGAGCTTGTCCATGAAGGTTCCTTCGACCTTGAACTTGAGCCCGGGGCGCATGATCTCGTTGCCGGGGATCAGTGACGGGTAATACAGGGTCACTTTGTTACCGTTTTCCTCGAACGAGGTTGTTTTCCATACGCGCACTATACTATTTGGCGCACCGATGTCGGCCAGGAATTCAAAGACACCCACACTGCCGGTGTCGATCTCACCGCTTTGGCCCTTGATCTGCACCATATTACCGACCTGGTACAACTGGTTGCTATCCGACGCCAGAGTGCCATTGATCCACGTGCTGCCGTCAGACTTGGTCACCACCGACTCGGTCTCTTCGAGGTAGATGCCACCATCGTCCTGTTCGACGACGTGCCACCAGTCGTCTTGGCCTTCGTGGGCCAGCAGCACAAAGTGCGGCGATTGTTTGTGATCGCTGATAACCTGATAGCCGGCATCGGCCACCACGATCTGCCCGTCTTGTTCCGCTGCGGTGAGGGTTTGGATGTCGTGCATAGCGATCGAACCGCCCTGATCAGGCGTGGTCGACAGGCCGCGGATGAGCAGAGCAACGACCAGGATTGTCGAAAAGATGATCAGCAGCCCGCCCTTGAGAAATTGCACGTAGGTTGTCGAGGTCATCCCGGCGGTGG
Source organism: Anaerolineae bacterium (assembly GCA_016931365.1). The sequence goes on from JAFGEY010000371.1 coordinate 3,301, forward strand.
CGACGATGGTGATCACGATCGCCCCAACCAGGATCACGCCGACGGCGTGCGGTAGACCGAGCAGCGGCGTGACCAGCGCGCCCGCGCCGACCATCTGCGGGATCAGGTACAGCAGCGAGACGATCAATGTGCTGATCGCTGCGGCCAGGCGCAGCCCCTTGGAACCGAACTTGGCGTCGAGTGCATCGGCGAAAGTAAACTTGCCCAACCGTTTCAGCGGTTCCGAGACGACAAAGAGGGCAACGATCCATCCGGCCAGGTAGCCGATGGAGTACAAAAAGCCATCGTACCCGGCGACGGCGATCATGCCGCAGATGCCGAGGAACGAGGCGGCGGATAAATAGTCGCCGGCGAAAGCGATGCCGTTGATCGCCCAGTGGATGGTACCGCCGGCGGCGTAATAGCCGCTGGCCGACTTGGCCTTGCGGGCAAAATAGAACGATAGGCCCAGCACCAGGCCGACAAAGAACAGGAATAGAACGACCGACAAGACATCCATGTTACTTCCCCCTCCCGGCCTGGGCGTCAGTCTCGCACTCTTTGCCCACACAGGCCCGGTTGTAGATAAAGGCCAAAATCAGGGCGAACAAGATCAGTCCAAAGCCATATACCACGGCCAGGTTCAAGCCGAAAAAGATGATGGTTTCCATCAACACCGGCTTGATGACGTTGATCAGGATAAACCCCGCGTATACTGCGCCGTACAACAAAAACATCCAGATGCCCAAGCGCATCTTGTAGGGCGCGGCAAGGTCTTCTCCCATAGGTTCTGCAGGTTTGTGAAGCATACTCTTTCTCCTCAAGGAAATAAATAAAATTGACCCGGCGGGCTTTGAAGCCGTTCGGAAAATATGCGACAAAAAACGCACGTATCGAGGCGGCGCCGCGGTCCATTGGGGGCATCATTGCGGCCGTTGATACGCGCGTTGTCACAGATAATATCTAGTTTTTCTTTTTATCGTTATCTATCGACCCAATCGCGGGTGCGGGCGACGGCTTTCTGCCATCCCGCATAGCCCTCGGCACGTCGCGTCTCGCTCCATTGTGGCTCAAAGCGGCGATCGACGCTCCAGTTGGCGCGCAGGTCATCGAAATTCGTCCACAGGCCGGTGGCCAGCCCGGCGGCATAGGCCGCGCCGAGCGCCGTCGTCTCGTTGACCGTAGGCCGTACCGCCGGCACGCCGAGGATGTCGGCCTGAAGCTGCATCAAAAAATTGTTGACCGTTGCCCCGCCATCGACCTTGAGCGTGGTCAGATCGATGCCGGTACCGCTGTCCGCAGAATCTAACACCATAGCTTCCATTACGTCGCGCGTCTGGTAGCAGATTGACTCCAGTGTGGCGCGGACGATGTGGGCTTTATTGACATAGCGGGTCAGGCCGACCAGCGCGCCGCGCGCGTACATGTCCCAGTAGGGGGCAAAGAGGCCGGAAAAGGCGGGCACAAAGTAGCAGCCGCCAGCGCCTTCCACCGAGGCGGCGATGGCTTCCGTCTCGGCGGCGTTTTGGATCAACCCCAGGCTGTCGCGCAGCCACTGGATCGCCGCGCCGGTGATGGCGATCGAGCCTTCCAGGGCATAAATGGCCCGGCCCGGCTCCAGGCTGTAGGCGACGGTAGTCAGCAGGCCGCTTGCGGAAGGCACGATCTGCGCGCCGGTGTTGAGCAGCATGAAACAGCCGGTGCCGTAGGTGTTCTTGGCCTCGCCGGCCGCGTAGCCGGTCTGCCCAAAGAGCGCCGCCTGCTGGTCGCCCAGGTCGCCGCACACGGGGATCGATCCGCCGAACGGGCCGCTGGGCAGCGTGTGGCCGTAATAAGCCCGGTCGCTGGAAGGACGAATCTCGGGTAAAATAGAACGTAGAATGTCGAGAATTTTCAACAACTCATCATCCCAGTCCAGCGTCTGGAGGTTCATCAGCATGGTGCGGCTGGCGTTGGTCGGATCGGTGACGTGCGCGCCGCCATTGACCCCGCCGGTGAGGTTCCAGATGACCCAGGTGTCCATGTTGCCAAACAGCGCCTGGCCGGATTGGATTTTGGCGCGCACCTCGGGCACGTGGTCGATCAGCCACTTGATTTTGGGGCCGGAAAAATAGACGTTGATCGGCAGGCCGGTTTTGACGCGAAAGAGCGGCTCCAGCCCGGCGTCGATCAACTGCTGGCAGAGGGGCATGGTGCGCGTGCACTGCCAGACGATGGCGTTGTAGAGCGGTTGGCCGGTCGTCTTGTCCCAGATCAGCGTCGTCTCACGCTGGTTGGTAATGCCGACCCCGGCAATCTGTGTTGGCTGAATGTCGTGTTTGGCCAGCGCGGCAGCGACGACGCGGCGGGTGTTGGTCCAGATTTCGGCGGCGTCGTGCTCGACCCAACCGGGCTGGGGGTAGATTTGTTTGTGCTCGGCGTACTCGGCCGAGACAACCTGCCCGTCGCGGCTGAACAGCATGCAGCGCGTGCCGGTGGTGCCCTGATCGATGGCGGCGACATATTGTGCCATTTTGCCCTCCCTGGATGGTGAAACGTGATGCGTGAAACGTGGTGCGTATTGTATCACAGGTGGGCAGAGGGGGCAATGTGGCGGATTTGGGGGGATCGGTGTATACTGCAACGCGACGATGGAGGGACGATGTTGGTATCCTGGTGGAACAAACTGCTGCCGGCGACGGACGACCCACTTTTGTGCAGCCGGGCGGCATTGGTGATCGCCACAACATTGGGTGTGCTTTTGGTGTTGCTGGCGCTAATCCTCCTTTTAACGCCCCGCTGTGGACGTTTCTCTATTTTCTGATCGCGGCAATGGTCGGCTTTTGGGGACGGATGTTGGCCGGACGTATTGAAAGGCAAAATGGCAGTGAGTACAAATCAAATTAAAAGGAGAGATTTGAATGAGCATTGAGGTTCAACCAACCCAGTCGTTTTTTCAGCGCATGCGCGGCAACATCCATGCCATCGAGGCCGCCGAATTTGTGGTGCTCACCCTGATTCTCGGCGCCTTGTGGTCACTGATCATGATCGTGTATGCCGTCAGCGAAAATCAATGGGCGAGCGCTATCACTATCGCTTGCCTCTCTCCCGTTGCCCTGCTGTTGGCCCTGTTTATCCTGTGGGGCAGCTATTTGCTCTATATTCGCATCGCCCGTTGGGGCGGCTCTATCGTGGATGTAGGGCTGTGGCTGTTGATGGCGGTCGTCACCAGCAGCGTGACTTTTTGGGCCTGGTCGATCCTGGATGTCAATCGCTGGATCATGTCCAAGCTGTTCTATCGCGGCGAGGCGCCGCTGGAGTATGCCTGGAGCCAGGCTTCCAAGCAGCGGCGCAAAGTGTGGGAACTGGCTCGCAAGTCGCCGCCGGTGGCGGGAACGGCCAGCGTCGTGATACCTGCCAGCGCCGCGCTGCCGGCCAGCGCTGCCGCTGTCGGCGCTGCGCCGGCCGGCGAGCAGACGCTCAAAGAAGGCCCGGCCAACCACTGGCGCGGCGCCGAATCGGTGGGCGGTCGCTTGTGGCTGACCAACATGCGCCTGCATTTCAAATCGCATGGATTGAATGTGCAAACCCACGAGGTATCGTTTCCGATCTGGGAGATCGTTTCGGTCGAAAAGCAAAGCACGTTGGGCGTCGTGCCTAACGGCATGACCGTCGTCCTGCAAGATGGACGGCAGGAGCGTTTTGTGGTCGACGACCGCGACGACTGGATCGCCAAAATTCAGCAGGCCAGGTCGGGCGCATAGCCGGGATGAGGGAGTACGCTGATGAATTCTTTAGGTTCAGATCGCCCTAACGTCGTCGTCTTTTTCACCGACCAGCAGCGCTGGGACACCGCCGGCGTCCACGGCAACCCGCTCGGGCTGACCCCCCATTTCGACCGCATCGCCCAACGCGGCACGCACCTCTACAATACCTGCACCTGCCAGCCGGTCTGCGGCCCGGCGCGGGCCAGCCTGCAGACCGGCCTGTACGCGACCAATACCACAGTCTGGCGCAACGGCCTGGCCCTGCCGGAAGAGATGCCCACGCTGGCCGACCATTTTAACGCCGCCGGCTATCACACCGGCTACATCGGCAAGTGGCACCTGGCCCATGGCGACCCCGTGCCCGCGCGCCAGCAGGGGCGTTACCAGTTCTGGCTGGGAGCCAACGTGCTCGAATTCACCTCCACGCCCTACCACACCGTGCTGTACGACCGAGATGGCAACGAGGTGGTGCTGCCCGGCTATCGCGTCGATGCCCTGACCGACGCGGCGATCCGCTACATCGACAAGCACAAGAATGCGCCTTTTTACCTGTTCATCTCTTACCTGGAGCCGCACTTTCAAAACCACCTGGACGATTTCGTGCCGCCCGACGGCTACCGCGAGATGTACACCGGCAAATGGATTCCGCCCGACCTGGCCGCGCTGGGCGGATCGACGCACCAGCACATCGCCGGCTATTACGGGATGGTCAAGCGGCTGGACGAGGCTTTTGGCCGCCTGCTGGATGCCCTGAAGAGCCTGGGGCTGGATCGGAACACGATCGTCCTGTTCACCTCCGACCACGGCTGCCATTTCAAGACCCGCAACGGCGAGTACAAACGCTCCTGCCACGAGAGTTCGCTGCGCGTCCCCACCGCGCTGTGCGGCCCCGGTTTCGAGGGCGGCGGGCAGGTGCGCCGGTTGGTCAGCCTGGTCGACCTGCCGCCCACCTTGCTCGACGCGGCGGGCCTGCCCGTGCCGGCAGAGATGGAAGGGCGGTCGGTGCTGCCCTTGCTGCGCGGCGATAAAGAAGACTGGCCCGAAGAAGTATTCGTTCAAATCAGCGAGGCGCAGGTGGGGCGAGCGGTGCGCACCCATCGTTGGAAGTACAGCGTCGTCGCGCCGGACAAAAACGGCGGGCAGGATTCCGGCGCGGATCGCTACGTGGAGGAATTCTTGTACGACCTGCAGGCCGATCCCTACGAGCTGACCAACCTGATCGGCCTCGAGTCGCATCAAGAGGTGGCCGGCGTCTTGCGCGAGCGCTTGATCCGGCGCATGGTCGAGGCGGGGGAAAGGGCGCCGACGATCGAGCTTGCGCCGTCCAGGGCCAAGGGGCAGCGCCGCGTCGATGCGGACGAGGTGTATGCGTAAAGCTCGGCGCAAGTAGGGCGGCTTTCCATAGCCGCCCACCATTGGAAATGAACAATACCTGATTTTCTCGTGCCGACGGTCTCCGCTTACTTTTACCCACAAGTAGGCTGCTCGGCGGGAGAGCGGGCTAGTAGCCAGGTGGAGGCGATGTCCTGCAAGCGCTGCCAAC
>JAFGEY010000372.1 GCA_016931365.1 Anaerolineae bacterium
CAAGTTACGAGGTGATGATCGAAGGCTATGCCGGGCACGGCCCGATGAAAGCCTACGCCGGGCCGACGCCGCCCGATCGCGAGTCGGTGCCCGAACCGCCGCCGCAGCAAACGGCGATCGGCGGCAGCACGTTTGGAGTGTGGCAGGAAGAGGTATACCAACTGTCCATCGATGTGGAAACGTTGTTCGAGGTGCGTGAGGCGCTCGATCCCGACTCGCTGCGCGTGCAGGAAATCGACGCCGGGCTGCGCGATTTTACCACCATCGTCGATTTCGAGCTGCCCAACGAGGAGATGCTCGAAACGGTGCGCCGGTGCCGCGCGCGGCTCAAGCCGCTGCTCGAATGCGTCAATGGCTCTACTGCGCCGACGCTCTATGCTTTCGGCCACTCGCACATTGATGTGGCCTGGCTGTGGCCGCTGGCCGAAACCGAGCGCAAGTGCGTGCGCACTTTTTCTTCCCAGTTGGCCCTGATGGAGCAGTATCCCGAGTTCAAGTTCCTGCAGAGCCAGCCGCACCTGTTCTGGATGGTCAAGACCAAGTACCCCAAGCTGTACGAACGGATCAAGGCGGCGGTCAAAAAGGGGCAGTTCGTCCCCGAGGGCGGCCTGTGGGTCGAGCCGGACACCAACGTCGCTGGCGGCGAAAGCCTGATCCGCCAGTTTATCCACGGCAAGCGATTTTTCAAGGATGAATTCGACGTGGATTGCGAGTTGATGTGGCTGCCCGACGTGTTCGGCTATTCGGGCGCACTGCCGCAGATCATGAAGGGCTGCGGGATCAAGTATTTCTCCACGCAAAAAATTTTCTGGGCCTACAACAGCGACGTGAAATTCCCGCTCAATACCTTCTGGTGGGAAGGCATCGACGGATCGCAGGTACTGGTGCACCTGCACAACGACTACAACTCGCGTACCAACCCGGCCTCGATCATCGAGCGCTGGAAAGAGCGCGTGCAAAAGGACGGCTTTGACACCCGTCTGGTGCCCTTTGGCTGGGGCGACGGCGGCGGCGGGCCAACCCGCAACCACCTCGAATTCCTGCGCCGCCAGCGCAACCTGGAGGGCGCGCCCAAGGTGGTGATTGCCTCGCCGATCGACTATTTCAAGGATCAAGAGAAAAAGCCGGTCACCCAGCGCTATGTCGGCGAGCTTTATTTCCAGGCCCATCGCGGCACCTATACCTCGCAGGCGAAAACCAAGCTCGGCAACCGCCGCAGCGAGTTCGGGCTGCGCGAGGCCGAAATGTGGAGCGTCGCCGCGGCGGCCAAGGGATTTGCTTTCCCGGCGGCCAAAATGGACGAATTGTGGAAACTGGTGCTGCTCAACCAGTTCCACGACATCCTGCCCGGCTCGTCGATCGGGCGCGTGTACGAAGAAGCCGAGGCTGATTTCGCCCGGGTGATTGCCGGGGCCCAAGCGGTGGCCCAGGCAGCGACGTCGGCGTTAACGCCGCAAGGCGAAGGCGCGCTGACCGTGTTCAACTCGCTGAGCTGGGCGCGCACCGTGCTGGCGCCGCTGCCCGCCGGCTGGCACAGCGCGAAAGGCAAGGATGGCTTGCTGACCGCGCAAAAGATCGACGGCGTAATCCATGTCGAAGTTGAGGTTCCCGCCTGCGGTTGGACGACGATCTATGCCGAGAACCCGCTGGCGCTGGCGAGCGGCCTCAAGGCCGCGCCCAACCTGCTCGAAAATGAGCTGATCCGCGTCGAGTTTGACCGGACGGGCCGGATCACGCGTATCTATGACAAAGAGGCCGAGCGCGAACTGGCGGCGGGACCGTGCAACGACCTCAAGATGTACAAGGACGTGCCCACCAACTGGGACGCCTGGGACCTCGACAGCATGTACGAGGACACGCCGGTCGCCCTGGACGAGACGGCGGCGGTCACCGTGCTCGATGCCGGCCCGCTGGTGGCAAGGGTGCAGGTGCGGCGTACGCTGCACAACTCGCCCATGACGCAGACGATCAGCCTGCGCCGGGGCAGCCGCCGCGTCGATTTCCACACTGTGATCGACTGGAACGAAAGCCACAAGCTGCTCAAAGTCAATTTCCCGGCCAATGTCTACAGCACCGAGGCGCTGCACGAAATCCAGTTTGGACACCTCGCGCGGCCCACGCACAAATCGCAGCCCTTCGACGCCGAGCGCTTTGAAGTGTCGATGCACAAGTGGTCGGCGCTGGTCGAGGGCAAGCGCGGTTTTGCCGTGCTCAACGACTGCAAGTACGGCTGCAATGTCAACGGCAACAGCATCAATCTGACCCTGCTCAAATCGGCGCTGGCCCCGGACATGAACGCCGACAAGGGCCGCCAGGAGTTCACCTATGCCTTTTACGCCTGGAACGGCACCCTGTTCGACAGCGGCCTGGTGCAGGAGGGCTATGACCTCAACGTGCCGCCCGTTGCCGCGCAAGGCCAGGGCGGCGAGGGTTCGCTGTTTGGCGTCGATGCGTCCAACGTGATCGTCGAGACGGTCAAGCCGGCCGAGGATGGAAGCGGCGACGTAGTGGTGCGCCTTTACGAGTCGATGCGCACGGCTACCCGCTGCACGCTGAGCACGTCGCTGCCGGTGAGCAAGGTCGTGCAGACCAATATGCTCGAAGAAGTCGAGTGCGATCTGGCGCTCAAAGACGGCCGGATCGAGTTGGATTTGCACCCGTTCGAGATCAAGACGATTCGGCTGAGCAAATAAGCCGAAAACTGCAAGACGCCATAATCCGTCGCATCTGAACCACAGACAGCCGACCACAGACCACCGCTATCGCTCGGTTGAGGTCCGTGGTCGGCCGTCGGTGGTCAATTGGGCATGACTGCACCGCAATTCGCTATTTACAATTCGAAATTTTTGGGAGGTTTACAATGGTCAATGATGCCAAGAATAGAGAACTGCTCGAACTGTACGCCCCGCTGCGCGTCGCCGATGTGCGCGACGGCATGGACTGGAACATGATGCACCATTACGGTTCGATGTCGCCCGACGTCCGCCCGCTATGGCGCACGCACGTGGTGGGCATCGCTCGCACGGCGCGCTACCTGCCTTTTCAAGGCCCGATGCCGTCGATGGACGGTGAGGAATACACCAAGTGGTCGGGCTGGTATTACGGCAATGTCTGCACCTATCCGTGGATGAACGCGATCCGGCCCGGCGATTTTTGCGTGATCGACCAGAGCGGCGTCGACGTGGGGCTGATGGGCTCCAACAACTCGCTGGCTGGCGTGCGCGACGGTGCGGTCGGCTATGTGACCAACGGCGGCATGCGCGACACCGACGAGCTGATCCTGCAAAAGATCCCCTTTTGGTCGAAATTCATCTCCCAGGGGATGGTGCAGGCGCGCTTGCAGTTCGATGCGATGGATGTGCCGGTGGCCGTCGGCGGGGTGGTGGTCTATCCCGGCGACGTGGTGGTGGCCGACGGCGACGGCGTGATCGTCGTGCCGCGCAAAATAGCGTTCGATGTCGCCCAATATGCTCACCAGGAACTGCGCGGTGACAAGGTGGGCCGCCGCAAGCTCTACGAGTCGCTGGGGATGGCGTTGGACGAGACTGTGCTGTAAAAAATCGCAAATTGCAAATGGCAACTGTATCGCCATGTCCATGCTCAGACAGTCAATTTGACATGGCCTGCATTGCGATTTGTGATTTGCTACTCGAAAGGAGGCTTTTATGCTGGTCATTCCTGCGCCTGGGCCGGTGCGCACGTTTATGGTCTCGTTCCGGCGCGGCGATTACCTGATCGAAGGGCTGCGCGAGTTTTTGCAGCAAGAGGGCATCGACGCGGCGCTGATCACCTCCGGCATTGGCTCGTTTGACGTGTGCCGGTTGCATACCATCCTCAACACTGGCCTGCCGCCGGAGGAGCGCTATTTTACCCTCACTGGCCCGATCGAGGTTGGATCGCTGCAAGGGTCGGTGGCCGGCGGCGAGCCGCACATTCACGTCGTCGTCCACGACGTAGCGAACGACAAGGCGTACATCGGGCATCTGGAAGACGGATCGCGGGTCTGCTTTCGCGCCGAGTTGGGCCTGATCGCGCTGGATGGGGTCAAGACCAAACGGGTCACCGACCCGGAGACCCATCTGACCGACATTGTGCTGGATGAAGGGTAGGCAAGGGAAGAGTAGACAAGGAGACAAGATGTCAGACCTTGAGAAAGCGTTGGCTCTGGCCCCCTCGACGCTGGATCGCTTTCGGCTCGACGGCAAAGCGGCATTGGTCGTCGGCGGGACGAAAGGGCTGGGCATGGCTATGGCGCTGGCGCTCGCCGCCGCCGGCGCCGACGTCTGCGTCGCCAGCCGCGGGCCGGATGGCCTGACCGAAACCGCCGCGGCGATCGGCCGGTTAGGGCGCAAGGGTACCTCGTTTGCTGTCGACGCCACCGACGAGGTACAGGTGGAACGGATGGTCGCATTTGTGCTGGACACCTACGGCCGCATCGACGTTCTGGTCAACAGCCAGGGCATCGTCGCTTTGCAGCCGATCGCCGAGTTTGACACCGCCATCTGGGAACAGGTAATGGATGTCAACGTCAAGTCGCTGTTCCTCTGCTGCAAACATGTCGGGCGGGTCATGTTAAAACAAGGCAAAGGCAAGATCATCAACATCTCGTCGGTGCGCGGCTTTCAGGGGCGTGCGCAAGACCCGGCCTACGCCACCAGCAAGGGGGCGGTCAACCAACTGACCCACTCGCTGGCGATTGAATGGGGGCCAAAAGGGATCAACGTCAACGCCATCGCTCCGGTATTCACCCGCACAGCGATGTCGGCCCCCTTTCTCGATGACCCCGAAAAGAGCGCCTGGGTGCTCAGCCGCATTCCGATGAAGCGATCTGGTGAGCTTGACGACCTGTTTGGGCCGGTGGTGTTTCTGGCCTCCGAGGCGTCGAACTTTTGCAACGGGCACGTGTTGATGGTCGATGGCGGGTGGATCGCTGCATAAGAAATGGCAAACTGCAAATGGCAACTGTATCGCCATATCAGTGCGCAGACGGTTGATTTGGCATGGCCTACATTGCAATTTGCGATTCGCAATTTTTAATGAAGGGAGTTTTCAATGGCGAAACGAATTGTCTTGATCGGCGCGGGAAGCGTGCAGTTTGGTTGCAGCACGTTGGGCGACATTTTCCAGAGTAAGGTGCTGGAAGGCAGTCACGTCGTGCTGCACGACATCAACCCTGTCTCATTGGCCAAAGTAGAGGCCGTGGGACAGCAGTTCATCAAAGACAACGATCTGCCTTTCACCCTCTCAGCGACGACCTCGCGCCCGGAAGCGCTGCAAGGGGCCGATTTCTGCGTCATTTCCATCGAAGTGGGCAGCCGCTTTGACCTGTGGGAGATGGACTGGCGCATCCCGCAGCAGTATGGCATCCGCCAGGTCTATGGCGAAAACGGCGGGCCGGGCGGCCTGTTCCACTCTTTGAGAATCATCCCGCCGATTTTGGACATCTGCGGCGACGTGATGAAAATCTGCCCCGACGCGTACGTGTTCAATTTCAGCAACCCGATGAGCCGTATCTGCACCACCGTGCACCGTAAATATCCAGACCTCAAGCTGGTAGGGTTATGTCATGAGATCGGATCGCTGCGCCACTATCTGCCGATCATGCTCGGCGTGCCCTACAGCAATCTGCACATCCGCGCCGGTGGGCTAAACCATTTCAGCATCCTGTTAGCGGCGAACTATCGAGACAGTGGCGAAGATGCTTATTCCGAAATCCGCGCCAAGTCACCGGCCTTTTTTGAAAACATGCCCGGCTACCGTGATATCCATGCGTATGTAGAAAAAACGGGCAAAATACCAACTACTTGGGAAGAGGCGAAGCAGATTCCGGTCAGCAAAAAGTGGGCGGAGCGCGGCCTGTTCAGGGTGCTCCTGGAACAGTTCGGCTATTTGCCCATCACCACCGACAGCCATCTGGGTGAATATGTCCAGTGGGCCTATGACGCCGTCGACCACGAAGGCATCCTCGACTTTTACACTATGTACAAGCACTCTTGCCTGGATCGCGTCGAAGAGCCCAAGATCGAGCTGCGCTTGACCGAGCGGGTGATCCCGATCATTGAAGGTATTCTGACCAATTCGGGCTATGAGGAAGAGGCGGTCAACTTGCCCAACAATGGACTGATCGCCGACCTGCCCGACTGGATCGCCGTCGAAGTGCCGGCTATTGTCGACAAAAACGGCGTCCACGGCGTGCCGCTGCCCAACTATCCCAAGGCGTTTCTCGGCTTGCTGCAAAACCAGGTCGCCGTCCACGACATGACCGCCGAGGCCGTGCTCAGCGGCTCTCGCGCCGTCGTTTTGCAAGCGTTGCTGGTCGACCCCGTGGTGGACAAATATGTGAATGTGGATCAGATGGTAGATGTGATGATCGAGCTTCAGGGAAGGTGGTTGGGTTATCTCAAGTAAGATGTGATGCGTGAGACGTAAAACGTGAGGCCGGGAGGATTTCCCCGGCCTCACGCTTTTTGATCCTGGGCACAGTCAGCAAATCACGTAGGTTGGGTTGAGGCACGAAACCCAACACTTTGCCTCAAAATATCCTGCAAACGCTGGACGTTTTCTCGTTCCCACGCAGAGCGCTTACTTTTACCCACAAGTAGGCTGCTCGGCGGGAGAGCGGGCTAGTAGCCAGGTGGAGGCGATGTCCTGCAAGCGCTGCCAAC
>JAFGEY010000046.1 GCA_016931365.1 Anaerolineae bacterium
AGACCTTCTCTATGGTCAGGTGATCAAGCGTTATCGCCGCCGACGGGTGGTCAGTGTGGAATACGTGATGCAGTGGGGGGTATTGGCGGACCTGAAGGCGCGATTGAAAGCACTGAGCTTGAGTGATCGACTGAACACAGCCTTTGTGGAGCACGTTAAATTGACCATTCGGCAGGGCGTATCAATGTTGATTCGACGCACGTGGGGCACGGCACAGACGCAAAGCGGACTCAAGCTGCATCTGGCGTGGTGGCTCGGATGTGTTCCATCCGCGGGGTACTACCATTTTGTCCGACCGCACATGTCATTGCGTGTCGAATATACACAACCCATTCCCCGCCAAGGTGGGCAGCTTGCCAGGCGATACCGTTCGCGCACTCCGGCGATGGCAGCCAGTCTCACTCGTCATCGTTGGACGGTGAAGGAGTTCCTCAATTACCCGCTACCGGTAGGGTAGTTCAACACGCCTGGGGAAAAGAAAATGGGGATTATATCCCCAAAATCAGCGGAAACTGTGTTGTTTCCGTTCGCCGACAGCCTCTTTTGGTCAGGATAGGGGCAGGTCAAGCGACTATTTCGCGCCAATTGGCGTCGTCCCGGAGGCTAGTGGAATTATCCACCGTGTCTGTAGGGAGTACCGTCCCCTGATTTCATATCTTTTTGGCGTATTGTGATATAATAATAACCAGATATAAGCGGGATAGTGGAGAGGACGCATGCGTTGCCCAAGCTGTGGTGAAGCGGGATTCGATCCTGGTGAATCCTGTCCAAACTGCCGATTCAATGGCGACCTCGATCTCGTCATAGAACTGACCCATATCAATTGGGTACTAGGCGAGATCGATGCCTGGCAGACGTTCGAGGCGCACCCAGCAACCAGGCAGCAACTGAAAAACCACTATGCCATCCGCCAGCGTGAATTAGAAATTGAATTGGGGCTGCGCCTGCCCCTCTTTAGCGAACAAGAAGCGCGCCAGGCCTGGCCGGAACTTGATCGCTACAAGGCATTGCGCCTGAAAATGGCCGAATGGCTGGAAGCGGGGTTGCTCAATCCCACCCACAGCCAACCAATCGTCGATGAGATTGTGCAGCAGATCGATGAACTGCAAGCGCGGCTGGAAGGCCATACACGAGAGCTCATCGAGCCGACAGATCAGAGCGCTTTGGCGGCGATCACGTTTGTGAGCGAAATCGTCAACGAACTTGGACGGCACGATGGCTTTGCTACACCTCGCGCCCAAGCTGACATCCTCGAATCACTTGCTGCTGAAAAGGAAACCCTCGAAACCAGGTTGGGGCTGCGCCCCGAACCGGAGCCTGTCCAAGAAACAGCCGTTGAACCCAAGATCGCGAAACCAGCCGAAACACCCACATTGCAGCCCGAGATCCCTCCTCCCGCGCCGCCTGCTCCATCCATCCCGTTTCGCGATCTCTTGTGGCGTACACTGGTCTCCGAACGTACACTGCGCGCAATTTTGTTCCTGGGCATCTTTTTGCTCTTCTCGGCAGCAATCTCGTTCGTCATCTGGGGGTGGCGCGACTTTGGGCCTGTGGTTCGTGTGGCCATTCCCTGTGGCTTTACGATTCTCTTTTTCGCCCTTGGCCGATACGTGCGCGTCAACATGACGCTGCATCGTTCCGGCATCGCCTTGAGTGCCATAGCCGCGCTGCTGATCCCGATCGATTTTTACACGGCATTCGTCAACCTCGATATCCCGGCAGACTTTTGGCCGCAATTCTGGCTGATCACATCGGTGTTTTGCCTGGGGACCTACATTGTGACCACCCTGATCATCACAAGCCCATTGTTCGCTTATCTGGTCGGCGTAGCGGCGGGCAGCACCGTGTTGGCGGGCATCGAGGTCGGCAGCCAGTTTGCTATGCTATCGCGCGACTGGTACAGCGCCGGGCTGTCGCTGCTGGCGGCGGGGATGATTTTGTCGGCGCGGGGCATTGTACGCCGTCTAGGGCAGCGATGGCATGTCTTCGCCGATCCTTTTCGTTACCTGGCCCTGCTGGCTGTCGGTGTGCTGATGCCGCTGACCTTTGGCTGGCGCTTTATCTCTCGCGAGGGATACGACGCGCTGCACTATGCGCTGATCGTCAACTGGTGGGTAGGTGGATTCGTTCTGGGCTGGGGTGCGATCTATCACCGCAGTCGCAGCCTGGGTTTGTTGGCGGCGATTTCGCTGCCGGTCGCCGTCTACCTTGCACAGGCCGCCTTGTTCGACCGGTTGGAGGTCAACCCGGCGTGGCACGCCTTCGGTTGGGCCTGCCTGGTGCCGCTCTACTTCTTTTTTGGGCACAGGTGGCGGGCACACGAGGATGACGTGGTGCGCAGTCATGGACGCACAGCGACGCGATGGGGCGTTTTCTTGGCCATTCTAACCGCGCTGTGGTCGCTGACCGATTTGACCAGCGGTGCGGCTGCGGCGAGCAGTCACAGCATACTATGCGCCTCGGTTATCCTCGCCGCGCTGCTCTGGCAGCGTCCCAACATCCTTTATGCCGCATCCGTGCTCTCGTTTACAGCCGTTTCTTTTGCTATGGCCGAACTGGGACTTGAACCCGCGCAATTGAGCATCGGCTGGACGTCGTTGTCACTGCTTCACATCCTGGTCGTGCGCTCGGTTTCTATGCTGCTGGCAGCAAATCAAGATCGTTTGCACTCTGACTTGGCCCAACGCGTTGTCGAACCGCTCGTGCCCGCGGGTTATTTGATCGCTGCGCTGGCGTTGTTGCCGCCGCTCTTTCCGTACGATGGCACATTGTTCGTTTACGTGCTCGGTCATTGGATTGGCCTGGCAATATGGGGTGCACGGCTTGCGCACGCCCAATATCCCGGATTCAAGCCATCGATCGTCCATATGCCAGATGGCGACGATACATCTGACGACAAGGCCGAGGATTTGACCGGTCGACAGCGATTCTTTCCGCCACGCGACCTTTTCCAATGGTTGGCCGCGCTGCCGATGCCGGTCTGGGTCTGGACCTTGTTCGACAATCTCGACCGCCCGCTTGGCCCCGACCTGGCGCTTTCACTGGCCGCACTGTCTTGGGGAATGGTCGCGCTGGGCTATTACCTGTCTCGAATCGATGTCGCCTATCGCTGCCCGTGGCGTACCGTCGGCTTGGTGGTCAGTGTCGTCGCTTTTGGTGCGGCCTTGATCATCGTCCCTGATGGTCTTTCACCGGCGATCTGTCTGATCTCGGCAGGTTTGCTCTATTTTGCCGATGCGATCACCAGGCGACATGCCTTCGAATTGATGCCGGCGGCATGGGTCACGGCAATCGGTTATTTGCTCTTTTTGTATCGCCTGGAATGGGATATTGAGGTTATTGGCTTTGGCCTTGCGGCGCTCGTGGCTCTCTATTTCTTGATCGGCTTTTGGGTTGAACGGCGTCGTTCCCCAGTCTTTACGCACGCCTTTTTGTTGCCCCTCTACCATGCCGCACACGCCCTGACCCTGGTTTCGATCGCCCTGGTGTACGCGGTGGCATTAGTCAACCTCGCGTTTGCCGAGTGGACGGACGAGATGCGGCTGTGGGGCGCAGCGGCGCAGTTCGTGCTGGGCATCATCTATGGGCTGTATGCCTGGGACACCTACCGCGAGCGGTGGGGGCACGCGGCAGCCTGGCTAGGCACGTTGGGCGCCGGATTTTTGTTTACCGTCTACAGCCGTGGTCGTGGATCGTCGGCAGCCAAGGCGGCGCTGCTGGCGGTGGTGTTTGTCCTGGCAGAGCGACTGCTGCGCTGGCTCTATCGCCAGACTCGCATTGGGCGGCGCCGGCGGGCCTTTTTCCGTTTGGCTTGGAGGTTGTACAAACGTCCGCTGTTGGCTGCAGGTTGGACGGTTTCGGTGGGCACGATTGGCCTGGCGCTGATCCGAAATTTGATGATTTTGGACGGCGGCTGGGTTCAAAAGAATTGGGCGATCGCCGGGTTGTTGATCGTCGTTGGGTTGTACGCACTTGCGGCGTGGATGTTTCGTCGCGCGCGTTTTGTGTGGTTTGCCGCGATCTTGCTCTTTGCGCCCTGGACGCTGTTGAGCGATCTGGGATGGTACACGGCGCTGCGCCCGACTTTGCCCGGATTCGCCATCGGGTGGACTGTGTTGGCCTGGGTGCTGTACCTGGCCTCGTTGTTGGTCAAACGATTTGCGTCACGGGCATACGCGCTGCCCTTGCGCGCCGTGGCGCACGCGCTAGTGCCCTTTTCCCTGCTGTGGGGGATCGCCGATGCGGAGACAAGCCGGTTTGCCTTTGGATTTGCCATTGGTCTCTATGGCCTGTCGGCGTGGCTGGATTATAGGGACATGTGCGCCGCGAGCATTGTTCCGCAAAAAGAAAAGTCCGTCTGGCGAGCGTCGCGTTTTCTGTACCCGGCATTGGGATTGATGCCGGTGTGGTGCGTGTATTTGCTGTCCTGGCTGTTCCCGGCGGTGCGACATGAGCATTATGGCCTGATGCTGTTGGCCTTCAGCCCGCTGGGACTCGCCGCCGGTCGATGGTGGCTCTATCGCTTGAGCGGGCACAGGTATGCATTGCCTGCATACCTGACCGGGTATGTGTCATTGATCGTGGGTACGATGCTGGTCGCCCACGACGCGCCGCTGTTGGCTCTGACACTGCTCTATGACGCGCTGTTGATGCTGATTTCTGCGCGGCTGTTCTCCAACCCGATGTGGGCCTATCCGGCGGCAGCGATGGTGCCGATTTCATTGTTGATCGCGTTGAACCAGGCTAGCGTGGCCGCCAACCGGCACGGCTGGTGGTTGATCGGCTTGGCCGCCGTCTACCTGTCCTTGGCCTGGGCATTGCGCCGCCTCAAATTGGACGCGTATGCCACGAGTACGCTGTCAATAGGATTTGCCCTAGTGGCGTTGGGACTGCCGCCATCGAGCCAGGATCAGATCGGCGCATTGTGGGGATACGGCGGCGCGGCGTTGTTGTATGCGATCTCGGCGTCTTGGCTGCGCCAACCGCTGCTGCTGACACCGGCCTGCGCGTTGTCGATCGTGCCTTATGCCGTCGGTCTGTCACGGTCGGCGCTCGCGCCCGAGTATTATGGGCTGGCTTTGTTCCCCGGCGCACTGATCGCCTTGGTTATTGGCTGGCGGCTCGACGTTCGGTTGGGGCGCTGGCAAGATTTTCCCTGGTTTGTGCCAGACCAATGGCCCGCCGCCGTCGCCGATCGCTTGCTGGGCTGGTGGGCGCTGTCCCCCTATGTGCTGGGATTCGGACTGGCCGCATTCAGCTCGCTTTTTACCGCCTCGAATGCCTGGTTGACGGCATTGAATTTCCTGTTGATGGCGCTGCTTTTTGGTTGGGCGATCGCTTATTTTCGCCGGCGAGGATGGCTGCTGCTCGCAGCGCTGGCCGCTCACCTGTCCGTCGCATACGTATTGCACGCCTGGGGATGGTGGTCCTGGCCATCTTTTGCCTGGTTGCGTTTTTTGCCGGTCACGGTGATCACGGCACTGGCGGCGATATGGATCGAGCGGCAAAGGGAAGAAGGGCCGCCCTTGGCGACCGAACGGGCGCTCGAAGGATGGTCGCGTCCGTTGTACCTGTTGCTGTTGGTTGATATGCTGGTCGGACAAGGGCTGTGCCTGGTGAAAACAGACGCCGGGGCGCTGGTCACGTTGGTCCACACGCTGCTGTTGAGTGTGCTGGCCTGGATCTGGACGTCGCAGTTACTGCCTTACCTTGGCGCGACGATGGGCATCGTTACGCTCTGCCAATGGCTGATTGTCTGGAACCGGCCTTTGCTGACCGTGCCGGTTTCGCTATCACAGTTGGCGTTGGGATACGGTGTGATAGGGTATGGATTGGCACTATACGCTCGTTGGGGCAAAAGACAGTCGATGCCCAAACAGGTGTCGATCTGGGAGCGTCCGTTGCAGCGATGCAGCGTACTTTTCTCGTGGGGCATTTTCCTGTTCACCGCCATCCTGGGCATCAACCTGGTTGCCTGGACGGCACGCGCCATGTTGGGCCTTTCCTTTCGGCACATCGTTGAACTGGAGCGCGTGCGTATGGCGGTCGGCGTGCTGTCACTGCTGGGGCTGCTCTACGTGGCCGCATCCGTCGTGTACCGCCGCCTGCGATTGGGGTACCTCGCCGTGGGAATGCTGCTGGCAGGATGGACATTGCATGCGTTTTACGTGCAGCAGTGGGATGGACTGGCACGCGTGCAGTGGTACGCGATCCCGGCAGGATTGTATTTGCTGGGCATCGCCTACCTGGAATGGCAGCGCGGCAACAAGTTGCTGGCCCGTTGGCTCGATTACGCGGCCACGCTGTTGATGCTGGGATCGCTGTTTTGGCAAACACTGTTGTACGGATGGCAGTACGCACTCTTGTTAGGCGCTGAAGGGTTCTTGTCGTTTTGGTGGGGCAGCGCGCGCCGCCTGCGCCGCTTTTTCTATGCCGGCATGATTGGGGTGATGCTGGCGACAGTAGGACAGTTGATCAACGCATTGCAGTCAATCAATCAATGGATCGTTTTTGGAGTCATTGGCTTGCTGCTGTTCAGCATTGCTGCCATTGTGGAACGCAGGCTGGAAGAGATCCGCGCTTCGCTGCAAGAAGTGTTGGAAGATTGGGAGTGAGATGGCCGAAACAAACGTAGAGCAAATGCAAGGTGAGCAGCCCAAGATCGAGGTGGCACAGATCGGGTTCAAGCGTACCGTGGCCATCGCTGGTACGCTGTTGGCTTTGCCCGGCGTTCTGATCGCGTTTGGTTACTGCTGCAGCAGTTTGACGACATTGTTCGACGAAAGCACCTGGCGCGATCTGCGTGCCGGACTCGTTTGGTTGAGCGCTACGTTATTGACTTGGGGCGCGGGGTCGATCACAGCCTGGCACGGTTTACGCGCATTGAACGGCAAGCCATCGAGACCAATGCGTTTGCCGCCGATTTGGGCGTTGGTCGGCGTGTTTGCGCTGTTGATCATTTTTGGACTAGTCGCCTATGACCCATCAAGGGGATTGTTAGCCCTGTCCTTTGCTCCCGTCTTGTGGGGCACTGCGGTGCTGCCCCCGCTGTGGGCCGTATCGTGGTTTATAAGCGGGACGGATACGGATGCCGATCTGACCTGGCGCAAGGGCATGGTTGCATTGGCCGGCGGGGCGACGGTCAGTGTGGTGATCGCGCTCGTGCTGGAAATTCTGGTACCGGCGGTTTTTCTGCTGTTGGTCATGGATCTGGCCGACAGCGCAATCAGCAGTGTCGAGCTACTACTTGAAGCGCTGGCCGGTAAGGATGTGGCTGCCGCTGTGACCGGCCCCGGGTTCATCTATGCCTTGATCCAACTGGCGATCGTGGCGCCGTTGGTCGAAGAGTTTGCGAAACCATTGATCACATTGCCCTTGCTGAATCGCCTGACGCGCCGGGGGGCATTTCTGGTGGGCGCGATGGCCGGAGTCGGGTTTGCCACACTGGAAAACGTGTTGTATGCCGGGTTCGCCGGTCAGTTTTGGGCCGGGATCATTCTAGTTCGCGCTCTGTGCGGGGCCATTCATCCCCTTGGCGCAGGGTTGGTCACACTGGGTTGGCACGATCTGTTCAAAAATCGGGTTGATGTCTGGCCGAGAGCGCTGTTGCATTTCGCTTCGGCGGCCGGCGTGCATGCGATTTGGAATGGCGGTACGCTGTTGGTGCTGACCCTGGCCGGGGCACAGTTCTTTGACAAACTGCCACCCGAGATCGACGTGCTGGGTCTGTCGGCGGCAGGGACGACGCTGGCCTTGCTCATCGTTTTGGGACTGGCGGCATTGTGGGTCGGACGCACAGTGACCAGGCGGTTGCCGTCTCCAGTCGACGAGGGCGATGTGAGCGAGATTCCGCTGATCCTGCCGGATCGCTCAGTCGCGATCTGGGCGCTGCTGTGCTTGGTTGCATTCCTGCCGGCGGGGATCGTCGGATTACAGCTCTTGTTCCATTAACTGGCCTTGCTGAAAAAAGGTTGAGATGAAAGGTTTTTTGCGCAAACTCGGATCGCAACTCAATCTCACCAACGTCTTGTTGGCGACGGCATTGGTCGTTGCCAACTTGTTCACCTGGGTGTCGATGTTGTCCAATGCTGCCGAACCCTATGTCGTGGACCCGATCCGCGATCAGGAAATTGTTGATTTGCTCGAATACATTCGCAGCGGCAAACACGGCGGCGAAACGTGGCAGGTAACGTTGACGGAACTAGAGGCGGAGCAAACCATCACCTGGTATTTGCACCGTTGGCCGCAAATCCCCTTTGCGCATCCGGACGTGGAAATCACGCCCGACTATATTTTTGGTGCGGGAGATGCGACGATTGCCGGACTGCGCGTACACGTGAGCGGTAAGGCGCGAATCACGCTTCAGGACGGGCTTCCTGTCGTCGATATCCTGGAATTGAGCTTGCCACTGCCCGGCCCAATCCGGCGCGCGCTCGAACGCGAGATTCAGGCTCAGCTCCGACGCGCCGATCTGCTGCCCGTGCGGTTTACGTCGGCGGAGTGGCGCGACGGTGAAGTGACAGTGCATGGTGTGATTCGATAGTGTGCCTGTATCATTGGTCGTCTGCAAAGCCGTACTTGTAAGGTTGCTTCTGCTTTGACCGAGGTGACGCCGCCGTTGGACTCGAAAAAGATCGCCGTGGCCGGGGCGCGGCGCTGTGGGGGATGGGCGGGAGCGGCAAGACGGTGCTGGCCAGAGCCGTCGCCCTGGACGAGCGGGTGCGCGACCATTTCCAGGGCGGCATCCTGTGGGCCGATCTGACGTACCGGCCGGCGACCGAGTGGCTGTGGGACTGGCTGAGCCTGCTGTGGCTGGACGCGGGGCCGTGTGAAAGCGAGCTGCTGCTGGGCGAGCGGGTGCGACAGCGCGCGGCGGTCGGACGACCTGCGCAACTTGCTGGTGGATGGGGAGAAGGATCGGCTGCTGGTGGTCACGCGCGACTATCACATCGTGTCCGGGTTGGGGATGGAAGCGGAGACAGTGTGCGTCGGAATGATGGAACGGGCGGAGTTGCTGCGCCTGCTGCGGGCGCGGGTGCATCGTCGACTTTGTGCTTCAAATCTGACGCGACCAGAGGGATCGCTTGGGCTTTTCTTGTCGCTATGAATGCGGCTCGATGATGCAGTCCTGCCAATGCGGTCCTCTGATGGCCGACGGAGGAGGTTCGCTAAGCCACGGTTTGATCAACATGTGCCTGCGCCCGTAATGGAGCGGCAGGATCGCCGCTTCCTGGAGCAGGATGCGTTCTGCCAGCGTATACAACCTGGTCCGCTCTTCTTGATCGGTGATGCGCCTGGCTTGCTCTACCAGGCGTTCATACTCCGCGTTCTGCCATAGGCTTCTCTCTCGCCACAGTCCTACTCGCAGAAAATTGTCGGGATCCGGATAGTCGGCAACCCAACCCATCACAAAGATGTGCGGCAGATACCTGATCAGCCTATCCAGATAATCGGCCCACGCGATCGCCCGCCATGTGATCGCGATCCCCAGTTCATTCTGCCACTGCGATCGCAAATATTCGACTTGAGGCCGGGGATCCGGGCGCGTCCATGCATTCACCTGGGGAAACCCACGGCCATCCGGGTAGCCGGCCTCGGTCAGCAGCTGGCGCGCCTGTTCGGGATCATACGGCAGACCGATGCCTGCCGTATGTCCAGGCATACCCGGCGGCAAAAAGCCCCCCGTAGCTGGCAAGACGTAGCCTCTGAACACGACATCTGCCAGCGTCTCCCTGTTGGCAGCCAGGGCAAAAGCGCGACGTACACGCAGATCGTCAAAGGGCGGGCGACTGGCGTTAAAGCCGATGTAATTGGTGATCAGGGTAGGAAATGAGGCGTATTCACCGGCATGTTTCTGCCGCGCCCGATCCATCTCCAGAGGCGGCAAGCCCAAAGCGTCCAGCTTGTCCGCTTCGTACATCTGCAACCGGGTCGCAGGATCCAGGTTTTGCAGGCACAGTTCCACGCGCGTCACGTTGCCCTGGACCAGTGGGCGACCGTGGTAAGCCGGGTTACGTACCAGGACGATGGACTGGCTTTGCTGCCAGTTTGACAGGCAAAAGGGGCCGTTGGTGACAATGTGCTGTGCCTCCGTCCACCTGTCCCCGTGTGCTGCCACCACGTGCCTGGGCACGGGACAGCACACGCTTTCCGCCAGCAGGTTCAGGAAATAGCCCGTCGGTCCTTCCAATTCTACCGCCAGGGTCAGGTCATCGAGAGCTGCTACCCCCACCTCCTCACGTCCGGCCTCCCCTTCGACAGGCTCAGGGCAGGCTCCCTGATGAAAGGCCCTGGCGTTCTTGATGTCGTACAGCAGGCTGGCCGCCGACGATCTGACCTCTGGGTCCAGAGCACGCTTCCAGGCATAGGCGAAATCATCCGCCGTCACCGGTGTGCCATCGCTCCAGAGCACGTCGTCTCGCAGGCAAAAGACATAGCGACACCCGCCTTCCAGTACTTCCCAACGATGGGCCACATCGGGCACAATGTTGTCTCCTGCATCCAGGGTTACCAGGCCACTAAAGAGCTGAGTGATCAAATCCGCCGAGGTGCTGTCGGAGGCCAGCGTCGGGTCCAGCGTCGGCGGATTGTCCCACAGCACTCTGAGTGCGTGTGGCGCAGGAGGGCGGGGCATATTCTCCCGGATTTCCGCCGCTCGCTTCCACAGCGCAAAGCCCTCCTCGTAGGCCTGGCGCGACTGCCGAAAGTCAAAGAGGATGTGATAAGTCAGCCCCAGCTTCATCAGTGTCCGTGCGGCCTGTCCATACGCCTGGCCGGCTTTCAGAAAGGGCAGTGTCCGCTGGTAGTAATCAATCGCCTCTCGATGGGCGTAAGCCAGCCGGGCCTGGTCGCCTGCTCGCAGCAGGTATTCCGCTGCCTTTTCCGCTTCCTCCGCCTGCTCCCAATGATAGGCCAGCAGTCCCAACTGTTCTTCGATCCGTTCAGGGAACAAGCGCTCCAGTGTTTCGGCTACCTGCCGGTGAAAGACGCGCCGTTCTTTTTTGAGCAGACCGTTGTAGGCAGCTTCCTGGGTCAGTTGGTGCTTAAAGATGTATTCGAGTTCGGGCGCACGCGCCCGCTCGTGGATCATCTCTTCCTGCTGCAAGGTCAATAGATGCTCGTCGAGACTTTGCTGCTCGTGGGCGATTTCGGCCAGCACGCGGTAGAAAAAGAGCCGCCCAATGACGGATGCCAGTTGCAGCACGCGCTTGCTCTCTTGCTGCAAGCGATCGATGCGTGCCACCAATACGCCGTGCAGTGTGTCCGGAATGGCAATGTCGGTTACATCCCGCGTGGCCTGCCAGCGTCCGGCGGCCTCGTTGCGCACGATGCTCCCGTCATCGATCAGCGAACGGATGATCTCTTCCACGTAAAAAGGATTCCCCTCGGCATGGTCGAGGATGCGTTCTCGCAGCAGCGGG
>JAFGEY010000373.1 GCA_016931365.1 Anaerolineae bacterium
GTAGCGGGCCAGCGTTTGATGCGCGCGCCAGTTGCTTTCGCGCAGGCTGACCTCGCGCACGATCAACGCACGCAGGTGCAGCCGCGCCGACTCACCGTCCTCATCGTTGATGCCCGTGTTGCCGATGTGCGGATAGGTCATCGCCACCATCTGGCCGCGATACGAGGGATCGGTGAGGATTTCCTGGTAGCCGGTCATCCCGGTGTTAAAGACCACCTCGCCCACCTGCTCGCCCGGTGCGCCAAAGGATCGACCGCGAAATGTCGTGCCGTCTTCCAGAACAAGCAATGCTTCCATCCTACTCCCAACTCCCCAATCTAAGCACCACTGCCGTCTCATCACAATTGGGGAATTTGGGGCAATCCATACACTCGCCCCATACCTTGCGTGGCATCGTTTCCTTTTCAGTCTCCCTAAAACCCAGGTGCTCAAAGAACACCTGCTGATAGGTCAGCGCAAACACTAGCGGCAGCTTGAGGTCGATCGCATCCTGGATCAAGGCCTTGACAATCTGGCGACCCACACCGTTGCCCTGAAAGCGCTCGTCGACGGCCAATGAGCGAATTTCGCCCAGGTCATTCCACAGAATGTGCAATGCGCCGCAGCCGGCAAACTCGCCCTCCTTTTCGGCGACAAAAAAGTCGCGGATGTTTTGATAGAGGTGGTTACGCGACTTGGGCAGCATCAACCCTTTGCTGGCAAAAGCGTTGATCAATGCATGCATATTTTCGACGTCGCCTAACGTGGCGCGGCGGACAAATAAATCAGACATAAATGCCTCCAAAACCGTCAAACGTCATCCGTCAAACGTCGGGACAATTCAATGCCACTGACGCTTGACGTTTGACGCACGATTTCTCACCCAAGTTTTGTGAACATCCAATCCAATTTCTGAATGGCGGCGTCAATCTCGGCCTTTTCCGCCGTGTACGGCGGAAGCAGGCGCACGGTGTGCTCGCCCGACGAGCCGAGCAGCAGGCCGTGCTCGTAGCCGGCGGCGAGAACGTCCGCGGTTTGCAGCGTGGTATCGACACCCCACATCAGCCCGCGGCCGCGAACATCGCCCACACACGAGTGCCGGGAGGCCAGGTCGCCCAGCGCTTCGCCCAAATAGTCGCCCTTTTCACAGACGCCGGTCAGAAATTCGGGCCGATTGACCACGCCGAGCACGGCCCGCGCCACCGCGCAGATCAGGGGGTTGGCGGCAAACGTGCTGCCGTGATCGCCCGGCTCCAGCAGCGCTGCAACCCGCTCTGCCGCCAGCGCCGCGCCGATCGGCAGGCCACCGCCCAGCGGCTTGGCCACCGAGATCAGGTCAGGCAAAACGCCGCTCGGCTCAAAGCCCCACAGCGTGCCGGTGCGCCCCATGCCGCACTGGATTTCGTCGCAAATCAACAGCGCATCGATCTCATCGCACACCGCGCGCAAGCCCTGCAAAAATCCGGGCCGCGCCGGGTAAATGCCGCCCTCGCCCTGCACCGCCTCGACGATCACGCCACATGGCTGCACCTCTTTGATCAACGATTGTGCGGCTCCGAGGTCATTGAACGGCGCAAAATGGACGCCAGGCATCAGCGGTTCAAAGGGCGCGCGATAGCGTTCCTTGGCGGTGAGCGCCAGTGCGCCCATAGTCCGCCCGTGGAACGAATGCTCAAAGGCGACAAAGTTTGTTTTCCCTCCATGCGCCTGGCCCCACTTGCGCGCAAACTTGATGCACGCCTCGACCGCTTCAGTGCCCGAGTTGCAAAAATAGACCCGATCAGCTCCCGGCGCGCTCTCGACCAGGTCGCGGGCCAGCAGCGCCTGTGGTGCGGTGTGATAGAGGTTGGAAACGTGCAGCAGCTTGCCCGCTTGCTCCTGAATCGCCTGCACCACCGCCGGGTGTCGATGCCCCAGCGCATTGACGGCAATGCCGCCCAAAAAATCCAGGTAGGCCTTGCCTTCCGTATCATAGACATACGCGCCTTCACCCCGATCGAGCACAAACGAGGGGCGCTTGTAGGTTTGAACGACATACTTGTTTTCCAGATCAATGATCTCTTGTGTGTTCATCAGGCTCTCCTTTCGAGTAAAGAGCGTATTCCATATTGCGTATTCCGTGGACGGAATACGCAATACGCAGTACATTTAATGCACAACTTGCTCCTGGCGGACAAAACACGTCCCTTCTCCGCACACCAACCCTTCCAGATTGGCGATTCTCACTCGTTCCACGCCGCGCTCCAACGCCGCCAGCGCCGACCTGACCTTGGGGATCATTCCGCCGTTGATCTCACCCGCTACGATCAGCGCCTCGACCTCGCCCGGCGAAAGCAGCGGCAGGCAGATCTTGTCCGCGCTGGTCGGGCTACTGCCCGCCAGTACCCCGGGCACGTTGCTGACGAAAACCAGTTCGCGCGCGCCCAGCGCCGAGGCCAGCGCCGCCGCCGCGTGATCGGCGTTGACGTTATAGCTGTGACCATCCAGTCCGAGCGAAATCGGCGAAATGATCGGCACGATGCCCTGATCGAGCAGTGCTTCAAGCAGGCTCGTGTTCGCGCCAGTCACGTCGCCGACCCAGCCCCAGTCCTTGCCGGGCTGTGACAGCCTATTCACACGGATCAGCCCATCGTCTATGCCGCTCAGCCCCACCGCCCGCATCCCCACCGACACAAACCGCGCCGCCAGCCGCTTGTTGGTCAGGCCCGACAGCACCATCTCGGCCACATCCAGCGATGCGTCATCGGTCACGCGCAGCCCATCGACAAAACGGGCTTCCAGGCCCAATTGGGCTTGCAGATTGGCAATCGTCTTGCCGCCGCCATGAACGAGCACAACCGCCACTTCTTTTTGCAGCGCGCGCACCGCTGTGATCAACCCGGCGACAAAATCATCCGCCGCGCCGTAGGCGATGGCTTCCAGCTCACTGCCACCGATCTTAAGCACCAACCGCTCCATTACACCTCCTGCCCACCCAACCACCTAATTCCCCAACCCCATCGTCTCATCCAGCCCAAACATCACGTTCATATTCTGCACCATCTGCCCCGATGCGCCCTTGATCAAATTGTCGAGCGCCGACACGATAATGAAATCGTTCTCGCCCGCCTCGGCAAAAGAGACGGCAAAGCGGTTGGTGTGGGCCACATAGGCCAGCGAAGCGAGCTTGCCCGGCGGCAAGATGTGGATGAACGGCTCGTCGGCGTAGACGCTGGCGTAAAAATGAGCCAGCTTGTCCACCGACCAGCCCGCATCGAGCGTGACATAAATCGTCGACAGGATGCCGCGGCTCACGGGCAGCAGATGCGGCGAAAATGTGACCCGCAGGTCCATATCACCCCACGCTCTCACCTCTTGCTCGATTTCGGCCAGATGGCGGTGCGCCCGCCCGATGTTGTAGGGTCTGAAATCCTCGTTCACTTCGACAAACAGCGATCCCTGCTTGGGCGCGCGCCCCGCCCCCGACGCACCCGACTTGGCATCGACGATGATCCGTGGAGATTGCAAATAGTCGTTTTGGACCAACGGATACAGCGCCAGCAGCGCGCCGGTCGGGTAGCAGCCAGGGCAAGCCACCAGTTGAGCAGAAACGATCTGCTCACGGTAAACCTCGGTCAGCCCATAGACGGCATTGGAGATCAGTTCCGGCGCGCCGTGCGCCGTTTTGTACCACCGCTCGTAGGCCTGGACATCGCGCAGCCGGAAATCCGCCGACAGGTCAATGCAGCGCACACCCGCCTCATACGCTCGCCGCACCCATTCGACTGACTCGCCGTGCGGCAGGCAGAAAAAGGCCACCTCGATCCGGTCGAGCAGCGCG
Organism: Anaerolineae bacterium; assembly: GCA_016931365.1. The sequence continues at coordinate 3,800 of JAFGEY010000373.1, forward strand.
TCCTCGGCCGCGATCAGCGGCACGTCGTACGGACAGGAATACAGGTCGCTGATTCGCTGCCCTACGCTGCTCTGCGAGGTGGCAAAAACAAGCTCAATCTGCGGATGATGTTGAAATATCTTGATCAATTCATAACCGGTATACCCGGTCGCACCGAAAATGCCTGCTCTGATCATCTCATTTCCTCCGACAAAACGGCACAAAAAAAAGCGGTCCTCCAAGGTGGAGGGCCGCTTGACGCGATCTACGTTGACGCACACCAAGACGACAACTCAGCTTGGAAACACTAGCTGTGTGTCTTTCGTCGTCGGACGGTGTGCGCAAAATTGGCAGTCATTTCGAATTACTCCTGGGCGCAGAGTGTATCATAGAATGGCGCGGGTGTCAAATCCACGCCTTCCGAGCTGACTGGTAGTGTGTCCCTGATTCAGGAAATGCATCCGCGGATGTCAACTCGACGCGCTGGCATAGCGCCGCAGCCCCAATCGAAACAGGATCGATGCCCCGGCGAACAGCGTCGCCGCCAGCGCCAGTCCGCCAAGCAGCGCGCCGGCCGGCAGGCTGCCGGTAAGCGCCTGCGCCGGCAGTGTGGTCATCACGCCGACGGGCACGATCCAGGTCAGCACCAGCCGCAGCCAGCCGGGATACAGTCCCACCGGGTAGCGCGCCATCTGGAAAAAAGCGTTAAACAACCAGGTGAACAGAAATCCGGGACTCCATAGCACCAGCGCGCTCAGGGCAAGCAAAAGGGCATAGAGGATAGTCATGCCCGCCAGTAGGGCCACCCCAAAAGCTGCCAGTCGCACTAGGGTCAGCACGGCGTGCAGTTGGGCCATCGACACACCAAGCACGCCGAGGGCCAGCGCCAGGTCGATCAAGGCCAGCGGGTGCCAGTAGCGCACACTGGCCAAAAACTGCACATCGACCGGCTTGAGCAGCGTAAAATCAAACTTGCCGCTCCAGATTTCACCATCCATCCCGGCCAGCGACTCCAGGCTGGGACCGATGAACAGGCGATGCAGCGCCCCAAGCAGCAGGTACACTCCCAGCAGCGTCAGCGCCGAGGGCAGCGTCCAGCCCCGGATCGACTCGATCTGGCCGAACAGCACCACCACGCCGAGCACGCCCGTGCCCAGGTTGAGCACAGAATGCAGCAGGCTGATCCAGAAATTGGCGCGGTAGGCCATCTCGTTCTGGATCGACACCCGGGCAAAACGACGAACCAGTCTCAGGTAATGCATCGCTACCCTCCCACCGCGGCATAGCGCTTGACGCCTTCGCGCCACATAGTCACAAACAAGGTCACTGCAATCCCCAGCCAGGCAGCCTGGACGGCCAGCCCGGCCCCAATCTGGGACCCGCTCAACTGCCCGATCAGGATTTCCACCGGAAAGCCGAGCATGTAGCGAAAGGGCAGCACGGTCGAAACCCGGCGCAGCAGGTCGGGCAGCAGCGCAGTCGGCGCGACCTGCCCGGCGAGCAAAAAGATCAGCGCGTCCTGGAGGGACAGCAGCGCATCGGCGCGGGTGGCCCAAAATGCCAGCAGGGCCAGCCAGTAGCCCCAAAAAAAGCGCAGCGCCCAGGCCATCGCCAGCGCGGGGACAAAGGCCAGCAAGTTGGGCAGTGTAAAATGCACCGCCGGCCGCAAGAGCAGCGCCAGAATCAGCGTCACCGGGATGGTGAACAGCATGTACACCACCGTGCCCGCCACCTGCGTCGACACGGCATCCCAGAACGGATGCAGCGGGCGCAGCAGCAGCGAATTCATCCCACCGTAGCGAATCACGTCGCCGACCGTCCAGTTGGTCTGCGAATAGGTAAGCTGGTTGACGACAATCAACACCAGGTAATAGACGATAAACTGGTCACGTGACATCCCGCCAACCGGGCTATCGCCCGCCGCCGTCGACCAGACCAGCAGGTAAATCAGCGGTGGAATCATCCAGCCAAAGGCAAGCAGCCAGAAAAAGCTGCGCGCAGCGACCCACATCATCCAGGTGCGGCGGATCAGCGCCCACGCGCCGCGATAGTTAATAGCCATCATGCACGCTCTCCTTTGCACACTGCGTAGCGCAGCCAGACGAAATCGCCCTCCACGTTTTCGACGTGCAGCAGTTTGAGGCCGATCGGGGCAGCATTCGGCGCCGCCGCTTGCGGCGACAGATCCGGCGCGACAAAAAAGCTGGCCGGCGACGTTCCACCGATCAGCGTTGGCGCCAGCACGATGCTGATCTCGTCGACTAGGCCGGCGCGTAACAGCACGCCGTGGAGAACGCCGCCGGTGTCGGTGCGCACAACGCGGATGCCATAGCGGGCGTTGAGCGCCTCCAGCGCAGCCTTGAAATCGACCCGATCCTCGCCGGCGACAAGAACATCGATCCCCAGTGCTTTGACTTGTTCGACATACGCCGGCGGCGTCGCCGCGGTGCAGAGCAGCGTGATCTCGCCCCACCAGGGACTTTGTTGCATCTGCCGCCAGCTCTGGATGCTGCCCCGGCTGTCGACGACCACGAGGCGCTGCAAGTCTGGCGCTTTCTCCGGCGGAGGCGGTTCGTCGCCATCGTCGGGGTTGGGATACGCGGCGAGCATGGTACGGCTGCCGGAAAGCATTGCGTCGATCGGCCAATCGGCGATCAGCCGATAATAGAGAAAGCCATCGTCGCCAAGGCGATCCATCCGCCCATCGACGCTGACCTCGGTGTGGATAATGACTTTGGGTAACATGGTTGCCTCCTTGATCAGTAGGGGCAAAGCATCCCTGGCCGGAACCTACTCATCCAACAATCGCTCTTTTGTACTCATATCCCGGCCAACTGACTACCTGAAAGGGATGCTTCGCCTCTACGAGTCGACGGTGCCATCTTGATAAATCTGATCGATCACCGACTCGATCGGCGGGTCTTCGACGGCCAAGTCGACGACCGGCAGCGTGTTGAGCAATTGCGCTGTCAGTGCCGGGGCTTCTGCCCGCGCCACGCGCAGGGTCAGCCGCCCGTTGTCGCGCTCCATCACCTCGACGCCGTCCGGCAAAGATAATTCCTGGCCATCGCCGTTGCGCACGTTGACCTTGATCAGTTTGAACGGGGCCAGTTTTTCGGCCAGGCGGCCCAGCGCGCCATCGTACAGCAGCCGTCCGTGATGGATCAGGATCACCCTGGGGCAAAGCGCCGTCACGTCGGCCATGTAATGGCTGGTCAAAATGACAGTGACGCCGCTGCGGCGGTTGTACTCGGCCAGAAAGCGGCGCAGCCGTCCCTGCATCGACACATCGAGGCCCAGCGTCGGCTCGTCCATAAAGAGCACTGCCGGGCGATGCAGCAGCCCGGCGACCAGTTCGCACTTCATCCGCTCACCCAGCGAAAAATTGCGCACCGGCTTGGCCAGCAACTCTTGCATGTCCAACAAATCAACCAGCTCGTCGAGCGTCTTTTTAACGTCGCCCGGCGCAACGCCGTAAATCTCGCCCAGCACGGCAAACGAGTCGAGCGGCGGAATGTCCCACAACATCTGGCTCTTGTTGCCCAGCACCATGCTGATCCGCCGCAGATAGGCCGGGCGGCGTTGCCAGGGCACGTGCCCCAACACGCGCGCCTCGCCTGCGGTGGGATAGAGCAGCCCGGAGAGCATCTTCAGCGTCGTCGTCTTGCCTGCGCCGTTGGGACCGATAAAGCCGACCATCTCCCCCGCTTCGACCCGAAAGCTGATCTCGTGCACCGCTTCAACTTTGACAAAGCTGCGCCGGAACAGGCTTCCAATCGATGCCGCCAATCCCGGCGCGCGCTCTGGGACGCGATACGTTTTGGACAGATTCTGCACCACAATTTGCGAGTCGGTCATTTTTCCTCCCAAGCGGGTCGAGAAACCAGGGTTTTGCTAAAACCCCGGTTTCTTTTGTCTACTTTTCACGTCCAGTATACAACCCTGGTGTACAAGTGGAGGGTTACGAAGAAACTATAGGTCGGAGCGAATCCATCCGGCGACCTGCTCGCCGGCCTGGACGGGAGTCAAATGTGAGGTATCGAGCAAGGTCATCGAAAAATGGGGATGTTGAGCGTGGTCGATAAACCAACAGTTGAATTCGAGCATCCGCGCAATAAACGCCTCTGACGACGCCTGCCGCCAATCAGGGCGATCCTTCAATCGTTGGATCAACACATCGGCTTGACAGATCAAGGCCAACGTGCGAATCGGACCGAAATAGCGCCGCTCGACGCAGCGATTGTACGATTCGGGCATCGCGCTGCCGCAAAGCACGGTTGGCCGCCCGGCCTGGTTAATGTTCTTGGCGACGCGCAGCCAGCTTTCGCGGAACCGTCGATAGTCGTCTTTCGGCGACGAAAACTCGGGCTGCCAGAGGATGTCGCATTCCAAAGACACGCACTCGTTCAGCCTGGACGCCAGTTCGAGGCACACCGCCGTCTTGCCGGTGCCGCTCGCGCCGGTGATCAGAAACAGGGGCAACTGTACAAAGGAATGCTTGTGGCCGCAGTGCGCGCAAACGGCAAACGGCCCCGCCGGATCGACTGTCTTGTCCACTGAATAGATACCGCAGCCTGGACAGACATTAAACATCCTACTGCTGCCTTTCGATGCGCGTTTCGAGCATGGCGATCATTTTTTGCGCGCGGGCCTCGTGCCCGTCCAGCGCCGACAGCCACTGATCGAAGGCCATGTATACGTCCTCGTCCTCACGCGGCGTGTCCAGCACCTCGCGCAGGCCGTCCTTTTGTCCGTGATCGAAGGCGAGCAACATGCGCAGCACGGCCATCATGCTGTACCCCGCGCGCAGCAGCACGCGGATCACTCTTAAACGGCCGATCTCCTCTGCCCCGTAGAGCCGGTAGCCGCTCTTGGGGCCGCGCGGCGCGTGGATCAGCCCGTTGCGCTCCCAGTTGCGCAGCACATCGATCGACACGCCAAGCAGTTTGGCCGTCTGGCCGATGCGCAGCACCTGCCCGGTGGCATCGGCGGCGGTGCCGTGCGCCCAGCGATCCAGGAACGCGGCTGCGGCGTCGGCCTGGGCGCGCTCGGCGCGCACCAGCGACAGGTGTGCGTAGGCCAGTTCCAACGCGCCGCCCAGGTCGCCCGACGCAGCGATCTTGACCAGGTTGATCGCCGATCGCCTGAGCTTGCGCCCCGACCACGCCCCGTGCAGGGCCAGCCGGGCCAGGCACATCTGGTCGA
>JAFGEY010000374.1 GCA_016931365.1 Anaerolineae bacterium
ACGATGGTATTGGTGTACCCGATGCTGCTCCTCTCCGGTGCTTTCTTCTCGGTTGAAATAATGCCAGCAGCCATCCGAAAGGTGTCGAACTTGATCCCGCTGACCTACGTGGTCAACCTGCTGCGCGGCTTGTGGATCGGCGAGCCGTGGAGACAGCACACCACCAACTTTATCGTCCTCGCCGGGCTTCTGGTCGCCGGGGTGCTCGTTTCGGTCAAGACCTTTCGCTGGGAATGAGTGAATTAATCAGCTCCCGTTTCCTCGCCGGAAACGAGGCCTGGCGGTTATCTTTACCTCGTGCCGGCAGTCACCCGTCGGCACGTTTCTTTTTTCCCGCGCCGGGGTTTTTCTTTGCCGCGCGCGGCGAGTTAGCGCGTCGGGTTAACGCTGTGAGTTAAATGATATCGTTTTGTTCCTATCAGGCCGAAAAAATCTGCTGTCCCTGCGGTCTAGTTCACCACCTCGGCAAATGTACCCAAGATAGACTCTATTTTGTCCCTTTGGACGGATGTGATATAATCGTTGGGCGAACCGGCTGGCGCGTTTGGGATGATATTCTTGTGAGGAGTGTGTTGATGGAGTATTCTCGGCTAGATCAGGACAAGATGGAGCAGATTCGCGTTTTTAGCGGCTCTGCGCACCCTCAATTGGCACAAGAGATTTGCGCTTATCTTGGTGTGCCGTTGCAGCCGTCGATCGCCAGGCATTTCAGCAACGATTGTCTGTACGTTCACCTGGGGGTGAGCGTGCGCGAAAAAGAAGTGTTTATCATCCAGCCCCTCTCGCCGCCAACCAGCGATCACTTGATGGAGCTGCTCATGATGATCGACACGGCGCGCAGCGGATCGGCCAAACGCATCCATGCGGTAATTCCCTATTACTCGTACGCGCGGTCGGATAAAAAGGATGAGCCGCGCATTTCGATCACCGGACGGCTGGTCGCCGACCTGTTGGAGACGGCGGGTGTCGATCATGTAGTGACGATGACTCTGCACTCGCCGCAGGTGCACGGCTTTTTCAAGGTGCCCACCGATCACTTGACCGCCCAATCGGTGTTGGTACAGCACCTCAAACAAACTCACGATCTTGCCAACACGATGGTGGTATCACCTGACATCGGTCACGCCAAGCAGGCAGCCAAGTTTGCTCGCGCGTTGGGCGTGGGGCTTGCGGCGGCCAACAAGGAACGGCTGACGGATGAAGTCGTGTCCATCGATTCGCTCATCGGCGATGTTCGGGGTAAAGATGTGATTATCAACGATGATGAGATTGCCACCGCAGGTTCGTTGATCGAATTATTGGGCCAGCTTCGCAAAGAGGGGGTTGGCAGGGTGACGGTCACATGCACGCACGGGGTGTTCAGCGGCCCGGCCGTTGAACGGCTCAAAGCATTTCCCGAGATCGACGAGATTGTGACGACCAATACGGTGCCCATTCCCGAGGAAAAGCGGCTGCCCAATATGACCGTTCTTTCCGTCGCTTCGATCTTTGGCCAGACGATTCACTGCAATACGCTGGGCCAATCGGTGGGCGAGTTGTTTGCTTTCTGGTTGGATGAAGAACGTTATCAGGTTTCGTCGGAAGCGGGCTGACCAAAGACCAGGGTCAACGTAACGTTTTCGTGATGCGCGCGTTGCACCTCAAGGGGCGACAAGGTATGAGGCAAGGTGATAACCCGCTTGTGGTTGCCGATGTGGACGATCAATTCGTCGGCAGATGAGCGGGTTACTTGAACTTCGGCGCTGGCGACAAAGGGCAGCGGAATGATCAACGTGTATGTGTTGTCGGTCCGAACGATGCGCATCTCTTCACCAAGATAGAATATGTCGGCCGGATCGCGATCGCCGAATATGGCCTGGCCCATCTGGCGGAGCATCTCCAGGCCAACGACTTCGCGGCCAAAGAGGGGCACGGACAAAATAGGCAGTGGGGCAAAAGCCTCCTGTACGGTCTGCTGATATTGCGCCTGGATGGTGTGCCATTCCTGAAAATAGGCATCCTGAACCTGCGAGGGCAGGACGCGGTTGCAGATCACCATGTCGGTCGAGTAACCATAAAGATTGAGGTAGGTATAAGCGCGCTGCGCCTCCTTGATCACCATCTTTTCGGGGTTCAGCACCAGCCGCGCCGATGCGCGCTCGCGATCGGTGAGCAGGTCTTGCATCCGCTCGAGTTGGGCCATCAACTGCCCGATGGCTTCAAAGACTTGGTCGTCGGGGATGGGCAGGCTGGTGATGGCGTGCAAGAGTGGCCGGGTGGCGGCAACGGCTTTTCTTTTCCAGGGAAATATTTTGTCCAGGTACCAGTGTCCGATCTCGGGCAGGGTGAGCAGTTGCAGCGTTGCGCCGGTAGGGGCGCAGTCCATAATGATCACGTCGTACGCCCCGCTGTCGTGCAGATGCACAATTTCGACCAGGCTGGCCAGGTCTTCCATGCCGGGCAGCACGGTCAATTCTTCGGCGACAATGCTTTCCAATCCCGTCCAGGCGAACACGGAAGCCATGTATCGCTGCATATTGCCCCAGTATTTATCCATCTGATACAGGATATCCACTTCCTGGCCCCACAGGTTGGGCGCGACCGGCGTCGGTTCCGGCCCCAGGGGCAGATCGAACGAGTCGGCGAGGCTGTGCGCCGAGTCGGTGCTGACGACGATTGTGCGGTAGCCCAGTTCGGCGCAGCGCAGGGCGGTCGCCGCTGAAACGCTGGTCTTGCCGACGCCGCCTTTGCCGGTGTAAAGCAGGATGCGCATAAGCTATCTCCAGAAAAGAATGGGGTTTATTATAGCCCCTTGAGCCGAGAGAGTCAATCCGTGGCAACGCGAGTTTATGTCGAGAGCCTGGGCTGTAAATTGAACCAATGCGAGCGCGATCGGCTGGCGCAGCAGTTCGCCGAATCCGGTTTCCTCGTTGTCGACCAGGTGCAAGAGGCCGATTTGTGCGTGCTCAACACCTGCGCGGTGACGCACGTCGCGGCGGGCAAATCGCGGCGGCGGGCGCACCAGTTGCGGCGGCTCAACCCGTCGATGTGGCTGGTGGCGACGGGATGCTACACCGGTATCAGTGACAACGGTCTGTGTGCCGACCTGATCGTGGAAAACGCGGACAAAGATAGCCTCGTGTCGCGGGTGCAGGCGGCAGTGCGTTCGACAGACCTGTTTGCCGGTGAGAAACCGGATGGCATCGAGCGCTCTCTCCTCACTCGGACGCGCCCGTTGGTCAAAATCCAGGACGGCTGCGACAACGATTGTTCGTATTGCATCGTCCGCGTGCTGCGGGGACGGCAGCGCAGCCGCCCGCGCGGTCAAGTGGTGGCCGAAGTGATCTCGTTGGTGGGGCAGGGCCACCGCGAGGTCGTGCTGACCGGCGTCCACGTCGGCGCATACGGGCGAGAAGGCGGCGACAGTCTGGCCGGATTGGTGCGTGCGATCCTCGATCAAACCCACGCGCCGGAACGGCTGCGTCTTTCGTCAATCGAACCGTGGGACCTGACGCCGGGCTTTTTCGACCTCTGGCAGGATGCCCGGCTGTGCCGCCACCTGCATCTGCCCCTGCAAAGCGGCTGCGACGCGACCCTGGCGCGGATGAACCGCCGCTACACCACCGCCCGGTTTGCCGATCAGGTCGCGCAGGCGCGTGCGGCGATCCCTGATCTGGCCATCACCACCGACCTGATCGTCGGCTTTCCGGGCGAGAGCGAGGCCGAGTTTGCCCAAAGCCTGACCTTTGTCGAACAGATGGCCTTTGCCCGCGCGCACGTCTTTCCTTTTTCACCGCGTCCGGGCACGCCTGCCGCAGCGATGCCCGGTCAGATCGATCCTCAAACCCGGCGCGACCGCACACGGCAGATGTCCCAGGTAGCCCAGCGAAGCAGCGAGGCGTTCCGGCAGCGCTTTCTCGGCCGGGTGCTTGCTGTGTTGTGGGAAACTCGCCGTGCCGATGGGCGCTGGTCGGGCCTGACCGACAATTACATTCGCGTCTTTGCGAACTCGAAGCGGGCGTTGTCTAATACAATCTGCCTCGTCCGGCTGCTTGCCCTCGATGCGAGTGGGATGCGCGGCGAATGGGTTGCCGGTTCAGCTTGCTCGTGATAAAATGAGAATGCAATCGTACTCGTTCAAACAAACCAAGTCGCCCGTCACCTGAACTGCTTTAGTTTGATGGAGTACGAGAGGCACACTATTCAGGAGGGTTCGATGAGCAACAAGGACGAACTGGAACGCCTGCGCCGGTTGCGTGAGCGGCAGATTGCTTCGCGCAACCCTCACAAAAAGCTGCTCAAGCACGATGAAAAGGTGCGCGGCAAGTTTGCGAAAAAAAGCGAATCCTGGAAAGAGATTTTAGCGGTCATTCCGACCACCTGGTGGGGGATGATTATCGGCGGGATCGTCGGGTTTATCCTGGCCCTGGTCTTTCATCTGGTGCTCAAGGTCAAGCCGCTCAAATTGGAAGCGTTCTGGGTCGAATATTTGTGGTACACCCTGATCCTGCTCGGTGTGGCGATCGGGCGGATGCTCGGCGCGGCGCTGGATTGGCAGGATGATCACGAAAAGACGGTGGTGCGCGGGCGTCGCTGAGATCGCGCGGAGGGTCGGGCGGTGATTTTGATCTATCTTGCCTCGGCCTGGATGATCGGCATGTATTGCGCCTCGCAGTGGGCGTTGCCACTCTGGCTGTGGGGCGCGGTTGCCGTGCCGTTTTGCAGTGTGATTGTGCTGTGGAAGCGCCAGCCGCCCGCGCGGCTAGCGGGTTGGTGCGGTCTGTTCCTCTGTCTGGGCGCCCTTCGCTATCTCTTCGCTTTACCTCATTTTGATGCGCACAGCGTGGCGACGTACAACGATCGAGGGTGGGTCACGCTGACCGGCATCGTCGCTGCCGAGCCGGACGTGCGCGACAGCTATGCCAACCTGCGCGTGCGCGCTGAGACCCTGGCGGTGGCGGATGGATGCCCGTTCGACGTTGGGGGGATGGTGCTCGTCCGCGCGCCGCGCTACCCTGAATTCCTTTACGGCGATCGGGTGCAAGTGCATGGGCAACTCGAAACGCCGCCCGTGTTCGACACCTTTTCCTACCGCGACTACCTGGCCCGCAAGGGCGTCTACAGCCTGGCGCGCTGGGCGCAGATCGACACCCTGGCGCGCGGACAGGGCAATCCGTTGATGGCGCTGTTGCTTCAATTCAAACGGCACACGCAGGGCGTCATCGCCCAGATTTTGCCCGAACCGGCGGCCTCCTTGCTGACTGGCATCTTGCTCGGCATCGAAACAGGTATGTCGCCCGACCTGGCCCAGGCGTTCAGCCGGACGGGGACATCGCACATCATTGCTATTTCGGGGTTCAATATGGCGCTGATCAGCGGCGCGATCTCGTCTTTGAGCATCAAGCTGGCCGGGCGCCGGTCGGCGGCCTGGTTTTCGACGGCGGCGATTGCGCTGTACACACTCTTGGTCGGCGCGTCGGCGGCAGTGGTGCGCGCGGCCTTGATGGGCTGTGTGGGCGTGTGGGGCCAGCATTTTGGGCGGCAGAACTCGGCGCCCAACGCGCTTTTTGCCACGGCGCTGTTAATGACAGCCTGGAGCCCGCACGCGCTGTGGGACCTGGGCTTTCAACTCTCTTTTGCCGCCACGCTGGGGTTGATCCTGCTGGCAGATCCTGTGACCGAAGGTTTTAAGACACTGCTGCGCTTTCTACTGCCGCTCAATCGGGTCGAACCGGCGGTCAAACTGCTCGAAGAAACGCTGATTTTGACCGCCTGCGCGCAACTGACCACGCTGCCGATCATCCTCTACAATTTTCATCGCCTGTCCCTGATCGCGTTGTTGAGCAATGCACTGGCGCTCCCGGCGCAAAACTGGGTGATGCTCTTTGGCGCGCTGGCGGTGGCGGCCGGCCTGCTCTGGCTGCCGTTGGGGCGGGTGTTGGGCTGGGCGGCCTGGCTGTTTCTGTCCTGGACGATTGGCGTCGTCGAGTGGACGGCGGCTTTTCCGCGCGCCGAGGTCGACCTGGGCTGGTTCAATCCAGGGTTGGTGGCAGGCTGGTATGCTCTGCTGATGGGAGGTTGGTGGCTGGTCAAACAGCCGGCAGAGCGGCGCAAAACACTCCCGGCGTGGTTGGCCCGGCAGGTTTCAGCCCGGTGGTTGATCGGCCTGGCGGCGATCGCTGCCGTGCTCGCCTGGACGGCGGCCCTCTCGCTGCCCGACGGCAAGCTGCACGTCACCTTTTTCGACGTTGGCGAGGGCGACGCGGTACTGATCGAGACGCCGCGCGGGCAGCAGATTTTGGTCAACGGCGGGCCGGCGCCGTCGCGCGTGCTGGCCCAGTTGGGTCAGCGGCTGCCCTTTTGGGATCGCCGCCTGGATCTGGTAATATTGACCGACGTGGAGGACAAACACCTGCTGGGACTGGTTTCGGCGTTGGCGCGTTATCGCGTCGACCAGGTGCTGCAAGGGCCGGCAGAGTGCGATTCGTCAACATGCGAGGAATGGCAGAGGGTGCTCCAAAAGAAGGTGGTGTCGCCTCAGGTTCTGCCCGCGGGCGCGCAGATCGATCTGGGTGACGGGCTGCTGCTTGCCGTTCTGCACGCCGAGTCGCTGACCCTGCGGATCGACTATGGATCGACCTGTTTTTTGCTCGCCGCCAGCGCGACCGAAGACGCCGAACGGGCAATACTGGCGCAGGGCGCCCATCTGCGCTGTGACGTGCTCCAGGTCGGTGATGGGGGCAGCAGGCAGGCGTCGACGGAGGCATTTCTGGAGGCGGTCAACCCGGCGCTGGCCGTCATCTCGTGCGGAGAAAATCAGCGTGGCACGCGCCCGGCGCAGGAGACGCTGGATCGATTCACGGCGCGGGGCGCGACCGTGGCACAGACTTGCGAGCGGGGCAACGTTGAGGTGATCAGCGATGGCGGCGGTTACACGGTCAGGTGAGGCGGCTTGCGCCAGGCCGGTGAATCTGTATAATAGCGTTGCGATCACTGACAGCCGACCACCGACGACCACTCGGTTACCAGGCAAGTCGTGGTCGACGGCCAGGCATACCTATCAATGTGATCAAAGCGATCCAGATTGTTATTGTGGTTGGTTATGGCTATGAATCGGACTTGTGGAGCCAGTGGCCGCCTGTTGTGCGTTGCCCTGGCTATATTTATGATATTTTTGAATGCGCAAAATGGAGCGGGGGCGCAATCACCCAACCGGGCCGGGTTGGTGATCCGCTACGGCGACGGTTCGGTGTCGACGCATTGCGTCCAGTTCGACGAGGCCGAGATCAGCGGCTTTGACCTCTTGCTGCGGGCGGGCATGGATGTGGTCTATGCCTCCAGCGGCATCGGCGCGATGGTCTGCAAGATCGGCGGTGAGGGGTGCGACAATCCCAACAACTGCCTGTGCCAGTGTCGGGGTGCGAATTGCGTCTACTGGTCGTACTGGCATCAGGTCGATGGCGCGTGGCAGTATTCGAGCGCCGGGGCAAGCGGCTTCAAAGTCAAACCCGGCGCGGTCGATGGCTGGACGTGGGGCGTCGGGGCGATCAATGCCGCGCCTCAACCACCCTTGATCTCGTTCGAGGAAATCTGTCTCGGTCTGCGGCCGAGCCCGGCGACGGCAACGCCAACCTGGACATCGTCGGTGACAGTAACGCTGCCGGCGACAATGACGCCGGCAGCGGCAACGCCACCGGTGGCGACAGTGACGTCGTCGGTGGCGGAAATGCCGGTGCCGGCTTCAAGCCCAACGCCGTCGGCATCACCGACTGCCGCGGCGTCACCGACTGCCGCGGCGTCAGCGACCGCCGCGGCGTCAGCGACCGCCGAAGCGTCAGCGACCGCCGAAGCGACGGCAACGGAGGCAGCGATGACTGGGCCGGCGCAAGTGCCGACCTATACGGCCACCGTCGTTTCAACACCGGTTGGGCAGGCCGGATCGAATTATTGGGGGTTTGGGGCGTTGATCGTGCTCTTGATCGGTGTGGGCTGGGTGGTGCTGCGGCGCAGGGCGGCACAAGGAGGTTAAGCTCGATGTGGATTTTTGTGCTCTTGCTCCTGGTTCAGTTTGCCATATCGACAGCATTGTCGGTGCTCAACCTGGCGCACCTGAAAAAATCTGCCGCTTCGCCGCCGCCAGAGTGGGCCGAGCGGCTTGACCTCTCCCAGTTTCCCAGGATGATCGCCTACATGGTGGACAAAAATCGACTTGGGCACGCGGCGCGGCTGGTCAGTCTGGCGGCGACGCTGGCCGTTCTGCTGTCGGGTTTACTGCCTGCGCTGGCCCGCTGTGCGTCGACGCTGGCCGTTCTGCCGTCCGGCTTGCTGCCCGGCGTGTTTCAGGGGGTGATCTTGCTGGCGGTCTTGTCGGCCATCTCGTACCTGACCGATCTGCCCTTTGACTTGCTTTCGCAGTTCGGTGTCGAGAAAAAATTCGGGTTCAGCACGATCACGGTCAAAACCTGGCTGGCCGATCAGTTCAAGTCGCTGCTCATTTCGGCGATTTTGGGCGTGTTGTTGGGCGGCGGCCTGCTGGCCCTGATCGGCTGGCTGGGGCGATGGTGGTGGCTGCCGGCGTGGGCCTTGTTCAGTTTGTTCGAGCTGTTGATGATGTTCCTCGCGCCGGTGTTGATTCTGCCGCTGTTCAACAAGTTCGAACCGCTGCAAGACGAGGCGCTCGGTGAATCGATTATGGCCCTGGCGCGCCAGGCGCAGTTTCCGCTCGCCGGCGTTTTTCAAGTCGATGCCTCGCTGCGCAGCACACACTCGAATGCCTATTTCACCGGCCTGGGCAAAACGCGGCGCATCGCCCTCTTTGACACCTTGATCGCGCAGCACACGCGCGAAGAAATTCTGGCCGTGCTGGCCCACGAGATCGGCCATTGGAAAAAGCGGCACATTCTCAAAATGTTTGTGGCGACGACGCTGGCCTCTGGCGCGGGGTTCTGGCTGGTCTCGCGGCTGCTCGACCTGCCCTGGTTGTACCGGGCGATCGGCGCGGCGGACCTTTATGCCTCGTCGGGAGTAGTTGGGGCGATCGCTGCACTGGGGATGTTTCTGGTGGGGCTGCTGCTCTCGCCGTTGGGGCTGTTCCTGTCGCCGATCGCGGCCTGGGTGTCGCGCCGGCACGAGTACGAAGCCGATGCCTATTCACTGGCGCTTTACCCCAACCCGACCGCGCTTGAGGATGGTTTGATTCGTTTGAACGAAAAGAACCTGTCCAATCTGTTTCCCCATCCGCTGGTGGTGTTGTTCTATTACTCGCACCCGCCGCTGTTGCAACGCGTCGCGGCGATTCGTGCGGCGGCGATCCGGGCCAAGAGAGTAGATAAGGAAAGGGTAGACAAGGGGAGAATAGACAAGGATAGTGGGTAGAAAAAAACCCGCCGCCGGTCGACCGGCGGCGGGTTTTTTTTTGAGACGCCCGATCAGGGGCTGGCGTTGCGCAGGACAATCGGCAAAAAGATGCGTTCGGTTTCGCCCATCAAGGCATAGCGGGCCATATCGCACACGCCGATGGTGAACCGGTTGAGGTCGGTGCTGCGGGTAAAGGTGGTGGCCGGGTTGCACGTTTGGGTGGCGGTGATCCATTGGCCGCTATTCCAGTAATACACCATCAACGTGTCTTCCTTGATGCTCCACACGTCGGCGTTGTCATAGTCGATGGTGAGCGTAAACGGGCTGTCCAGTTCGTAGACAGGCTGGCTGTCGGAAACGCGCACTGCGCTCAAGAGCAGCCCCGGTTTGACCGGTGCATATTTGACACCATAGCCGGTTACGTCAGTAAAGCCCAAAGTTACGCGGATGTCGTACGGCAGGCTGGCCGGCGGGAACTGAGCCGTCGTCGTCGTCTCGTGGATGGCAGTGAGCGCTCCGCCGCTGGCAGCAGGGATGACCGTTACTTGGGGGGTGGGAGTGGCCGTCGGCGTGGGGGTGGGCGTGGGCGGCGCTTCAAACGCCCAGCCAATATCTTTGAATATGCCCTTTGTCACCGGCCCGGGATCGTGCACGGTGACGCCCGCATTGAGCGCATAGACCATCAGGGTGTTGACGCCGCCGGCATAGGTGGCATAATCGAGGTGGGAAATGCTCGATCCCTCTGCCCAGACGCTTGGCGCATAGAGCTGCGGACGCCCGCCGCCGTTGGCCGCGTTGGCATTTGTTCCGTTGAACCAGACATTGTTGTTGGTCAGTTCGTTGAACAGAGCAACCGAGGGCGTATAGTCGGCGCTGGGGTATTTGGCGACCAGGTTTAGTCCGTCCCCGTTTTCGATAAAGCGATCCATGATCACCGGGTACGCAGGTGAACTCCATCCCCACCAGGCGCTGTTGGTGGCTTGATACCTCTCAAGACTAGAGATAAAGCCCAGCCCGTGGCACAGTTCGTGCAAGACCACGCTGACAAAATTGTACTTGGTGGGGGATGTACTGCTGCCAGTGGTGAAATCCCAGTTGGGAAAGGCCGAGTTGAAACTGGCAGAGATATCGGAACGGCCGGAAGACAGGTCATAACCGGCGAGTGCGTTGGCTAGCGCACCGGGATACCAGGTGCCAGGTATGGGCGCACCGGAGAAATTGGCATTGATGGCATTCGGCCCGGCGCCGCCAAGGATGCCCGAAGTGCTGCCCATGTTTTCCCAGCAGGCATCGACTGTGATCGGCACCGGCGAGTTGATCAGCGATTCCCAGATGCCCACCGCGTATTCGAATGCGGTCTGGGCATTGGCCGGCCAGGTCTGGCAGTAAGTGCTGCCATAGGTGCCATACAGCCAGGTGATTTGAATGTTCGCTGTCTGGGCGCGCAAGCGGGTGAACTCGTCGGGCGGGGGCAGGTACATCGGCTCGACGTTGTCCTTGCCGGCCACCAGAATGACCCTGGCCTCCTGGCCCATCGCCTGCCCTTGCGCCGTGGGCTGAGCCAGCCCGGACGTGTTGATCAAGAGAGTGGCAGTGATCGCAGTTGCAAGTATGAATAAAGCAATCCAGACGTATTGTTTTTTCATTTTTCCTCCTGTGTTGATAACTTGATTCTAGCATGTCTGGGTGCGCCTGTCAATTGCATTGGTCTGAGGTCGGGATTTGTGCTATAATGGTATCAATCTCTCTCAAGCATCGTCTGGGCGGATCTACCCGGAAAAGTCTGTCAGGAGCGATCCTCTTATGTCGGAGCGGATGATTCGGCGTTTGGATACAATCATCGCCTATGTGCGCTGGCTGGCCTTGCTCGGCGTGCCGATTGTGGCACTGGCATCTACCGATGCGCGGGTTGATGGCTCGCTCACTTTTTTGCTGATCGCGCTGGGGATGGCAGTGATCGATGCCGTTCCGGTGACGATGCTGGCTTTCAAGTTTTTCCCTCAAGCAGCCGCGTGGGCTTTTTTGATCCTCGATACGCTTTTTACCCTGGTTTTGCTCTACCTGGGCGGCCCCGGCATGTTCTTTTACGCGTTTGTCCCGGCCCTTGCGATGAGCGTGCGTTTTGACTGGATGATCGGCCTGGGGGACAGCGTGGTGCTGGCTTTGGGACATGTGCTGATCGCCCTGTTCCGCGCCGGGTTTGGCAGCATAGCCGACGTGATGACCGAGACGCTGGGGATGGCCGTTCTGCTGGTGGCGGCGTCGGCGCTGGTCGGTTTGATGGCCGAGACCACCAAAAAAGAGCCGCCCTTTGTCGCTGAAGAGCAAAAGCAGATCAACGACAAGATGGCCCGCTTGCAGGCTGCGGCCGATCGCGCACGGGCGATCTATGATATGGCCAGCACGCTCAGCGCGACGCTCAATTACGACAAGATTTTGAACGCCGTGCTTGAAGTGAGCATGTTGGGATTCAAAGAGCTGGTATCCGGCCCCAGTGGGATCGCCGAGAAACCGTCCGGCGTCGTGCTTTTGATCGATGAAGATATACTCGGCGTGGGCGCCAGTTACAATATCGGCTATGAAGAAGCCGGGCTGGTGGTCGGAGCGAGCAGCGGTCTGGTGGGGCGTGTGTTGCGCACGAGGACGCCATTGATCGCCGGCAATCTGGCCCAAGACCCTGACCTCGGCCAATTCAAGGCTTTCAAGCGCTGCCGCTCTTCGATCTGTGTGCCGCTGCGCGCCGGCTTTGATACCTATGGCGTCGTCGTGTTCGCCAGTCCGGTGGCGGACGCTTTTTCAGAAGAGCACCTCGAACTGGTGATGGCCATCGCCAATCAGGCGGCGGTGGCGCTGTCCAATGCCAGGTTGTACGAAGACTTGCAGGACGAAAAAGAACGGATTATCGGCATTCACGAGGATGAGCGCAACAAGCTCTCGCGCGATTTGCACGACGGCCCTACGCAGTCGGTTTCGGCGATCGCGATGCGCCTCAACTTTGCCCGCTTGCTGCTCGACCGCGACCCGGTCAAGGTCAAGGATGAGCTGTTCAAGCTCGAAAACCTGGCCCGGCGCACGACCAAAGAGATCCGCACGATGCTCTTTACCCTGCGCCCGGTGGTCTTGGAGACGCAGGGCCTCAAGGCCGCGATCGAGCAGTTGGTGGAAAAACTGATCGAGGCGACCGAAGGCGGCGAACTGCCGATCACGCTCGAAATTGCCGCGGATGTCGAGGCCAAGATCGACGTCAATATCAAGGCCGTGGCCTGGTTCATTGCCCAGGAATCCTTGAATAATGTCAGAAAGTACGCCCAGGCAGAACACATCTGGGTGCGCGTTTACATCCGCGATGCGTATTTTATCACCGAGATCGAGGATAATGGGGTCGGGTTCTCGGTCGATGAGATCATGTCGAATTACGAACAGCGTGGCAGTTATGGGTTGATGAACCTGCAAGAGCGCGCCGACCTGGTCAACGGGCGCACAATCATTCGTTCCGAAGTAGGCAAAGGGACCAAGATCACGTTGGTTGTGCCGCTGAACCGGGAGGTGATCTAGATCGGCATGGATCGTCTGTCGTGGCTGCTTGCGCCTGATCTGGGGCGAGAGAAACTGGCCTTACTGGTCTTTTGCACCTGGACACTCTATGTGCTGGCCGTCAATTTGGCCTGGCGGTGGTTTCGCGGTAAAGCTTCTCGCTCGCTCGTGGCGCGCGTGGGGGGCGGTGCGCTGGGGCTGGTTTACGGCGTTGGCATTCCGCTGGCTGTTTTGTGGCGCGGCGTTGGCATGCGCGAGATGGGCATTCCCACCACCTGGGTCGCCCAGCACGGCGACGTTTGGCGCTGGCTCGGTATCGATGCTGGACAGGCGATCGCGCTGCTGCCGCAAGTGGCTTTTGCCTGGCTGATCGGGGTGGGGCTTTTTACTGCGGTTTGGGTCTGGTATGTGCGCACTGTTGGTGACATGCCCGTCCAATCGCCGACCCCCTGGTGGCAGGCGCTGTTGAGCGCGTTCAGCCTGCAAATGTTGTGGGCGTTGTACCGCTGTTTTGCCTCGACGCTGACGACCAATGCGGCGTACGCCTCATTTATTGCGTTGGCGCTGGTCGCGGCCAGTTGGCTGCTCGATCCGTTTCGGCGGCACGGCCTGACGTCGCGCCCAGATCATACGCACGTCGTGCGCGATTGGATGCTCTTGCTGCTGACCGGTTTCGCGGCCATCCAGGTTCGTTCGTTGTGGCTGCTAGTCGGCCTGCATTGGACCTGGCTGTGGGTCAGTGACCGGGCGCTCGAGTTCGTCGGACTCAAGTACGCGCTGCCCGCTGCGTCTTGAACTTGGGTGATAAAAAAGCTACGCTTCATCAAGAAGCGTAGCTTTTACTGTATACAGAGTTATTTTGTGAGCCAGCAAGCTGGACGATTGAGAGTTACTCTTTATGCCGAAAATCCCGTCGCTGGTCACGGCGTGCTTTGCGAATTGCCTTCTTTTGGGCCTTACGGCGCAGTTCGCTTTTGGAGACAAACCAACGCCGACGGCGCGTCTCGCTCAAGACCCCAGCCTGGGTCACGGCCTTACGAAAACGTCGCAGCAAATTTTCCTGGGACTCGCCCGGATGAAGCTCTACTGACAAGCTTGCTCAACTCCTTTCCTAAAAGTCACCGGGCAGATCAAGGTCAATGGATCTAGTTTGCCAGGATGTACCTTTGATCTACCAGATGATGGTGAATTATACTCGAATTGTGCCCGGTTGTCAAAACAACCGGGGGCGTCGAGTGCATTTGTCCGTTGGGGCGCGCTAGAGGTGCCCGGCATTTGAACATCAGCCGGCATCATCGATATGCACTCAAAGTGGAGTTCGGCGAGCCTGCACGCTTGCTTTTATAGCCAGGCAGGTACGTTTTCTGAGCGATAACGATTAGCAAAAAGCGAGGTATACCATACAACAGCGTCAATCATGGCCTATCCTGCCCATAATCTCGACCTTGGCGGTCGCCATGTTGTCGTGTGGCTTTAGCAACCGGCCAACAGCCAGGTCTGGACCGGCATCAATCCGGGCCGATCCAGCCTGGTGCGACCAGGATGGCGACAGCTTTTGTCCCCAACCCATCTGGTCGGACTGCAACGACAACGACCCACTTGTCTACCCCGGAGCAGAGGAGCAGGCCGACTTTATAGATAGCAATTGCAATGGCTTTGGCGACGAGCCACCGATCGGATTTACGCGAGAGGATTACGCTATGCAAGGCGCCGGCAGCGCGGTGGAGTGGTATGGCGATTATATTTATCTGGCGGCTGCCTCGGTATTGCAGATATACTACGCGCCGCCCGGCGTCGAGCCCATCCACCTTGAGTACGAGATTGAATTTCGCGACTGGGTGCGCGAGATGGCCGTGGACGGGGACACTCTGTTTGTGGCCGCGCGCGGGGATGGACTATCTGCCTTTGACCTGAGCCAAGACCCGGCGCGGCCCATCCCCGCCGGTCATGTTTCGAGCCGGTTTGATGCGGGTGGTTATACCGGCATTGAAGCTGTCTTTAATGGCGTCCATGCCAGGGGCGGCAGAGTGGTGGTGACTCGCGCCAACAGTGTAGCGAAAAATCAGGGCGGGGTAGATGCCATTGTGTTCGATTACGACACGACTGTGGATTCCTTCACCCCGGTCAGGGTGATCGGCACCGAGGTCAGGTCAAAAACGGAGCACGAAATCCCTATCTCTGCGGCTCTCACCGAGGATGGCAGCGGTCTCTATATCGGGTACGGCGTTCTGGTCGGCGAACTGGTCTACCTGGCCGTCGATAATCCGTCCGCGCCGGTTCTGCATGGTGACTTTAGGGCGGTTATGGATATAGAACTCAAAAATGACAAGGCATTTGTGGCTATCACCGGCGTGGACTGGCCGGGAGTAGACGTGAGCATGCTCAGCCGGGTCAGTATTGTTAATGAAGCTTTGGTGGAAGAACCTATTGTGACTAACAAAGGTTCCAGCGCAGGTATGGCGGTAGATATCTATGAGGATTTATTGTGCTTTGCCACGTGGAGCCCGGGCCGCTATGAAGATGGGTACAACCTGTGGACCTACACCGATTTATTGGCCGACACACCCACCCGGATCGGCGCGGCGGGCACTATGGACTGGGTTTATCAACTGGCTTGCCGTCACTCCGAAACTGGCCCTGACTGGGTTTATGTGGCCGACGAGTGGGGCGGATTGGAGATGTGGCAGAGCAATCGTGAAGCCTTGACCGACACCTTGACCCTAGACCTTGACCGTCACCGGTTTGCCACCGGCACGCTTTCAGTGGGGTTGTGGAATGACGGCGATAGAATATATTCTGCGAAGGAGGGGGCAGGTTTGTGGTTTTTTGACGAGTCCACGCCCCACGATGAACAAGTGGCAGTAGAGTGGATTGACCCTTCCGACCCCGGCTGTAGCTGTGCCGGTTGCTGCCCGCCCGAGGTTGGCCTCTGGCCTTATCCCCCGGCCGTCTTTGTCACGGCGGGGACCTTCAACCAGGGCCGCGCGGCTTTGTTTACCCACGACCGTAACACCGCGGTGGGGGGAAATGGCTATTTTATGGTGTTTGAAGAAGACGGTGGCAGCGGCGAATACGAATGTGTCTACTCTGAGCCGATCACCGCCACCGCCTGGGGCGGGAACACCGTCGCCGCTGAAGGAGAAATTCTCTTTGTATCCAGCTCTACGCCCACCCTCCGGCTATATCAACACTGTCCGGCGCAATCTGACCAGGTGCGTTTCCTGGTTGAAATTGACATGCCATCCCAGAGCAATGACATGGAAATCACCAACGTGGCCGTGTACGACGACTACCTCTTTGTCACCGAGGTGCATGATGCACCTCTCGGGCTGCCAGATAGCGGGGCCATATATGTTTACCACTGGAAAGAACCGGGCAACTTGGCCACGTGTCCCAGCCTACCTGTAGTGCTATCCCCTCAAGAACCACTTGGTTCTTTTGGCAGCGATCTGATTCCGCGCCGGCTCGTAGTGGACCTGACCCGCAATCGTTTGATGGTGGGGGCGACGACCAAGCCGACTTTCCCGATTGTCGAAGGCGGTCTGTGGTTCTATGACCTCAACTATTTCAATCCAGACTTCCTCGCCGATATGGACAATCATCGCACGAACGTCACTCCCGACAAATCTATTCGAGTCACCTATTCGAGTGTCTACGATATCTTGCTAGATGGTGACATCCTGTATCTAGTTGACAGTGAAAACGGGCTTTATCGCTATTCGATCAGCGAGGAGACCTATCTGGGTTTTTACCCAGCTCAACGAGGGACAGAGGCCCAAGCTTTTGAGCCGCAACTGGTGCTGAGTCCGGCTGGCGTCATTCCCCTCCATTATCCTGTGGCCGTAGCTTTGTCCCCTTTGAACCGTGTAATGGTGCAGGAACATGTTTCAGGTCGGGTTTCCATTTTGCGGGTGCCAAGCCCCCAACCAGAACATACCCAAGTTTACCTGCCACTAGTCAGCAAGCAGCCATGAGCTTGTGTTTTCTCGACACATTAGTACTCTTTCAACCTAATTTTGATAAGCTCAAGTCCGGCCCGTGGCGAAATTTGCCTATCAGATTCAGTTTGACGGAGTATTAGAGACAAAGATGACAAACACTGCATTTCATCGCCAAGAATTTGACGCGATCTTGACTCAGGCCATTGCCGCTACGCATACCGGCGACAGGGCGCGCGCGCAAGAATTGCTGCAGGACATTATCTGCCAGGACGCGAACCATGAGCAGGCCTGGTTCCTGCTGGCCCTGGCAACAGAAGACCCTCGCCGGGCGCGGACGTGCCTGCGCCAGGTGCTGCGCATCAATCCCGGC
>JAFGEY010000375.1 GCA_016931365.1 Anaerolineae bacterium
TGGCGGCGATGGACATTTACAAAGACCTGCCGCTGGTGGTGATCACGCCCACGTCGAGCGAGGTGAGCATTTCTCAAAAAGGTTACGCGCACTTTTTCCGGGTCAATGCCAATGACGCGGTACAGGGCAAAGTAGACGCACGCTTTTTGATCGAAAAGCTGGGCGCAAAACGGGTGGCGGTGATTCACAACGACACCGAGTACGGCATCGGCCTGGCGGCGTCGATCTCTCAGGCGCTGCAAAACCTCGGCGCCCAGGTGGTGCTCACTCTCCAGGTGGGCGAAGGTCAGGATGACTATAGCAAGGAACTACCCCAGATTCAGAGTGCCAATCCCGACGCGATTTTTTACGCTGGATACGAGATCGAAGCGCCTTATCTGCGCTACGCCCTGGTGCAGGCCGGCCTGACCGTGCCTTTCCTTGCTTCCGACGGCGCATTTCTGGCAGCGACGATTGACGAGGCGGAAGGCACTGCTGAGGGGATGTACGTTAGCGGTTTTGCGCCCAGTCCCGAGACCGCCGTCGACGCGGCATGGATCAGGGGCTACCAGGAAGTCGAGTATCGCAACCCCGATACCTATTCGATCAACGGCTACAGCGCGCTGCAGGTGCTGGCTGAAGGAGTGAAAAAAGCCAATTCGTTCGACGCGGGGGCTGTCAGCAATGCGATCAAGGGGCTGTCGGTGCAGACGCCGATGGGGCAGCTGGCGTTTGAGTCAAACGGCGATGTGCGCAACGCGACCATTTACATCTTTCAAGTCAAAGATGGCGCGTTCGTGCAGGTGTATCCATAGCTTTTTCCGTGGGTCGATGAATAACATTGGAGATGTACAATGACACAACGATTTGAATACTGCAAATTAGTCAGTACTGGGCTTGCTTACCGGATCATTTATTTAGGTCACGACAGCATCTTTGAAGATAAGCAAGATCGTATAGCTAACGAATTTCGAGCCTGGGATCGCCTGGAAAAAGAGGGCTGGGAACTGGTGTCGGTTGTAAGCGACCCCAAGATGCAGTTGGTGGCCTATTTTAAGCGTTCGGTTGGAGAATAAAGACGACTGGAGCGATGTTTAGCGGCCTTTGGTCGCGGCTGATGCTCTCCTTTTCGCTGTTGTTGGCAATTTGCTTGAGCATCTTGGCCGCGACCTTTTTATTGCTTTTTTTGTGTGGGTCGGCCCCGCGTTTGATCTTTTTTTGACAAAACCCCTGAGTTCGGGTATGCTTACGGCGCATTCGGAAATCGCGCTTTATAGTATGACGGGATACCCGACGTGTCTGCACGCAAGTACTGGATTGGTTTCAATATCATCCCACAGATTGGCCCGGCCAAGGTGCGCGCGTTGATCGACCATTTTGGCGATCTGGAAGCCGCCTGGCACGCCAATGCAACGTCGCTGGTTCAGGCCGGGTTGGATCGCCGGGCCATTGACAACCTGATCGGCAGGCGTGGCGCGCTCGATCTCGACGCCGAAATGGACAAGATCGAGCAGCAGGACATTGCTTTTTTGACCTGGGAAGATGCGAACTATCCGGCCCTGCTTCAGGAAGTCTATAATCCCCCCCCCGTGATTTATGTGCGCGGTGAGCTGTGCCCTAAAGATGACTGGGCTATTGCCATTGTCGGCACGCGCAAGGCGACCTTGTATGGCAAACAGGTCACTGAGCGATTCAGCACCGACCTGGCGCTGAATCGCATTACTATAGTCAGCGGACTGGCCCGTGGGATCGACTCGGTGGCGCACCGCGCCGCGCTCGACGCAGGTGGACGCACGATCGCCGTGCTGGGCTGCGGGCTGGATCGCGTTTACCCCGCCGAAAACCATCAACTGGCCCACGATATCATCAAAAATGGCGCATTGATCAGCGAATATCCTCTCGGCACGCCCGCCGACGCGCGCAACTTTCCGCCGCGCAATCGTATCATCAGCGGATTGTCGCTCGGCGTGCTCGTCGTCGAGGCTGGCGTGGGCAGTGGCGCGCTGATCACCGTCAATTTTGCAACCGAGCAGGGCCGCGAAGTCTTTGCCGTGCCCGGCAACATTGTCAGCAAGAGCAGCGAAGGCTGCAACCGCCTGATCCACGACGGCGCCAAGATGGTGCTCGGCGTGGAGGATATTTTGGAAGAACTGAACCTGTCGATGATCGCCCAGCAGGTCGAGGCGCGTGCCGTGCTGCCAGCGAACGAGACCGAAGCCCGGTTGCTCGAGCTGATTTCCGACGCCCCCACCCATATGGACGAGTTGTGTCGCCAAAGCAAACTGCCCATTCAAGAGGTCAGTAGCACATTGGCGCTGATGGAACTCAAGGGCATCGTCCGCCAAATGGGCGGTATGAACTATGTGCTGGCTCGTGAACAGGGCGTGCCCTATCGCATCGACTAGGAGCGTGCTGAAAAACCTCAACGCAAGGGCGCCAAGATGCCAAGATGCCAATTGATCACCGAGCCCAAACGCCACACTATCTGGAGCCAAAATTTGATCCAAAAGCACGTCCTCGACAACGGGATGACCATACTCATCAAAGAGATGCATCACGCGCCCGTCGCCAGTTTCTGGGTCTGGTATCGTGTGGGCAGCGGCGACGAACGTCCAGGCCTCACCGGCGCATCGCACTGGGTAGAGCATATGCTCTTTAACGGCACACCCCAGTTCCCCAAAGGTGAAACCGATCGGCTGATCTCGCGCTGCGGCGGCGTGCAGAACGGCATGACCTGGCTCGATTTCACCACCTACCTGGAAGTTGTTCCCTCGCACGAAATCGATCTCGGCTTTCGCATCGAAGCCGACCGGATGATCAACGCCACTTTTGACTCCCAAGAGATCGAACTCGAACGAACTGTCGTCATTTCCGAGCGGCAAGGGGCCGAAAATACGCCCTGTTTTTTACTCGACGAAGAGGTTCGCGCTGCTGCGTTTCGCGTCCACAACTATCGTCACGATACGGTCGGCGAGTTGTGCGATCTGCAAACGATGGCTCGCGACGAGCTGTGGCGTCACTATCATACCTACTATGCGCCCAACAACGCCATCGCCGTGCTGGTTGGCGATGTAGAACCGTCACGCGCACTGGATCGCCTGCAAGACCTCTTTGGGATGATCCCGTCGGCGCCGCTGCCCCCCTCTGTGCGCCGCCCCGAACCGGAGCAGCGTGGCGAGCGAAGGGTCATTTATGAAGGCGAGGACACGACGGCTTACTTGCAGTTGGTCTATCACGTGCCGCAAGCCAGCCACCCCGACTTTTTTCCCCTGCTGGTGATGGATGCCATCCTGACCGGCCCCGAGGCGATGGCTTTTTCCGGCGGTGGCGGGACCAATCACAGCTCTCGGCTGTATCAGGCGCTGGTTGAGAGCGGACTGGCTTCATCGGTTGATGGATCGCTGGTTGCCAGCCGCGATCCGTATATCTATGACCTGTCGGCCACCATTTGCACCGGGCACACGCTTCAAGAAACCGAACGGGTTCTGCTGGACGAACTCGAGCGCATTTCGATGGATGGCATTAGCGAAGAAGAACTGGCTAAAGCGATCAAGCAGGCCAAGGCCCAGTTTGCCTACGCCGCTGAATACGTCTCCAACCAGGCCTACTGGATCGGTTGGGCCGAGATCGTCGATAGCTACGAGTGGTTTGAAACCTATATCGACCGGCTGACCTCTGTCACCATCGGCCGGGTGCGCGATGTGGCGCGCAAATACCTGAGATCGGCCAATCGCACGGTTGGTTGGTACGTGCCGCAGGGCAAAAGGAACAACGGCCCATGATCGACCCGGCGCAGCTTCACCTGGACCTGCTTCCCGGCCCACACAACATCGCTCGTCGCCGGTTCGCCAATGGCGTCGTTGGCCTGGCCTATGAAAACCGCCACAGCCCTTCGGTGGTCGTCCACGGCTGGCTCTGGGCCGGCAGCATCGACGTACCCCGCGAGCAGGCCGGGCTGGCCGCATTCACCGCCTCGATGCTCAAACGAGGCACCCAAAATCGAACTTTTGCCCAGATCAACGAAGCGGTTGAATCGCTTGGAGCAACCCTGAGCATTGGCGGGGGCGGGCACACCACGCGCTTTACGGTCAAATGCCTGGTTGAAGACCTGCCACAATTGCTCGATCTGCTCACCGACTGTCTTTACCATCCCACATTTCCGCCAGAATACATTGAGCGGCGGCGCACGCAGATTCTCACTGCCATCGAGCAGCGCAACGACAGCACCCAGGCCGTCGCCTCGCTCGCCTTTGGCGAATTGATGTATCCCGGACACCCGTACAGCCTCAGCCAACTGGGTTACGAAGACTCAATCGCGGCACTGATGGGCGAGGACATTGAGGCATTCTACCGCACACATTACGGCCCCCAAAAGATGGGCGTGACCATTGTCGGTGCGATGCCGTGTTCTCAAGGGCTGGACTTTTTGGAAGCGGCATTTGCAAGTTGGATCGGCGCAAACCACGACCGCGCGCCGCTGCCTGAGGTTGCCAGGCCAACCCAACCGATTCGAAAATCGATCCTGATGCCCGCCAAGTTTCAGAGCGACCTGGTGATCGGCTGGCCGGCGATGACGCGCACTTGGCCCGACTTTGACGCGGCGTCGCTCGCCAATTGCATCCTGGGCGAATTTGGCCTGATGGGCCGCCTGGGTACGAACGTGCGACAGAATCAGGGGCTGGCCTATTACGTATATACTGCGCTCGAAGCCGGCCTGGGCACCGGCGCGTGGACGGCGATGGCCGGCATCGATCCGGAGAACATCGAACTCATCGTTGAAAGCATCCTCGACGAGATCAAACGCCTGCAAACCGAGCCGGTCGATGCAGAAGAACTGGCCGACAACAAATCGTACATCATCGGCTCACTGCCGTTGCGTCTGGAAGGCAATGAGGGCATTGCGGCCCAGATTGTCGAGATGGAATTATTCGACCTCGGCCTGGATTACGTGCAACGCTTCCCGTCGCTTGTTGCCAGCCTCACTGCTCAAGACGTGATCGAGGTTGCTCGAACCTATCTTACCCCAGATGCTTATGTGCTTGCTGTTGCCGGGCCGCAAGCGAGCGCTGAATAGCTGCTCAACTCATCCAAGGAGGCATATAATGTCTGTATACGCATTTATCATGGCCGGAGGTGTCGGCTCACGCCTGTGGCCGCGCAGTCGCAAAAAGACACCCAAGCAGTTTCTGGATCTTCTTTCCGATCAAACGATGCTCCAGGATGCCTATGCGCGCCTTCAGCCGATCGTCCCTGTGGAAAATATTCTGATCGGTACCGGCGAAACCTATGTGCCTATTGTGCGCGAACAACTACCCGATTTGCCGCCGGAAAACATCATCGTCGAACCGTCGGGCAAAAGCACTGCGCCGGCCATCGGCCTGGGTGCGATGCACATCCACCGCCGCGACCCGGACGCGGTGATGGTCGTCGTCACCGCTGATCACTATATCGGGCAGCCCGAACACTTCCGCCGCGTGGTCAAAGCGGCAGCGCAGGTAGCTCAAGACGGTCACCTGGTCACGCTGGGTATCACACCCGGTTTTGCTTCAACGGGCTACGGCTACATCCGGCGTGGCGAGCCCTTGAAAACGATCGATGGCTTTACCGTCTATCACGCGCGCCGGTTCACCGAAAAGCCGGATGCTTCGCTGGCCCAGGCCTTTATCAGTAGCGACCTCTATAGCTGGAACAGCGGCATGTTCATCTGGCAGGTCAAGGCGATTATGGCCGAGTTTGAGCACCAAATGCCCGAATTTTTTGCCCAATTGCAAGAGATCGGACGTACAGTTGACACACCGGACGCTCAGGCGGCCCTGGAAAGCGTATGGGCCAATGTCGAAAATCAGACCATCGATTATGGGATTATGGAACGCGCCCTTGATGTGGCGGTGATCCCCGTCGATATCGGCTGGAATGATGTAGGCAGTTGGGGTACGCTGATGGAACTGCTCCCCGCCGATCAAGATGGCAACATTTTCATTGGCGATCATGTCGCTATCGAAACGCACAATGCAATGATCTACAGTCCCACAAAGTTGGTCGGCATCATTGGCATCGAAGGGCTGATCGTCGTCGAGACAGATGATGCACTACTGATCTGCCCCCGTGATCGCTCCGAGGACGTCCGGCGTATTGTCGACGCGCTCAACGCCAGGGGACAGAGCGAATTGCTGTGATGTTTTGCTCGCCAGCTTGATCTATGATAGAATAATCTGATTCACCTTCCTGGTGGCGTCCGACGTGGCGAACTATAAAGTTCGAAGCGCTGGCAAACCCTCCGGTAAGGTCAAGATGAAATCGCAGTCACCTGGACAACGACGCCGTCGCCAGTCTGTGCTGTTTTAGGTATGTTTGCAATGTCGCGCCATTACCGGCGCGACTTTTTTTGCCGCCCGGCATAGAGAGGAGAGTGTCATGTACAAAAAACTTTTCATCCCCGGTCCCACCCACGTGCGGGAGAAAGTCTTGCTGGCCCAGGCCGCGCCGATGATCGGCCACCGGGGCAGCGAATACTCGACGCTGCAAGCCGAGGTCACGCCCAAGCTGCAACAACTGCTCTATACCACGCAACGTGTTTTTATGTTTGCTGCCTCGTCGACGGGAGTGATGGAGGGCGCGGTGCGCCAGTGCAGCACCCGGCGCGTGCTCAACACCGTTTGCGGTGCGTTTTCGGAGCGCTGGCACGAGATCACCCGGGCCAACGGCGTCTCCTGCGACAAGGTGGAGGCGCCGATGGGCCAGGCAGTTACGCCGGCGTTGGTCGATGAGGCGCTGGCCCAAGGCGAATACGACGCCGTGACCGTCGTGCTCAACGAAACCTCGACCGGCATCGCCAACCCGGTGCGCGAGATCGCCGCGCTGATCCGCCAAAAATACCCTGATGTGGTCGTCCTCGTCGATGCAGTCAGCGGGATGGGCGGCATCCGTATCGAATTCGACGCCTGGGACATCGATGTGTGCCTGGCCGGCGTGCAAAAATGCTTTGCTTTGCCCCCCGGCCTGACCGTGTGCGCGGTCAGCGAGCGTATGATGGCCCGCGCGCGGCAGGTGCCCAA
>JAFGEY010000376.1 GCA_016931365.1 Anaerolineae bacterium
CATTCGGGGCTGGCTCCATGGCCGTAAAAAATGGCTATGTGCCCCCCCGATTTGAGCAGCCGCTTCATCTGCCCGACCGTGGCATCCAGATCGGTAAAATACAGCGTGTCGATCGAGATCAGCACATCAAAAGAGCGCGGTGCAAAGGGCAGACTGCCGATGTCACCGACCACAAAGTCCAGGCGGTCGCGTTTGCCCGCGCTGCGCCGCTGCGCTTGCTCGATCGCCGTTGGGATATAGTCCAGGCCAGTCAGGTGCGCACCGGTCCGGTCAGAGATATACTCGGCCATCTGGCCGTTGCCGCAGCCCAGGTCAAGGGCGCGGTCGGCCGGGCCAAGGGCGGCCAACTCGATCAGTCGATCGATCTGGGTCAGGTCCGAAAATCCGTGCTGGCCCATATCGCGGCCAAAGACACGCCGGCAAAACTCGGAATACGCTTTGCTCTGTGGAATTGCTTTGTAATACGATTCGTACCACTGCCGCACGATGTTTGTCCTTTTGTCTTCAATCGGCCAAGTAAGCTCGATACCGCTCCAGCGCCGCGCAGATGGCCTCGATGTTCTCCAGCGGCACGTCCGGGCCGATCTCGCCTTTGAGCCACAGTCCACCTTGCGGCGAACCCAGTTTGTCCACCGCCTCGTGGATATGATCATCGATGTCCTGCGGCGTGCAAAAGGGGAACATCTGCCGGTCGAGGTCGAGATCGACGCACACCCGGCCCTTGCACATCGCGGCCAAGCCATCGATGCCGTTGGCGCGCACTTGCGGGTTGATCACCTGCACGCCGCAGTCGATCAGGTCGGGGATGATCTCCAGGATGTGCCCGTCGCTGTGCATGTAGATGTGATAGCCGGCCCGGACAAACGGCGCGTAAACTTGCGCATAACAGGGTTTCAGATACCGGCGCCACTTGAGCGGGCTGATCGGCAGCGCGTCCTGCATACCCAGATCGTCGCCAAAGTAGACAATCGTGTCTGTTTCGCCGCGCGCGCGCAGGTCATCCAGGCGCAGTTGGGCCTGGCGCAGGTTGTAGGCCAGCACCTTATCAATCAACAAATGCAGTTCCGGCGGTTCCTCGGCGAAATCGAGCATGGCCTCTTGAAAACCGCGTAGGTCGGTGAGACGCAGGAACATAAAGCCGTGCGGAAAGCCCACATCGCGCTCCGGGATGGGCAGCGCATGGACGCTCGGGCGCGTCGGCGCGGCGTGACCGGTCACGATAGCCTCCATGCCGGTGTGCAGGTTGCTCCACACGCAGCCCCACACGTCCGCGTGCTCGCCAGCCACGTAGGTGCCACCAACCGCATCATAGTCGCGGTCGCCCCGGCGATAGTCATTGAATAAGATCGGGTGGCGGGCGACGATCTCGTCCAGCGCGTCGCGATATTTCATCCACGCGGCGGGTAGAATCCCGACACTGATCGGAATGTATTCTGGATAGTCGAATTGCAGCGACTTGATACGGTCTGCTTGCAGGCTCATACGCGCCCCTTGAGGATTTTATCAGACTGGGCAGGTGTTATAACGCCCGCAGGTCGCGGTCGATTTCAGCGACTTTGGCCGGGGTGAGCGCCTCCGGCGCAAAAATGGCGATCTGCTCCAAGGTGAAATCCATGGCCATAGCCACCTGCGGCGAGTCGAGCATCGCGCCAAAATGCTTGCGCAGCACGGCCTTGCCGTCCGGGTCATTGACGATGTCGCGCAGGCGGCTCGCTTTTGAAAGCCCGGCGCTCGACGCAGTCTCAACAGGCGGCTGGGCCGTTTCCGTCGATGCCTCGATCTGGCATTCGCCGGCTGGCGGCTCGACCATCGTCAACCTGACAGCCGCGCGGATGTCGCGCGACGACGCGCCGACCAGCATCTCGAACTCGCCCGGCTCGACCACCCACTGCTTTTGGGCATCGTCGTAGCAAGAAAAGGCGCGTTCGATCAGCTCCAGCGTCACAGTTTTGGTCTCGCCCGGCTGCAAGGCTACTTTGGCAAAGCCCTTGAGTTCTTTTTCCGGCCGCGCCAGGCGGCAGGCGACGTCACGCACATACACCTGCACCACCTCTTTGCCAGCGCGCTGGCCGGTGTTGGTCACGTCCACCGAAACAGTCACCGGATCGCCGACGGTGTACTCGGCAGCATCCAGGCGCAGGTTGCTGTAGGCAAAGGTGGTGTAGGAGAGACCATAGCCAAAGGGGAAACGCGGCGCGATCTTTTTCTGGTCATAGTAGCGATAGCCGACAAAAATTCCCTCGCCATAGACCACTTTGCCGTTCTCGCCGGGATAGTTGATGTAGGCCGGGTTGTCTTCCAGGCGCATGGGCCAGGTCTGTGACAGCCGGCCGGAGGGGTCTACGTCGCCAAAGAGCACGTCGGCGATGGCGTTGCCGCACTCCTGACCGGGGAACCACGCCTCGACCAGCGCGGCGACCTGGTCCAGCCAGGGCACGCTGACCGGCGAGCCGGTGTTGAGGACGACGACGGTGTTGGGATTGGCCGCCGCTACCGCCTCGATCAACTCGACCTGCCGCCCAGGCAGTTCCATGTCGGGCCGGTCAAAGCCTTCGCTTTCCCACTCGTCGCTGGTGCCGACAAACAACAGCGCGACATCCGCCTCGGCGGCGGCCTGCACGGCGCGCTCGAATACGTTTTCAGGGAGGGCGGGCAGGCAGCCGATGGCCACTCCGCCAAACATCCGCACATTGCGATTGCAGTATTCGACCACAATCTTGACGGCGCGGCTGGCGTCCAGATCCATCTGGACGGTCGCGACCTCGCCGCCCATACCAAAGAACGACCTGCCGCGCTTGGGCACGCTCCAGTTGTCGATCACGAGCTGGTCGTCGATGAACATGCGGCTCAAGCCGGCGCTGGCCAGGCTAAAGGTATAGCTGCCGCTTTGAGGCGCGGCCAACATTCCGCAGAAACGCGCGGAGAAATTGGCTTTATTGACGCCAGGTGCAATGTCGCCAAACCACATGATGCGCGAGCTGCTGCGCGTCTCCGAGGCGACAGGCATGCCTTCAAGTTCCTGGTTGTTAAAATAGTCAACCGCCCAGCCGGTGCCGCTGCCGCTCACCGGCGTCAGCCATCCGACTTTGAGTTCGGGGATGTCTTTGTGGTTGGTGCAGCCCAATTCGTACCTGATCTCGACCTGATCGCCTGCGCGGGTCTGGATGCCTTCCAGCGGCGAGACGATATAGTGAGCGTTGACGTGCGCGCTGCCGCCGCCCATGATCTTGGCCTCCACAGCGTTTGGCCCGATCACGGCAATACGCTTGACCTTGTTTTCGTCCAGCGGCAAAATGCCGTTGTTTTTGAACAGCACAGCGCCCTCGGCGGCGGCCTGGCGGATGACCTGGCGATGCTCCGGCCGGTCGATGGCCTGCTCAGGCTGCTCAGGGTGCTCCATCACACCCGTCTTAAAAACGACGCGCAGCAAGCGGCGCACTTTGTCGTCAATCGCTGCCTCGCTGACCAGCCCCTCCTTGACCGCCTGGAGCAGTTTATCGCCCATCCGCCGCGCCGGGCCGGGCATTTCCAGGTCGAGGCCGCCGTTGGCCGGGCCGACCGTGCTGTAGGTGCCCGTCCAGTCGGAAATGACAGCGCCTTCAAAACCCCATTCTCCTTTCAATATCTCTGTTAAAAGGAGATGATTTTCGCTGCAATATGTGCCGTTCAGCTTGTTGTACGAACTCATCAGCGACCAGGTTTTAGCGCCCTTGACGGCCGCCTCGAACGGCGGCAGGTAAATTTCGCGCAGGGCGCGCTCGCCCACCTCTGAACTGATCGACTGGCGCTCAAATTCCGAGTCGTTGCAAACAAAATGCTTGACGCACGCGCCGACGCCCTGGCTCTGCACGCCGGTGATATAGGCCACGGCCATGTGCGCCGTCAGGAAGGGGTCTTCGGAGTAACATTCAAAATTGCGCCCGTTGAGCGGCGAGCGGTGAATGTTGACCGTGGGGGCCAGCAAAATGTGCGCGCCCTTGGACTTGACCTCCTGGCCCAATGCCTGCCCCACGCGCTCGACGAGCGCCGGGTTCCACGTCGATCCCAGGCACACGCCCACCGGAAAACATGCCGAACCGATGCCGCCCTCAAAGCTGCCGCCGCGCGCCCCGTTCGGCCCGTCGGTCATCTTGAACGGCGGGATGCCCAGCCGCTCGACGCCGGTGCTGTGCCACATATCCGCCCCGGCGGCTAGCGACACCTTTTCTTCGAGGGTCATTTGACCCAGCAGGTCTTGAATTTTCGTCTCGATCTCTTTGTTCACGCTTGAACCTCCTTGTTCATAAATTTAAAATAATATTTAATATGTTGCATCGAGCAAGCATCCTGTTCATCCTGAAAATCTTGTTGATCCTATCCAGCCATCCCCCACCGTCGCCACGCCTGCAACCCGCCGCGCAGCATCTCGATCCCCGACCGCACGCTGCGTGCGCGCCCCTCAC
>JAFGEY010000377.1 GCA_016931365.1 Anaerolineae bacterium
CCGGCCATTGTCGCCTTTTTGCGCCAATATGTGTGAGCAGACAGGATGAAACGCAGACGAAACACCCGGCGCGCTTCGCCTCGACAGACATTCGGCATTTTGGCCCTGGTTTTGGTCGCCATCCCGGCCCTGTTCCTCCGGGAGTGGACCGGCTGGCCGTTCTACTGGGCCTGGCTGGTTGTGTGCAATCTGGTGACTTTGGCTTTCTACGGGTTCGACAAGGCGCAGTCGAAGAGCGGCGGGCTGCGTGTACCGGAAGTGGTTTTGCACGGGCTGGGAGTGGCCGGCGGCTTTGTCGCTGGCTGGCTCGGGCGGGCGGTGTTTCGTCACAAGACGTGCAAGCCGGCTTTTGTGCTGTGGCTGGCGGTGGGCACGGCACTGCACCTGGTATGGATCATCTGGCGCTATGTCTGATGACAGGAAATGCGGCCTGGCTCGCCGCTCCGGTCGCGCCACCCGCGCTGCCTGGGTGTGTTGATGACGGCGTTGGGGCCGGCGCTGTACCCGTCGCAGACGGACGAGAAACGCTGGGTCGATGGGGTGCTGGCACGGAAAAAGGGGTTGGGGTTTTAGCCAATGACTATACATAGTTCACAAGGCGAGAGCACTATGGAAACACAGAACGACTCGATGCATCGCATTCTGGATCGCATTCTCACCGGCAATTATCTTCTTCGAGAGCAAGCCCTGGCAGAACTGCCTGAATTGAGCAATGAAGACAGGCAGTACGTGTCGCAAGTATTGATCAGCCGGTTGAACAGAGAATCCGGCGGGCGAGATCGCGGCTGGTTTGTCTCTGCGCTGGCCGCGACCAACATGCCGGAAGCATTGGCTGCCGTCATCCAACGGCTCGACGCCGAGATCGAACCGTACTACTTTGCGCGGTACTGGGCCGTCATCGCACTTGTCCGCATGAACCCGCCTGATCTGAATGCGCGTCTCCAGGAAATCGCCGCACATGATTCAGACGACCTGGTTCAGGCCACGGCGCTGGGCTTTTTGGTGGCTCTAACATGTGAAGAGGAATACATCGAGCGACTGCTGCATATGGTACAGTCTGACGAAGGCTACCAGCACTGGGCCGGATGCAAAGGCATTGGCACTGCCGTCCATCGGATGGGGTATCCCGAATGGATCGAGGGGCGATTCTTGCCCGTGCTGGAGCAGCGGCTTTACGACCGCGAGCAGTGGCGTGAAGTTCAATACCAGGCGGCAATGGCGTTGGGCGGGTTCAAACACAAATGGATGGAGGCGATCAAGGTTTTGACCGCCGCACTCAAAAAAGACCTCTACCATGTGCCTCGCCGCGCCTGTGTCGATGCCCTGGGCCAAATTGGCCGGTCAGAGGCGCAAGAGGCATTGCTGATCGCGCTTGGGGATCAGGATGCCGAAATCCATGCCCGGGCAGCCAACACGCTCAAGCAGATACTTGGTCCGACAGATGCAGCCAAGATCATTGTTGACGAGCTGGTGCGGGCCGACACGCCGCCACCAGGCTATGTCGACGCCTTGCGGAAAATCGACGGGCAGGAAGCAGCCCGGCTGTTGACGGATTACCTGCTCGATGCCGACCCCGACAAAGTGGATCGTGCCTCAAGGGTACTGACCAGCCTGGGCGGTGAAGGCGCGCTGCGCACCCTGCAAACCCAGCGCAACAAGGCAATGGAAACCTACACACAACTGCTCGGCAGTGCGGACCAAAACATTATGCAGCAGTTCAACAACCTGATGAACCGCGCGCACCAGGCGTTTTCGATGGCGATGTGGATGCACGGGATCATCTTTGGCGTCGGCGTGCTCATTTTGGTTGCCAGCATGTACGTTGCCCTGTCCCAGAATTTTGAGACCTTTGAACGCTATGTCGGCGTTGGCGGCGCGGTCAGCAGCGTGGGCGTCTTGCTGTTGCTCTTTTATCGCAACCCGTTGAACAACATCCGCAAGTCGATGACCGACCTGATGCAGGTCAACGTCGTCTTTCTGGGCTACGTGCGGCAGATCAACCAGATCGACGCCACATTCAAGCAGTTGTTTTTGTCTGCCGCCGGGTTCGACACGGATCAGATGGACAAGACCGTCCGGCGGATTCAAGGGGCGGTCAAGGGAACGATGCAGGAAATTCAGACTTATTTGGGGCAATACGACGATAAAAAAGCGAACCGGGAGCCTGGTCCGTCTCCAGAAGGGAACGAGTAGGAACGGACATAGCGGCCAATCGATTGGCGGAGAGAGGAATAGCCGGTGGACAGGAAAACCGACCTGGAAGAGCATATACGCGAGTCCTATCGTTTGATCAACGAATACGAAACGATCTACAGGGTTTCGTCCGATCCCAAAGAACAAGCGCGCTGCCGGCAAATCATCGACGAGCAGTGGACGCTTCTAGAAAGCTATTTGGGCGATTACGCGAAAATCGTCCAAGATATGCCTCAAGACATCCTCGAAATCGCATCCAGTCGTCCTTCTCGGCCTTTTCCTGCTCTACCCAGCGTCCGACCATACAACAATCTTCCGCGTCCTGATTATGTGGAATTTGTGGGCCGTGAAGATGAACTCGAATGGCTGCGGCAAAGGCTGTCGTCGGAGGATCGCGCCTGGCAAATCGCCTTGACCGGTATCGGCGGCGTGGGCAAGAGCGCACTGGCCCTGACCATCGCCCACGAGTATCGAACCCGGTACGGCCAATTGCCCGCAGAGGATCGGTTCGAGGCCATCGTCTGGGTCTCGGCCAAAGAACAAGTGCTGAGCGCCTATGGCCGGGAGCAGGCCGACCTGCCGGAGCAGATCATGCACACCCTGGAGGACGTGTACACGGCGATTTCGCAAACATTGGAACGCGAGGATATCACCCGCGCCCTGCCGCAAGACCAGGCTAACCTGGTCGACAAGGCGCTGCGCCGGCAGCGCACGCTGCTGGTAATGGACAATATGGAGAGCGTGCGGGACGAGCGGATCAAACCGTTCTTGCGCAAACTGCCGCCGCCGACCAAGGCATTGATCACGTCCAGGGAATGGACAAACGTCGCCGATCAATGGGCGCTGACCGGGTTGTCCGCCGAGGAAGCGGATGCGTTGATGCAGCAAGAGTCGCAGACGCGGGGTGTCGAACTGAGAGAGCAGGAACGAAAACGAATCTTTGAGTTGACGCATGGGCTTCCGCTGCCGATCAAGCTGGGCATCGCGCGAATTGCCAGCGGCGAGAGTTTCGCCGCCGTAGAACGCTGGCTGGGCGATGCGACGGGGGACATACCCGAGTATTGCATCAACGGCCAGATCGCGCTGGCACGAGAGCGCGATCCAAATGCCTGGATCATCTTGCTGGCATGCTCGCTGTTTGATCGCGGCACCGGGGCTTCACGAGAAGCATTGGGTTACACCGCCGATTTGTCCATTGCCGACCGGGACGCTGCGCTGTCGCAGCTTCAGCGGCTTTTTCTGATCAATCGCACCCAACAAGATCGGTTTTGGGTGCTGCCGCTCGCGTCAGAATATATGAGAGCCGCCTCTGCCGGCACCAACTTGGGCCCATGCATTGATCGCTGGTTGGATTGGTTGGTCCAATTCATCCAAACGGATGACCCGGCATCAGATTGGAAATCCGAGTACCTACAAATGCTTGATCTTGAATATCCGAATCTTGTGAGCGGCATTCATTGGTGTCGAACGCAAGCACGGTGGGATACTTTGTTTCGGTTGGCCAGAGGAACCTGGGATTATCCTTATTTGAGTGGCTTGTTTAGTGAAATGGAAGAAATTCTGAATGTGTCTATGCTGGCGGCTCAGCACACTTGGGATGAACAGAGGGCGGGCCAGGTCGAATTTGAACTGGGCAAACTTGCCAGACTCAGGATGCAATACGACAAAGCAGAAAAGCACTTTAAAAGGGCTGAAGAAATCGCCCGGAAATATGGTGACCATGCTGTTTTGGGCAAAGCCTGGAGCAGTCACATTGCCGCCTTGTTGGATATCAGACAAACAGTCAAGACAGAGATAGAAAGAAACTCTCTGTTGGTCGAAGCCGAGAGGATGGCATATTCCTTACTGACACTGGGCGAACAACATAACGATCTCTATCTGCAAACCCTGGCCGTTGATCGACTGTCATCTATCGAAGGTGAAAAGTCCAACTTTGACAGGGCTTCTGACTGGTTGGACAAGGCCGAAGACTGGATCAAGAAATTGGGCGCGGACAGAAGAGAGCCGTCGATCACATACCATCGTGGCCGGAATTTGATGAAACAGGGAGATTATCAAGGCGCGGAATCGTATGTCCGGCACGCTTTGAGTCTACATACCTTGTGGAAAGAACGTCGCTATGCGGCTACTGAGGAGTATGTGCTGGCTGAGATTTACGTCAAAACAGGACAAGTCGCGTTAGCCCGTCAGCATGCCCAAGAGGCCCGAGACCTGTACGAACGCCTGGGCATTGAGCAACGCCGAACCGAAGCGGAAGAACTGCTTCACCGTCTGGCTGAATGAGCCAGCAAATAAGGTTATGCACAAAAAATGCCGAGTGACATATTGCATTTCGACGAGTTAACCATGTCCCTACGTCCCTGGTATCAAGTCGTTTTTCCACGTGAAGACCTGCGCGAAAGCTGCCCGCTGGACGCCTCCGAGTTCACCATTCACCTCGACCTGGCGCGGGCCGGCCTGGCGCGCAAATGGAGAAAATCGATATGACCGGCAAAGGAGAAAACCCAATGAGCGAACATCCATTATCAACCCTGCACAGGCTGGACCCGGACCTGATGGCACACGTGCAGGCGACCGACCCGCTGATCTTTGCCGACGGCGCGCTGCCCAGAGAGGACAATATGATTCGCCTGACTGAAAAGGGACTGATCGTCGAATCGCCGACCACGGCGGTCGAATTTGAGGGCGCGCGCATCGTCTCGATCCGCGACGCCGTGACCGGCCGGGAATTCCTGGATCGCGGGCTGGCCGAGGACGTGCCGCCGTTCGACCTGCTGCACCAGAACGGCAAGCGCTCGCCGCTGGGCGTCCATCCGTTGGCCAGTCAGACCCACTCTGTATTGCTGACCGACCACATCGCCGAGATCGTGCTCAATGACTGGGAATGTGACGTCTCGCTGCGCGTCAGCGTCGACCTGGACAACGGCGACGTGCTGGTCGAGCCGTCGGCGTGGACGATGCAGGGCGGCGTCGCCGGGCTGGCGCTGAACGTGGCCGGAATTCGCCCC
>JAFGEY010000378.1 GCA_016931365.1 Anaerolineae bacterium
ATGTCCACCTTTGTGCGCGACGTGTACGTCAAGACCGATGCGCTGACGCCAGGACGGCTGCTGCGTTCATTGAAAAGCGGCCTGGCGACGGGATACGAAGGCACCAAAATCTTTGACCGCTACTACGCACTCGAAGACCTGCTGACCGTCTTTTTGGGCGAAATCCGCCGCCGCGTCGAGCACGAAAGCGGCGAGCAGGTCGATGGCGTCGTGTTGGGCCGGCCGGTGCACTTTGTCGGCAGTGCTGGCGAACCCGACAACCAACTGGCCGTGGAGCGGCTCGCACACGCGGCGCAAAAAGCCGGTTTTGCCGACGTCGATTTCGAGTTGGAGCCGGTAGCGGCGGCGTTGCATTATGCGCTGACACTGCGCGGGTCGCAAAACATCCTCGTGTTCGACCTGGGCGGCGGCACGCTCGACCTCACCGTGATGCGCGTGGGCGAGGCCGGCCCGCCGACCATCTTTGCCACCGGCGGCCTGGGCATCGCCGGCGACGTGTTCGACCAGCGCATCATCGAAGGAATGCTGCTCGATCACCTGGGGCGCGGCTCCACCTGGGGCGATCCGCCGGCCCCCTTTCCGGCCCAATACACCGAAGCGCTGATCAACTGGCAGACGATCCCCGAACTCAACCGCCCCGAGACGCTGCACTTTTTGCAACTGGCCCAGCTCACCGGCAGCCACCCCAAACAAATCCAGGCTTTACGCTCGCTGATCGTCAACAACTATGCGCTCAGAATGGTCGACGAGGTCGAGCGGGCCAAGATCGCCCTCTCGGACACGTTTTTCACCGCGATCCAGCTTGCCGGCGAAGACATCGACATCTGGCAACCGCTGGCGCGATCGCAGTTTGAAGCGCTCATTGCCGACGAGACCGCCCGCGTCGAAACCTGCCTGCAGGACACCCTGATCCGGTCGGGTTTGAGCGCAGCCGAGATCGACGCCGTGGTGCGCACCGGTGGCTCGGCGCAGATTCCCCGCTTTGTGCACATGCTGGAGCGCATCTTTGGCGCGGACAAGACGGTCGCCGCCGATGCGTTCAGCAGCGTAACCGCCGGACTGGCCGTGCGGGCATATATCGAACGTAGATAAACACTGATTTTCACAGGTTTCAAGGAGGAAAAGGATGAAAATCACCCAAGTCAAGGTTCACCACATCGAATGGGAGCGCGGGCCGTATCACTGGCGCGACGGCATCATGCCCTCTGGCCCGATGGCGCAAACGGCGTTGCTGCGCATCCTCACCGACGAGGGTATCGAGGGCTGGTCACCTTACCACAGCGGAGCGAGCCTCGCCGAAGTCAAGTACCAACTCATCGGGCGCGATCCGCTGGATCGCGAGTTGATCTGGCAGAACTTTTGGCGCAATTTGCGCACCTCGCAGCTCGGCCTGGCCATCGGCGCGGTCGACTGTGCGCTGTGGGACCTGCTGGGCAAGGTCAGCGGCCAGCCGGTCTACAAGCTGCTCGGCGGGATGCGCGATAAGGTGCCCGCGTACGCCAGCACGGTTACTCTCGACTCGCTGGATGAATACATGGCCCTGGCCCAAGAATGCCTTGATCTCGGCTACAAAGCGATCAAGCTGCACGCCTGGGGCCGGCTGGAGCAGGACGCCGAACTGTGCCGCGAACTGCGCCGCGAGGCCGGCAGCGACATCGTGCTGATGTACGACGCGTCGAGTATGTTCAACCTGTTCGAGGATGCGCTGTGGTTTGGCCGGCGACTGGAAGAGCAGGGCTATTACTGGTACGAAGAGCCGATGGATCATTTCAATATGACCGTGCTGGCCCGCCTCGCCGCCGAGTTGGACATCCCGCTCGCCGTCGCCGAGGCCACTCACGGCGGCCCGTGGGACGCGCTGGCTCACATCCGCGCCAGCGCCGCCGACATCATCCTTTCCGGCCCGCTCGACACCTACAAGGGCGGCTTGACTGGGGTGATGAAAACGGCGCACATTTGCGAAGGATATGGGATCATGTGCGCGATGCACGGCGGATCGATTGCCTCACTGCACGCTGCCTGCGCGATTTACAACACCAAATACTTTGAACGGCTGGTGCCCGCCACCTATTATTCGCCGCCAGGCATCCGCGACGCATCGACCGATATCGACGGCGACGGTTTTGCCCGTCCGTGGGACGCGCCGGGCCTGGGCATCGAGGTCGACTGGGAGTGGATAAACAAACATACTATTGGAGTAGAGGAGTAAACGATGAAGTTCAACAACCGCGATGACATCATCCAACTGACGCCGCTGTGGACAGGTGAGCGCTTTGCCGACGGACGCCCGCGCGTGCCCGACGACATTCTACGGCGCATGGCCCGCGTGCGCACCGAAGAGGCCTGGTCGGTGCTGTGGCGGCAGGGCTACCAGTTCCAGTTCGAAGGCAACTGGACCCGCCTGCACCCCGAGCGCATCCTGGTCGGGCGGGCGGTGACCGGCGTGTTCGTACCCCAGCGCCCCGACCTGCACGAATACCTGATGCAGTACGGCCACGAACGGGAAGGCCGCATCGGGGCGATGAACTCGTGGGTGATCGAGACGCTAGTGCAGAATGACGTGATCGTGATCGACCTGTTTGGCAAGGTCTACAAGGGCACCTTTTCCGGGGCCAACCTGTCCACCGCGATCGCTACCCGTACGCAGCGCGGCCAAGTGATCTATGGCGGCATCCGCGACGCGCAACAGATTTTCGAGATCGATGATTTC
Source organism: Anaerolineae bacterium (assembly GCA_016931365.1). Next base: position 2,711 of record JAFGEY010000378.1, read on the forward strand.
GCCACCTTTTGCAAAGGGATGGACCCCACCCCGATCCGCGACGTGACCCTGGTGGGAATAAACGTGCCCTGCCGCATCGGCGAGGCGATCTGCATGCCCGGCGATGTGGTGCTGGGCACCATGACCGGCGTGCTGTTTATTCCGCCACACCTGGCCCAGCAGGTGGTCGAACACGCCGAGCGCACTTGTATGCGCGAGTTGTTCAGTCACCAACGCCTGCGCGAAGGCATTTACACGTCGAGCCAGATGGACACCGAGTGGACGGAGGCGATCAAGGCCGATTTTGAGGAATGGCTCAAGACGCACTCGTTCGACGACTATGAGCATATCGACTGGAACAAAAAGCCCGGCGAGGAGCAAGGATCATCCAGGGAAGAAACGTTATTGGGATAAGTTGATCGGCATCAAGTTTCCTCTCATGTGTGGAATGGCGTGTGTTGCCAGATGACGCAAAGCGCGTCGAGACGTAAAATGATTGACAGAATCGCCATTCGCCTGTAGAATACGCCCACACCAAACACCGTCACCGGGCGATATCCTCGCGCCCCTGGAAAAGAGTTACAGCAATGCCCATCACCTGCCCCAAATGCGGCACAGTCAATCCCAACGAACGACATACCTGCCAGTTATGCGGTGCGGAACTCGTGTTGACTGCGCGTCCATCACGCCGGCAGGACATCGACACGCTCCGTGATACGTTCGGCGGCGACCTCTTTGGCCCGCCGAACGAACTCAAAGGGCGTTTCACCGTCGGCCGGGCGGTCAGCCAGGGTGACAAGGTCAACCTCTACCGCGCCACTGACCGCCAGACGGGGCAGTCCTGCCTGGTTCATCAGGCTTCGCTGACCATGCTCGATATGGACATGCGCGAAGTGCTGGAACAGCGCTTTTTGCAAGAGGCCGCGCGCTGGCAGGCTCGCCGCCATCCCAACATTTTGCCCATCCTCGACGCTGACGTACAAAACCACCGCCTCTATCTGATCACAGCGCCGGTGCGCGGCCAATCGCTGCGCGCACTCATCCGCGACCGCAGCTACCTGGTACCGGAACACACCCTGCTCAGTTGGGCCGAGCAACTGTGCAACGCGCTCGAATACCTGCACGGGCAAAATCCGCCCGTCATCCTCGGTTGCCTTGCCCCGGCGGCGATCCACGTCGACGAGACCGGTCAGGTGCAGATCATCGAGGTGGGCCTGATCCGCCACGAGCAGTCGGGTCTGTTTGGGACGGCCAAAGGGACGCCCGGCTATGCTGCGCCGGAGCAGCGCCAGGATCAGGTCACGGTGCAGTCCGATCTTTACGCGCTGGGCATCATTTTATATCAAATCATCACCCGCTTTGATCCCAAAGAACGCCCCCTGCCGCCGCTGAACAAGTACGGCGAAGGCTACACCGCGGCCGTGCTCGACGCGATTGCCGTCGCCTACCGCCGCGAGCCGGAGAAACGCTACCCTTCGGCCGCCGAAATGCGCGAGGCCTTGCTCGGCGCGTCGCCGGCGCACAAGGTGCGGCTGCCGCCCCTTAAGCTTTTCGAAGAGCAAATGGTGCGCACCATCCCCGAACTGGCTCAGACCTGCGCCGCGCACTGGGACGAAGGGTTGCTGGCCCTGCTCAGCGGGCGCATCGGCGACTGGCTGGCCGAAGCCGAAACCACCCTGCACGAACAGGGCCAGGACGCCGAAGCCGTGCAAGCGCGCCAGGCGTTGGAACGCACACAACGCGCATACGACGAGATGACCCGGCCGGCCCGTCCCGGGCAGGAAGAGGTGACCCATAACGCCGCCCTGCAAAGCTGGCTGCAAGACCTGGGCGCGGCAGGCATCCAGCCCCGGCTGGAAGTGAAACCGGTGCGCTTTGATTTCGGCATCGTCGCGCCGACAGTGCGCGCACGCTCGGCGATCCAGATTCGCAACGCCGGACGCGGCTACCTGACCGGGCGCGTCGAAAGCCGCGTGCCCTGGATTTCGATCCCGCAGCCCGTCTGGGGCTGTCCGGCTCAGGAAAGCATCGAAGTACGTGTCGAGGTCAGTGGACGAAACCTGCCCCCCGGCGACATCCAGTCGCAGCAGGCGCTGGGCGTCTGGAGCAACGGCGGCGAGGCGTGGATTGCCGCCCAGGCTTCATCGTCGCCGCCAGTGCTCGACGTGCAGCCGCGCACGCTCAACTATGGGCCGATCACGCGCGGCGCGGCGCGCGTCGTCCACCTCGTCCTGTCGAACAAGGGCGGCGGGCGGCTGTCTGGTCGCATCAGCACCCAAGCGCCCTGGCTGCGCATCCGCAACACCGAATTCTCGTGCCCGGCGGGCGCGTCGGCGCACATTCCGGTCGAGCTGCTCAGCGGCCAATTGCCCACCGGGGCGGTGCGCATTCGCCGCGCCCTGACCATTGACAGCGACAGTGGGCAGGCGTCGGTGGATGTGGCCTGGCAGTGGGCCAGGCCCGCGCTCGAACTCGACCTGCTCGGCCTGGACTTTGAATCGGCCCGGCGCGGCGAGCAAATCCGGCGTACCCTCACGCTTTCCAACAGCGGCACCGCCGACCTGACCGGCACGGTGCAGAGCCGGGTACCCTGGCTCCAGGTGCAGCCCAGCGAATTTACGTGCGCGCCCGGCTCAACACAAAAGATCGATGTTTTGTGCAACACGAGCAATCTTGCCGGCGGAAGCACGGTCGAAACTGAAGCGCTGGTCATCGCGGCCAACG
>JAFGEY010000379.1 GCA_016931365.1 Anaerolineae bacterium
CGCGCCCCAAATCTTTGCTCTCAGACCGACTCAAAAAGAGCGTCATTGCCAATAAGGATTTGCAATGGTTCTACAATGAAATCCCCGCTCCGCCGCCCATCAACTCTGCTGGTTTGGCCGAAATTATTGAGCCGATGAGCGATTCAGACAATCGCTGGTGGCCCGGTGATGAAGTTAGGCGTCATCTAGCTATGATGAACGAAGCGCATTATGAAAGAGTAGAGCAACTAACACACGGGCAGCAATTTGCCTATCGCACCTTCTTCCGCAGGCGACGTGAAGGACAACAACGCGCTGAAGTTAGAAATGATGATTTGTCCGGTTGTCTCCGGACCGCAGTAGGCGGCAGCGGCAAGCAGTTTTTGATAAGAGCGGGGCAATGAAACCAGAAAATGAACTCGCGATGGTTGTGGCCTTTTATCTGTCCAAGTTCGGAGAGGAAGGACTTGAGAAACTGAGTTATCGATCATACAAGCAGGCTTTTGAGGAAGTTGGTCGCAGCCTGGGTGTGAAACCGAACTCTGTCAAGAACTGGCGGGATGAATTTGATCCTTATTACGACAATAAACGAAAAGGTTGGTATCAGCGAGAAATTCGCCCGAGCCGTCAAAGAGTGATGCTCGCTTTTGATGATCTGAGTGAAAATGCCTTAAGAGCAGTTGTTCTGGATATCATTAAGCCTGAAGCACGTCCAAAGATTGAAACTGAACTCCATTCTACCATAGAGGAAATTGGAGATTTGGAGAAAAAGAAAAAGGCGAGAAAGAATGTTGAGTATATTCCCCGTGGGCCTACTGGCAGGATGGCAGAAAAGTTTTTTATCTCCAAGTTTCTTGCGGGTTCAACACCGTTCAATGGAACTCTGAGGGATCGCCGGGATGATGGTGTCGGATTTGATTTTGAAATTATTAAAGCGGTTAGTCCAACCCTGGTCGAAATCAAGGGGATTGCCAAACAAATAGGTGGAATTACTTTTACCGACAAGGAATGGAGAGTTGCAAACGAAGCACAGGATGATTACTTTTTGGGATTAGTGGTACAGGTTTTTGAATCTCCCAGAATGGGTTTTGTGCAGAACCCTGCTCGGAGTTTTACTCCGGTTTACTATACTTACACAACAGTCGCCATCAACTGGGCTGTTAACGCTGACCAGATCGCTAACATTGAATGTTCCTAACCCTTAAAAGTCGAGGCAAAAAGAAGCCGAGGATCAAGTATGTCTAACTTGAAGCTAGAACTGAACAAAACACATTCGCCCCAAATTTGGGTAGGAACGATTTTAGAAAACGCCAAAGGGCGTTCAGGTGGGGTGGTTGAACAACAGCTTGTAGGCGCAAAATTGGCAAGACGATTCAAAGGAATGGATATTCCTAATCATCCTGCTCATGCCGGAGATAGACAAACAGAACGGGCAGGCGATTTTGCCATTTTGAAACTGGTTTATCATGTGACATCTGCGCCATCGAGAGACGTCTTGCAAAAGTGCATCAAAAACGTCAGGGCTGGCTTGTATCCTATCCTGTTGATTCCGCGTGAACAAGAAAACAAAGCCCGAATTCTCGCACAAGACGAGGGCGTTGATAAGGAAGTGACCATTATCTCGATTGAAGACTTTGTAGCATTGAACATCATCGAGCTTGCTACAGAAGAAAGCAAAGACTTTTTCAGTGTCCTGAAAGAGATCGTGGAAATTTACAACCAGCGGTTGTTGGAAGTTGAAACGGATTTGTCGTTGCAAATCCAAGTTCACTGAAAGACCGGGGCAGCCCAACAGCTGTAGGTCAGGAAATCAGACAACATGGGACATCCTAAACCACCTCAACCCGTCAAGCTGATCGTCAGTGCGTTCGGCCAGAGCGACACGCTGCTCCAGCAGTCCGAAGCCGTCCTGATCGACGCGTTTGGCCCGGTCGATTTCGAGAGCGACCTGCTGCCCTTTGATCACACGCCCTATTACGCTGCTGAGTTTGGCTCCAACCTGGTACGCCGCATCTGGGCTTTCCAAAAGTTGATCGATCCCGGCGACCTGGCCCAAATCAAAATTCACACCAACGCCATCGAGTGGCAGTTGGCAGACGGGGGTCATCGTCGGGTTAACCTCGACGCCGGTTACGTGTCGATGGCCAAGCTGGTGCTGGCGACGACCAAGAACCACGGCCACCGCATCTATATCGGCAAAGCGCCGGATGCAGTGGGCATTTACGCTGAAGTGACCCTGCAATACCGTGACAAGGCCTTCCGCGCCTGGCCGTGGACTTATCCCGACTATGCCACACCGGAGTATTGCAGGCTGTTTGAAGACATTCGTCAAATTTATGTGAACCAACTCAAGACATCTGAACAGATCTGAAAGGAAACGACATTGAGTGTCATCTCGCTCAACGATCCCACCCTCACCGACGTGCCCGGCTTTCGCGCCGCCGGCGCAGCTTGCGGGTTGAAAAAGGACGGCGCGCTCGACATCGCATTGATCGCCGCCGATCAGCCCTGCGCGGCCGCCGCCGTGTTCACCACCAACCGCGTCCAGGCCGCGCCGGTGATCTATGATCGGGCGCTGATCCGGGCAGGAAAGCGGGTGCAGGCCGTGGTCGTCAACAGCGGCAACGCCAACGCCTGCACCGGCGCGCAAGGGCTGGCTGATGTGCAGGAAACCGCCCGCCTGACCGGCGACGCGCTGGGCCTCGACGCCGACTCGGTGTTTGTGATGTCCACCGGCGTGATCGGCCAGCCGCTGCCGATGGAGACCATTGACCGGGGCATCCAACTGGCCGCGCCGGCTCTGCTTCCGGACGGCGGCCACGCCGCCGCGCGGGCGATCATGACCACTGACACCCGCCCCAAAGAGGCGGCGGTGCAGGTGCAGGTCGGCGACAAAACGGTCACGGTCGCCGGGATGTGCAAGGGCGCGGGGATGATCCATCCCAACATGGCCACCATGCTGGCCCTGATCGTCACCGACGCGGCGGTCGAGCGCGGCGCGCTGCAAAGCGCGCTCAACACCGTTGTTGAACGTACCTTTAACGCGATCACCGTCGACGGCGACACCAGCACCAACGACACGCTGCTCTTGCTCGCCAACGGCTTGGCCGGCAACGCCGTCATCTCCAATGCCAACAGCTCCGATTACGCCGCTTTTGTCGAAGGCTTGTCGGCGGTGGCGACGACCCTGTCGCAGGCCATCGTCCGCGACGGCGAAGGGGCCAGCAAATTCATCGCCATTCACGTGGGCGGCGCCGCCGATTTCGCTGCCGCCAAACGAGTGGCCAAGAGCATCGCCCACTCGCCGCTGGTCAAGACAGCGGTCTATGGTGAGGACGCCAACTGGGGCCGCGTGATCTGCGCGGCCGGCTACAGCGGCGTCGAGTTCGACCCGGCGCGGCTCTCGCTATGGATGGAAAACGCGGTCGACCGGCTGCACCTGGTGCGCGACGGTGAACCGTTTGAGATCGACGAAGCGCGCGCAGCGCGGATGCTCGCCGAAGACGAGATCGCCTTCCGGCTCGACCTGGGCCAGGGCGACGCCGAGGCCACCGTCTGGACGTGCGATTTGACCCACGCCTATGTGGACATCAATGCTCATTATCGAACGTAAAGTTACGAGTCTCACGTTTCGCGCCTCAAGTTTTACAAGGCACTTGTAGCAAAGGACAATAGATTGAAATACCTGACCCAAGCATTGAAACAACTTGATCGAGAAAGCCCGCCCGACGATGCGGTGCGGCGGCTCTCCAACCTGATCGGCGATGAATTCGACCAGTTTACCCGGACCTGGGCGCAACTCTCCGCTGACCAGCGTTGCACCCTCGTCGCCCGGATGGTCGAAGCTGTCGAGGCCGACTTGGAACTCGACTTTGCGCAGATTTTCACGCTGGGCCTGCAAGACGCCGAAGCGCGCGTGCGCGCCTCGTGCATCGAGGGGTTGTGGGAGGTCGAGGATATCCGGTTGATCCGCCCACTCATCCGTCTGATGCGCAGTGATGACGCAGCACTGGTGCGCGAAGCGGCGGCGACCTCATTGAGCCGCTTTGCGCTGCTCGCCGAACTGGGCAAGCTCCAGCCTCACTTGGCTGACCTGATCTGGGACGCCCTGTGGCAGACCATTCACGACACGGGCGAAGATCTAGACGTGCGCCGTCGCGCGATCGAGTCGATTGCTTATTTCGACCGGCGGCAGGTCAGGTCGATCATCGAACAGGCCTACCAGCACGAAGAGCCACGGATGCGCATCAGTGCCATCTTTGCGATGGGCCGCAGCGCCGACGACGACTGGTCCAACACGATCATTGACGAACTGGATTCGAACGACGTCGAAATGCGCTTTGAAGCGGTGCGCGCGTGCGGCGCGCTGCGCCTGAGCGAGACGGTGGGCATGCTCAGCCGGATAGTCGCCGACCCCGACGCCGAAGTCAAGCTGATGGCCGTGTGGGCGCTGGGGCAGATCGGCGGGCCGGAAGCGCGGCGCGTGCTCGAAATCTGCTATGAGCAGGGCAACGAGGCGCTGCAAGACGCTGCCGACGAAGCAATGGCCGAGATGGATTTTATGCAGGGCTCGCTCGATTTTGCCATGTATGATTTTGACGACGACGAAGACTGGGACGAGGACGACGACGAATGAGCTTGCTGCTGAACATCTTTGTCAACAACCTGCTGCCGGTGTTTGTCGTGATCGGCGTGGGCGCAGCGCTGGGATTGACCATCAAGCCGGACGTCAAGGCCATCTCGCGAACCACGTTTTACGCGCTGACGCCGTGCATCATTTTTTCTTCGCTGACCAACGCCCAATTGACCGGCACGGAGACGGGCCGCGTGGCCTTGTTTGCTTTTGTGGCTACACTGGCGGTGGCAGCATTGGCCTGGCTCGTGGCGACGCTGCTCGGCTGGCGGGGCAAGCGACGGCGCGCGCTGGTTTTGCCCGTCCTGGTGATCAATTCGGGCAACTTTGGCCTCTCGGTGGTGCTCTTTGCTTTTGGCGCGGAGGCCCAGGCGCGAGCGATGGTCTATTTTGTGACCACGGCGTCGATGGCGGCGACACTGGGCGTGATCCTCTGCGCGGGCGGTGGCTCGTGGCGCAAAGCACTGGACAATGTCATCCGCATCCCGATGATCTATGCCGTCATTGTCGCGCTGCTCGTCATGGCTTTTGACGCCCGTGGGCACATCCCGGACTTTATCCTCCGCCCCATCGA
>JAFGEY010000380.1 GCA_016931365.1 Anaerolineae bacterium
CCAGGCGCGGATCGGCTCGGCGTCGGGGTTGCCCAGGATGCCGTCGGGCAGCACAATCGCCACCCTGCCGCTGCCCGGCCTAGCCCACTGCACGCAGCGCTCGATGAACAACACCTCCGGGGCCACGCGGCTTTGCAGGTCGGCGGAGCGCACCCAGCGTCCTTCGCTGTCTTGCGTCCAGCGGTGGCCCAGGTCAAATTGACGCAGAATATTGGGATCATCGATGGGGATTTTGGCGCCAAACGGAGGATTGGTGAATATGTTGTCAAAAGTCCCCAAGTCGGCATCCAGCCGGGCGCGGACGGGGTCGGGCCAGGTCTCGCGCGGGCGGTCGGCATACTGTCGACGCAGTTCGGCGGGGACGGCGCGCAGCATCAACGGGAATTCCAGCGAGTTAAACGAGAGGATGTTGCCGTGGCCGTCGTTGTTGAGGATCATGTTCATCCGCGCCGCGCGCTTGAGGTCGGGGTCAAAGTCGATGCCGTAGAGACATTCGGCGGCGTAGCGGCGCACCAGGCCGGCGGCCTCGCCTTGTTCCATCCTGGGCGCGCGTTGCAGCGGGTGCAGGTCGGGGAACAACTGGGCGGCCATCTTGCGCCGAATGTGATCCAGCGCATAGGTGAGAAAGCGTCCGCTGCCGCAGGCCGGATCTAAAATTCGCGGCCAGTTGGCGGGATCGGTCAGGTCGGCGTCGCCGCCGGGGGACATCATCTCGACCATCAGGTTGATCACGTTGGTCGGCGTAAAGAACTGCCCGCGCTGCGACTTGAGCATGCTGGAGGTGATCTCTTCATAGGCCGCGCCCTTGACATCCACGTCCGTATCCAGCAGGGTGTAGCGGCTCAGTTCGCCCACCACATAGGCCAGCACCCGGTTGTCCAGATCGATCGTGTCGCGCTCGGTGAACACGCTGGCATAGTTCAAGTCACGCTTCACCTCGTCAAAGAGCGCCTTGATGCGGGTGGCAATCGCCGCCTGGCCTTCGGTCGTGTTGCGCTCGGTGCCTCTCACCCAAAAGCGGCGCAGGCCGGCGGCGCGCTCGTCGTGAATTTTACAAAAGATGAGATTGAGCACCTGCCAAAAGGCCACGTCTTTTTTAAGCCCCTGGTTGCCATAGATATAGTCGTGAACGCGGGCAAAGGTGCGCACCAGGTTGTCGCCGGTAGCGATGCGCCCTGTCTGGCGATCCGGATCGTCCAGATCGATATGGGTTTCGCCGCTGCCGGGCAAATCGTAGAGGTCGGCGTATTCGGGTTCCAGACGTCCACTGCCGGTGATTTTGTGTTTGAAAACCAGGTCGGTGCCGTTGGTCCATAGGCCGTACTCGCAGTTGGGCAGCGCGCCGAGCACGTCTTCCAACTGCGCGACGCCACGGCTGGCGTCGTTGGCCTTCACGTTCGGCGGCTGCACCAGGGCTGCGCGGATCATCTGCTCTGGATCATCCTTGTTTGCGCCCTCCGGGTAAACGGCCACGCTCACCTGCCGCCGCACCTTGCGCCCTTTGCCATAGGCATCCAGCACTTCATAGGTGACGGTCTGGTCGCGTTGCAGTTGCGTGTGATCGAACTCGTACTCTTCCACCAGCGAGCGGGCCACGGCTTGCAGCACCCGCTCGGCAGGAGTGTCTTTGACGGGATCGTTGGTGATAAAGTCGTACAGTTCGTTATCGGACAGTTCGAGTTCAGACTCGGACGAGGCGGCTTCGTCGTCTTCTTGTGGTGGTGTGCGTGGCATGGTCTCCCCTCATAGAGATGATGTGATTGTGCCCCGATCATCCTGACCGTGATGGTTGTGTGCATGTTGGGCAATACCATTTTATTATAACATAGATTATCCACGTCGTGAAATCATTCAATGAGCAAAAGACCGCTAGAGAAGATACTTTTTGTCAAGTCACTTGATGAAACGCTCTTTCGAGTTCGATTTTTGGTACCATCGTCCTATTGGCAGCCAACCAAACGCATGGTACAATGCAAGGTACATCGCGTCACCCGCCGTTTGGGTGACACACACCAACGACATCCATTCAAAACATCAGAATACAGACCTTTTTGGGGACAGCGTCTCTTTCCAGATCGCGACATCAACACCGTGCAGGCTCGCGCCCGCCAGATCGATGCCAAAGATCATACGGAAAGAGACGCTGTCCTTTTTTGTTTTTTCGGCCCGATGGGCACCATTTTTGTTTTGGAGAGGATGTTATGTCGTCAAGTCGCATATCTCGAGCGTGGATCACCGCCACGTTGTCCCGGATGACGCCACTCGAAGCGAAAACTCTGGACCTGTTCACGCACCACAAAAAATGGACTGCGCCTCTGCTGGCGATAAAAGAGCAGGTTGATCTGAGCACCGCACACCGCCGGTTGGGCCCCCTGATCGACCTCGGATTGATCGATCGGCAGTGTTCCGGCTATCGTTCCACCGGTGGCCGTTTCCCCGATTTGTTCTATCTGACTGCGCAAGGCGCTGCCGTGTTGAACCGCGTCCTGGATCAAGGCGAGCATCAGGTCAAAGCACCCAGCATCGCCAACCCGGTCAGCAACGAGCACGATCTGCTGGTGCTCGAACTGGCGCTCCGCCTGGACTGCTGGGATCGACTCGATCACCGCAAAAAACTGACCCTGGACGTATACCATGCAAGCGACAGAGATGAGTTCGACCAGGAGATGACCGGCGGGCAGATCTCACTGGTCCCTGACCTCCATCTCTCCGATCGGGTCAGCCGGCACGAGCACTATTTCGAAGTCGAACAGACCACGCGCTACCGGCATATACTCGGCAAATACCAGACGTACAAGCAGGTGGATCGGTACCATTGCGCCCAAGGAACGGACAGCTTTTTATGGGTCATCTTTGCCGACCTGCGCCAGCGATGGACGTTGATGCCGGACCACCGGCGTGCTCACAAGCAAGTCAATATGGGCGACGCCAATGTGCTCGTTGCTGATATGGATGCCGTTCGCGCAGCGCATGTTCAAGATCTGTATGGATTGTGGTCGTTAGTCGAGTATATCTGAGTGTGCCTGGCAAACTGAGCCGCATTCAGCCGTCCCGTATGCGCAAGCAAAGCCGCAACGAACCCCACCACGACACCTTGTACTTTTCTGGCGAGGTATCTTGCACACCTCGATGCATCGGACGGCGACCGGCAGGCGTCCGGCATCGCTGAATTATAGTAATTATGAGGATATTTATGATGTGTTTAGCAAATGAAAGACGATCTAATCTGCCATCCCGGCCTATCGATGGGATGGCACGAAATGCCCGATCTGGATTTTGTTCCCGCGTGTTAAAAAAGCGTTTCAGGGAAACTATCCTGCCGGTGCGCCCAGGCGCACCGGCAGGATGCGATGAGGGCGGTGTACCCGAAGCGCCCCTGGCGCGAAGGGTACGCCTGGCCCTCATCGCCCCGTGCTGCTGAGCATGTCGAAGCTCATACAGGCTTCAATCTACCCTCAACTCGTGCCAGGCGGTCTGCTCATCCCCAGCCAGCGAGCCAGGTCAAGCACCATCCGCAAATCCCACATCTCGACGCCGTACAGGTGCGCCAGCCAGGCCCGGCGGCTGACCGGGAGTGCAGTGATGCCCAAGGTGATTGCACCGGCAGCCATCAGCGTAATGCCCCACCAGCGCAGCGCGAGATACAGCCAGTTCTCGGCCGTCGCTATCCACAACACAGGAAGGACAAGAAGCACCGCCATAGCGGCCAACACAGCGATCGGCCACAAGGCGCTTCTGACGTCCCAGGCGTCGTAGAGCAGCCACATCTCTTCGGCCGGTTCGTGCCCCCTCCGGTACCAGATCGCCTTGAGCTTGCGCTCGGCGGTCTGCAGGATCGTCCAGTTCCACCAGCGCTCACGCCAGCCCCGGCGGCCGATGACCGCTTCGATCAACCACAGCCCTACGGCAACCAGCCATTTGATCGGGCTGCCGAGAAGCCACCACCCAATCACCAGGATCGCAAACTGCCAGGGCACCTTGAGGACTTGACCGCCATAGCGATACACCCGGTTGGCCCACCGCGCGCGGGGCAGCTCACTCCAAAAATCTTGCAGGGCCGCTCTCAGTCCCTTTTCCCCCGGCGGCGTTTCGTCCAGCGCGCCGCCCAGCTTTTTCCGCACCAGCGGCGTAAACTGCCACAACGCATCATCGATACGCAATAGATCGACGGCGTCGTCCAACCGTTCGATCACGCCGGTCTGGACCAACTCGGCCAGCCGCTGCTCCGCTTCCTCCGGCTCGACGCCCCACATCTCAACCCCAAACAACACGCCGAACCGGCCCCAGCGCTTCATCCCTTTGGCCAGTTCGACGATCCAGCGGCGATGGCGGCCGGCCATCCGCGCCCAGTGCCGTTCCAGGACCGCGTCCACGTTCAGTGGCAGGTCGGCCTTCTGCCAGTCTGCGGTCCATTCAGCCCAGGATTTCGTTTCCCTGGCGGCGACGGCCAGGCGCAGGATTTCGGGGTGCCAGTCAACCGATTCGCCCACGCTTTGCACAGACGTCCATTCATCCGGCGACAGGGGGCGCGCCAGCCACTGCTCGACCAGCCGGCGTCCTTCGGACGGAGTCAGCCCGGTGATGCGGATCGGCTGCACCTGGATGTGTGGGGCCAGCCCGGCGGCGACCGCATCCGGCTGCTGCGTGGTGATCAGCAGGGCGGCCTGCGGCGGCAGCGCAGCCATCACTGCCGCCACACTGGACACGTCCTGGAGCGCATCCACGACGACCAAGATCCGTCCACTCTGGCTCGCTGCCCAGCGCTGCCAGCAAGCCTGCGCCCGTTCTCCCGGCGCGCAGGTCAGGCCCAGCGCCAGGCGCCACCGTTCGAACCAGCGCTCCGCATCGTCCTCGCGCGCCGACAGCCAGAAAACGCCGCTGGAAAAAAACGAGGCCACCTGTTCGCTTTGGGCAACGGCAGCGGCCAGGGTGGTCTTGCCGAACCCACCGAACCCGTGCAGCACGACACCGCGCGGGTGGGAAGATTGGGGATGATCGGACGAGAGCAAAAGGTCAACGATCTCACGCTCGATCGATCGAGGAACATAGAGTTTCGGCAAGATGGGCACAAAGGCCGATCCCGAAAACCCGGGGGCAGATGCTTCCTGGGCGGCATCCGTCGCGCGGGCAGCCTGTTTGGCCGCCACCACCTGCCGCAGCGCCGCGCTCATATCCGCACGGCCCAGCCCATCGGCCGCAAAGAGATCGTCGGCCCACTGTGCGGGGATGTCTCGGGCGAGATTGAGACAGGCCAGGACGAGCAAATTCAACAGGTCAGCTTCGATGGCTGTGCTGCGAAGTTGCTCGCTCCAGGCACGCAGCGTGTCCGGGGCGCGAACATCACCCATTTCTCGGGCGATGCGTTCCCGCGCTTCCTGCCTGTCGATGTCATTGAAAGCGGCGACGAGGTTGATGCCTCGTTCGATCAGTTTGCGCAGTTTACGGGCTTGAAATCCTCCGGCCATACTCACCACCTTAAAAGAATGTAAATTCAAGTTCACTTTTTCACACAATGAATGTGTGAAAAACCTCACAGACACTGCGTGACCACCTGTGGTACGCTGTCGGCAGGTTGAAACCACACCCGCTCGAGTTGAGGAGGAACCGTGAATCTTTTCAAAACACTGTTCGGTTTATCCGGGCCAACATCTGCTGAGCATCCACCGGCCCAGGCTGGACAATCCGTAGTTAACGCCTTTACCTATGCGGTGGATGCGATCTGGCCTCCTCCTGAAGCCGGCGAAATGATCAGGCAGGCGATTGCACCAATCGCCGCTCAGACGCCGGAACTCTGGGCTTCCCAGGCCGCGCACGCCCTGGTTGCGCTGGTCAACCGGCTGCAGAGCGATTTGGTGTGCACACGCACCGAGATGCAGCAAGTCCGCCAGGAATGTGGCAACTTGCGCATCCTGACCAACCAGGCAACCGAGCTGCAGAAACAGATAGGGCACCTGCGCGGCAGCTGCGACTACTGGCAGGACAAGGCCGGGCACTTGCAAAGCCGCATCGAGTCACTCGAAGGACAGCTCGATCAGGTCGAGCGCGAAAACCAGCACCAATGCGCTGAGGTTGCCCGCCTGTACGAACAGATTGCCCAACTCAACCGAATCGTGGTCGAACAGCAGGATGCGCTGAACGAGCAGGCGCACAAATGACCGATCAACCGCGAAAATCCCATCCTATAAATAGTTGGTATTATTGGTAGGGGCTGATTTTTGCGGATATCTTATTTTTGTGGAGGACATCTATGTCAGAAAACCGCTCTATTCCCCGACGCGCTGATCCCCGATCGACGTCACCGCGCCAATGGCCCGTCGATGATCTGGAAATCGCTTTGAGTTCCACGTTCCCGGATCGCCGCTGGCTACCCGTCCTGGAGGCCGCTGCTCACACCAGCGTGGCCGATACAGCACAAATCCAGGCCGATACCGGGTTGTCTCGCGACCAGGTTAACGCCGTCCTGAACCATTTCGACACCCTGACCGGAGGAAATATCTTGACCAGGATCGCCCTCTCCGTGCCCCGTCCCGGTGTTCGCGGCCGCGCGTCCAATCTCTACGCTTTGGGCGATCTTGGCGCGGCCTTGCTTCGCGCGCACGGACATCCCAACGCGCACCCTTGCGGGTTCGCCGACGATGCCAGGCAGCTATCCCACGCCCGGGCGATGATCGACGTGCGGCTCGCCGCGCAAGCGGCCGGGCTGGATGTCGTCACCGACCGGCTGCTGCCGTATGAGGACGATCGCGTGCTCCGTCCCGACAACCTGGTTACGCTGCCCAACGGCACACGGGCGATGTTCGAAATCGAGCAGGAAGCAAACCTGTCTGTGCTGCGCCGCGTCACCGACAGCGTCCGCAACAAGGCAGCCTTCTACCGGTCGGCAGATGTGGGCAGCACGTCACGTACCATCCGGGTTTTGATCAATCTGACCCTGGGCCCGGCGTGGGACAAAATGCTCCAGGTCTGGGAACGCGCCACGGCCATCGTCGCCGACGAGTGCGGCGGCGACCTGCCCTTCCAACTCCTGGCGATGCCCCTGCACGTCTTTCTCGATCAACCGGACTGGGGCGAGTCGCCAGAGGTCGCGCGTTGGACATCGCTCTTTGACCCGGCACAGACCGTGGCCTTCGGGCCAGACGAACCACCGGCCAACCAAGTGGCACAGCGACCGGGCAAGCGGTCGCGTTGTTCAACTCAGGATCGCTCCGTTCCCCAACTTCCGGCCAAAGTGGTGCGCCGCACGCCGGTCGACGACCAGCTCATTCTGCGTGCCTATTACCAGCACCTGTGCGAAACCGGTCCCGAGCTGGCCTACACAGCCGACGTCGCGCGGCCCCATCCCGCGTTTTTCCAGACCATGCAGGTCGTTTATGCGGCGTCGCATCCAGAGAACCCGACGCCGATGCAGGAGGCGGCCTATCCCTACGCTTCACTGTACCTGCTGCAACGATACTTCGATCTGCACCCGCGCCTGCGCCAGGCGCTGTCCCTGACG
>JAFGEY010000381.1 GCA_016931365.1 Anaerolineae bacterium
GAAACCGGCGCTGAAGGGCTGTTTGTCACCCTTAAGGGCCGCCGGCAGACCCAGCGCTATCTCGAAACGGCCTGGGAAGTGGTCAGGCCCGGCCACTGGATCGAAGTGGTCGGCACGCGCTGGGCTTTGGTCTTTGCCGAAGGGATTACCAGCCTGGATTCCGTCACTGCCGACCGCGACATCCTCGCTCGCTGCCAGGCCCTGTGCGAGTGGGCCAAACCATTCCGCACGACGATGGAGATGCTCACCCACAAGCCGTTCTACGCCGACGTGCTCTTTCACCACGAGTACGGCGACATGATCAACTCGAACGAATTCAGCGGCACGCGAGGCAATATCGCCAAACACAAAGTGACCGAATGGCTCGAAAAGAAAGGCCTGGGCCGGCACGCGGTCAACTATCACCTGCACGACTGGCTGATCTCGCGCCAGCGCTACTGGGGCACGCCGATCCCGATGCTGTACTGCGACCGCTGCGGCGTGGTGCCCGTGCCCTATGCCGATCTGCCCGTGCTGCTGCCCGAAGACGCCTTGATCCCGCCCACGGGCGAGAACGCGCTCAAATTCCACGAGGGATTTTTAAAGGCCACATGTCCCAGGTGTGGCGGCCCGGCTACGCGCGAGACCGACACCATGGACACCTTTATGTGCTCGTCGTGGTACCAGTACGGCTATCTCAGCCCATATTACAAGGAAAACGAGTCACTTACCGCCGACGCGATGCCGTTCGATCCGGCGGAGGGCAAATACTGGCTGCCGGTCGATCAGTACACCGGTGGCATCGAACACGCCACCATGCACCTTATTTATACGCGCTTTTTCACCAAAGTGATGCGCGATATGGGCGTGGTCAATTTCACCGAGCCGATGCTGCGCCTGTACAACCAGGGGATGGTGCTCGGCGAAGACAATGAAAAGATGAGCAAAAGCCGCGGCAACGTCATCGCCCCCGACGACCTGGTGCAACTCTACGGGGCCGACGTGGTGCGCACCTACCTGATGTTCTTTGCCCGTTGGGACCTGGGCGGCCCGTGGGACAGCCAGGGGATCAAGGGATCGCAGCGTTTCGTTGAGGACGTGTGGAACCTGGTGGCCGAGCCAGTAGGGGCAGACCCGGTTGTCTGCCCTGAAAGCGATGTCCGTGCCCTGCGCCGGACCGTACACCAGACGATCAAAAAAGTGACCGATGACATCGAGGCGTTTGGCTTTAACACCGCCATCGCCGCGCTGATGAGCCTGCGCAACACGATGAAAGCAGCCAAAGAGATGCCGGTCGCCCGCACCGCAGCCTGGGACGAAGCGGTCGAGTCGCTGCTGCTGCTGCTGGCCCCGTTCACGCCGTACATCGCCGAAGAGTTGTGGCATCGTCTGGGTCACACGGACAGCATCCACCTGCAACGCTGGCCGCAGTACGACCCGGCCGCCGCCGCCGAGGAGACGATCACCCTGGTCGTGCAGGTTAACGGCAAGGTGCGCGACCGCATCGACGTGCCGGCCGGCATCGACCAGGCCGAGATGGAGCGCCTGGCCCGCAGCAGCGAGTCGGTGCTGCGCCACATCGAGGGCAAAGAGATCGTCAAGGTGATTGTGGTGCCGGGGAAATTGGTGAATGTGGTGGTCAAGTAGATGGCAGGGCGGGTCTGGCCCCAAGCCGGCCCGCCTTTTTTCTTTGGAGAGCGAATGGATAACTTGGGCTGAAATGCAGACTCTTGGCAAACCCGCCTGGCGGCCGATGCTGCGCTATGTCGCTGAACTGCACGAACGGAGCACTCACCCACCGCGGCCGCCCTTTCCCTTTCCCTGGGAGGAGATCGGTCCGGGCTACTGCTACGGTCCGGCTTTCGGGCATTGGGACCTGATCCATCAGGTGTTCGACACCTTGCCTGTCGAACCAGAGCACGCCAAAAACCAACTTTTGAATAACCTCGCTGCCCAGCAGGAGGATGGCCTTGTTCCCGGCGCGATCTGGATGCGCGGCGACGCGCCCCGCTGGAGCCAACGCATCGGCCATCCGCCGATGTGGGTTTTTGCCGTCCAGGATTATGCCGATTTGCACGGCGACGATGGCCTGATCGAACACTGTTACGAGCCATTGCTCAAACAGATTGACTGGTTTGAGAGTAACCGCCGCGCCGAGGGGCAGGGCTTTTTCTACATGGACATCCTGGAGCAGCACTGGGAGAGCGGCGTCGACGAGGGAATTCGCTTCTTTGAAGTGCAGCCTGGTCCCTATGCCTGCGTCGACGCCACATCGCACGTTTACGCGATGTATTGCGCTGCGACAGAGTGGTCGAAGCGGTTGGGGCGAGATGAACACATATTTTCAAAAAGAGCCGATGCACTGCGCGAATTTATTCAAAATGAACTGTACGACGATGGAACGGGCTTTTTCTACGACATCTGGGCGGCCCACAACCCCGCGCAGCGGCACATCTCGTTCGAGGGGATATTTCCACTCGTCGTCGGCGCGGCGACAGAGCCGCAGGCCAAGCGAGTGATCGATGAATACCTGCTCAACCCGGCGCATTTTTTCGGCGCGCACCCGATCAGCACGGTCAGTTTTTCCGAGCCCTTGTTTGAGCTGCGTATGTGGCGCGGCCCGACCTGGAACAGTATGACCTATTGGGCCGCGCGCGGTTGTATGCGTTACGGACGGGGAGATGCAGCGTGCAAGCTGCTGGAACGCGCACTCGATGCCTCGGCGGCGCAGTTTGCGCGCACCGGCACGGTGTGGGAGTTCTACCATCCGCATGGTGGCAAGCCGGAAGACCTGCAACGCAAACCGCACACGCAGTATAACATGCCCTGCCGCGATTACCTGGGGCACAATCCCTTGATCGCGATGGCGCGGTTGTATGATCATTTCAGTTCGAGATTTTTTTGTTGAGATACGAGCCAAGAGCGCGATTCAAGGAATCTGGGAGACTATCTGGAGCTTCGTCATGACCTGCTTTCAACATGCGTGTGGAGTTGGATAGTACTTGTGTTTGGTGTTTTTGTTATTGAAGTGGATTTGTTTTTTTGTCGTCACAATTTGCTCCTTATCCCAAGATAGTTTGTCGTATCAACGAGGGATGCCCCACAGATAGATTTTTCTATCATACGCGCCGGAAGCCAGCAGGCTGCCGTCCGGCGAAAAGACCACCGACACCACTTCGCCGCCATGGTTCAGGGTGCGCACCAATTGCCCACTGGCGACATCCCACAACTCGACCGTTTTGTTGTTCAAGGCGGCGGCTACCAGGCTGCCGTCAGGTGAAACGGCGACGTCAAACAACTCGCCCCCGGTTTGGAAGGTGTGCAGCAGTTGGCCGGTCTGGACATCCCAGAGTTTGACCGTGGTGTCCATGCTGGCCGAGGCCAACCACCGGCCGTCTGGAGAGAATGCCAGGCCGTGGATAATACTCTGGTGCCCATGGAGCGTATATAATTCCTGCCCGGTTGTCACATCTGATAGCTTGACGGCGAAATCCGGGCCGCTTGAGGCTAGCAGCCGACTATCAGCAGAGAAAGCCAAATGATCGCCTGTGTGGCTGGTGACAATTTCCCGATCCACCTGCCAGTCCGCTATTCTCCACAACGCGATACCGTGCTGGCCACCGTTGTCGGCCATCCAGACGCCGTCCGGTGAAAAGACCACGCGATATCCGCGACCCAGGGCATGCTCTACTTGACCCGTGGCGATGTCCCACACCGTCCCACTGCCCGAGGAAATGTGGGCATTGTCTGCGAGGAAGAAAAGCCTCCAGCCCGTGGCATTCGGATCCGTAAATTCCTGGATGACTTGCCAGGTGGCGCGATCCCATACCTGGACAACGCCATCGAGGCTGTACGAACCAAAGAAGCGACCATCAGGGGAGAAGGCCAAGCCATACAATCGGTTGTCGTGCCCCTTGAGTGTGCTCAAGAGTTTCATTTGACCGGCGGTCTCGAGCGTGATGGACGTGCCACCTTGAAGCTCTGGCCTGGCAGTTGGTACGGATGTGGGCGATGGCGTCGCCGTCGCTGGAACCGCGCTTGGAGGCGCGGAAACGATGGTGGCCGTGGGAGAAGCAGGTGTCATGGTCGGTCCGCACGCGTTGAGCAGGGTGATCAGCGTAAAGAGGACGACTGTTTTGACAATTGACCTGGACATAGTTTCTCTCCTGGTATTGACTATCAGGGTATGCCCCATAGATATATCTGATGATCATAGCCGCCGGAAATCAAGAGTGTGCCGTCCGGTGAAAAGGCCACTGTCATTACCGCGTCGTTTTGAGACAACGAGCGCACTTGTCGCCCGCTGGCGACAATCCACAGCTTGACCGGGCCATCGCCCGCTGTAGCCAGGACTGTGCCGTCGGGCGAATAGGCCACCCCAAACAGGCCGTCCCCGTGCCGCAAGGTTTGGATCAATTGCCTGCTGGCGACATCCCACAAGCGTAGCAGGCCGTCGGTGCCCGTCGAGGCCAACGTGCTGCCATCCAGCGAAAAGGCCAAGTCATGAACGTCATTCATTTCATCTTCTTCATACACAAGCGTGTCAACGATTTGCCCGCCGGCGACCTCCCACAGTATGACTCTTCCTTTGCCTACACCCGCCGCCAGCAGCGCGCCATCAGGCGAAAACGCGAGGCTGAGTACGAGTTTGAGGGCGATGTCGTCGGTTTGGATTTCAAGAGAGCGCACTACCTGTCCGCTGGCGACATCCCATAGTTTGATCGGTTGCCCGATAAGGCTGGTGGCGAACAATGACCCGTCAGGAGAGAAAGCCACAACACCAGCGTCCTCTCGGTTTTGTTCGAGTGTATGCACGACTTGCTTGCTTTCTACGTTCCAAATAGCATCCGCAGAAGCCAATAATTTTCCATCCGGGGAAAAGGCGATGCCATTCAGGCTCATCTCCGCCGTGCTGAAGGCATAGACCTCTTGCCCGCTCCTGGCATCCCACAATTTAATCTCCCCCCGGTCCTGGCTAGAAGAGGCCAGATAAATACCATCCCCCGAAAAGACCAGGGTATTTACTCTGCCGCGATGCCCATTGAGTGTGCGCAAGAGTTCCACTTGACCGGCAGTGTCGAGTGTGATGGATGCGCCGCCCTGGAGATCCGGTCTGGCAGTCGGTACGGGCGTGGGCGACGGTGTCGCCGTTGGTGATGTGGCAGTTGGCGTCAGGGTGGGCACAGGTGTGACCGTGGGTGGCAATACCGTTGGCGTCATCGTTGATACAGGCGTGGCCGTTGGCGGTGCTGCAGTTGGTGACGGCGGCACCGCGGTGGCCGTGGGAGAAGCAGGCGTCATGGTCGGTCCGCACGCGCTGAACAGGGCAATCAGCGTGATCAACAAGAGAGTCCTGACAAATGATTTGAACATGAGTCTTCTCCTTGCAGAAATATGTAGGGAATGGGTGAAAACTAATTTGCCCGATTGAGGATCGTTTGCGCCAGCCCCATCCCTGGCGATGCAATATGCCGCAACAAACGTCTTGCTTTCACAGGCGATGTCATGATAAAACAGAGCTCCAGACACATTGAACATCTGGAGCATTTGCGATCAAGACACAACGACCGTTTTTTCATGGGCGCGCTGCAATTTCTATAGCTTTTAAGAAAAAGATTTGTACTCTATGCGGCGGCTTGCTCTCCCAGCGACTTGCAGTACTTGCCGATCAAGCCGCGGATC
>JAFGEY010000382.1 GCA_016931365.1 Anaerolineae bacterium
CGGCGCCGACCTCTACGCCGCCACCGGTCTCAACCGGCAGCAGCTCACCCGCCGTCGCCGTGATATCAGGCGCGTCCTGGCCGGCGCCCTGGTAGCATAAGGAGGAAAAAATGAAATTCCGAATCTGGGCCAGTGACCCGGCCAACTACCGGATCCTGATCCTCGTCGGCAGCATACTCTCCCTCGTCTTCTTCCTGGCATCCTGCTGGATAGAGGGTGGTGGCGGCGGGATGGACTATACCTTTGCCACCCTCACCGTGGCGAATGCCTTGAAGCAGGGTGGCTGGTACACCCCGGTCCCGTAGGAGGAGGCATCGATGACGAATCGTAAGCTTGTGGGCCTAGCCTGGTTATCCCCACACGAACGGCCGCAGTACGAAATGTTCAAGATTTATGTCGAACCGACCGGCGCCTATGCCATTGAGCCGGTCAGCAAGACCGAGCCGGTCCAGATCGGCGGCCGTATGGTCGGCAAAGAGCAAGCCGCCTGGGACTGGATCCGCGCGTCCTGTCCCTGGCCCTGGATCGGCGTATGGTACAACGACCACCCCGGCCTGTGGTGGGGCAAAACCGTCCGTGTCATCGGCCACAATGGCCAGGCCGTCGACGTCGTCGATATGCAGGTCGTCCAGGACGCCATCCGCGTCGCCGGCCGCAACCGTGGCCAATGGGGCAGCCTGCCCAGTCCCGAGATCGTCAAAAACGAGGCCATCGCCTACACGCCCTGGCTTCCCGGCGAACACAAGCGCCACGCCCACCACGCCGCCGACGTGCGCCATCCCCACATCGTGCCGGTGCGCACGCGTGGCCAATACCACTACCTGCGCCGAACATACAACGTCGCCGACGGCTGGGCCCTGGATTACATGCCCCGCGCCGTCATCGCCCAGCGCTGGGGCAAGCGCAAATCCTACGAACAGCGGTGGCGCGAAGCCGAGCGCCGGGAGGTGACGCATGATCTGGGGTGATGACCTGGTTGCCCAAAAGCGTTCCCGCGATTACGCGCTTGCCAGAATGATCCGCAACCAGCAAAATCGTGAGGCCATGCTCGCCGGCCCACGCCTGGCCGAGGATGGTCACACGCTCATTATCCCCAGCCATGTTTTCAATGAGCAGGCCAAAGACTTTTGGAAATCAAAAGGGTTCCGCTTCGATGGTGATACAAACTGGACACGTGACACCCGTTGCCCGCTGGACGGCAAGCATTACCCCCCGTCCGTGTGGCTGGAGCGGACCCGGGCCAAATTCTACGAGTTCTACCCGCAGTACTACCAACCCGAATCTGCTCCCGGCGGATCACAATCCGCTGCTTGAGAGAAAATGTTGTATAATGGATACAAGCGTGACAAGTCAAGGAGGTTATAAAATGTCCGAGCAAAAACGAATGATCATCGCCAAGGTCGTCCGCAGTGACACCAAGAACGGCAAGCCAGTCGCCGAGTTGTACAGCGACAACCTGCGCTTCGAGTATCCGGAGCTTCAGCTGTTCGATCTGTCTCAACTGCTCCTGGTCGGCATCGACCCTAATGCCCTCCAGGATGGCGTCGAGCACTGGTGCCGCTTTGACGCCTGGTACGTCGAGAGCGACAAGCTCAACAAAAACGGCAACCCCTACAAGGACGTCGTTCGCCTCGAGCCGATCGCTCTGCCGGGCGCCGACGACGCCATCGTGGACGAGATCCGCGACCTGCACACCACGGTCGCGCAACTATCCGGCTACGTCCAGGACCTGCTCTACGACCTGGCCGGTATCCACGATACGCTGAAAGCCGGCCTTCTGGGTGACCACGCCGGGCCGGCGCACGAGCAGCTCGTCGAACAGCTCCCGGCCGATCCACAGCAGGAAATAGAGCCGCTGCAGATCGAGGATGAGTTCCCCGGCGAGCCACCGGAAACGGAACCGCCGGAAACGGAGCTGCCACACCAGGTGGAGCCGCTGCAAGAGCCCCAGCGCCCGCGGCAGTTTCCCGCCGATCCGCCTCTCGTTCTGGACGAGGATCAGTCCCGGCGCGCCTTTTTCCAGGAAGCCGGACCGGCTGTCAACAACAAGACCATCACCCCTGCCGACGTCAAAAGTTGGAGGGCTGCCGTGGAAGCCCGCCGCATCTCCTGGCGCGATGCGCTGGATCAGTTGCGTGCCAGGATTCAGGAGGCAGCAGCATGAACGAGGACCAGATCCGCTACTGGATGGATCGCCTCAACTTTCTCACTGTCGAGCAGCTCTATCAGTTGATCGACGCCATCGAGGCCAACACGGCGATAACCGTTATCGAAGCGGCCAACCTGGCCCTGCGTGTCAAGCGCCACCTGCAGGGGCGCGGCCTGCCCGGTATAAAGATTGCTGATGGCGGATCACAATCCGCCATTCCCGCGCACTGGCGCCCGCTGCCCACCCGCGCCGGCCCGTACGGCGTCTTCCAGGTCCACGTCGCCGGCAGCTGGCGCCGGCGACGTGCGTTTACCGAGGAATGCCCCAACTGCTTGATGCCCGTCGCCTACTACCGCGACGACGGCGTCGTTCGCGGTGTCTGCCACACTTGCGGCTACCAGGTCGTCGAGTCCATCGCCTGGATCCGCCGTCGTAACTCGCGCCGGCAAGGGCACGGCTGGGAGCGGATCAAGCGCTTGCCGGCCATCAGAGAAGAGTGGCAACATGCGTACGCTTAGAGGCACGTGCGACTTTGGTCTCACTGCCGATGAACCGGATGAGCTGGTCTCGGAAGAATATCATCGCCGGGTTATCAGAGGGGGCAAGCGCTGCCCAATCTGCAACGTGCCGATCGACAAAGACGCCAAAACCTGCCATCCCTGCGCGATGAAGCTTCGCAAAGCCCGCAACCTCGTGCGCCAGACAATGGAGCTCGTTCGGCCTGACCAGGTTCGCGCCCGGCTGGAGGCCCGGCTCGCGGCGCGTTCGAGTGAACAAGATTAGCCATCGCCGGCGGGTGCACCCCGCCGGCCACGCCAGTTGTTTGACAGACTCGAAAGGAAGGTGAAACATGTTTCTATGTGGAATGATCGTAGGGTCGGGAATTGGTCTAGTGCTGGGGACGGTGGCCGGGGTGTTTATCATCTCGATGTGTGTGGTGTCCGGGGAAAACGAGGACAGCCAGCAGATCATGGCCAGAAATCTTGCCTTGAATAACGATACGGTGACGATCACGATCCAGCTCGAACTATCTGCGTACCAGGCGCTCGTGAAACAGCTCCAGGTCGAGCCGTACATGACCGTAGAGCAGGCGATTGAATCGCTCTGCCGCCAGGCCATAACGGAATACGCGCCTGAAACAATCGCGGATACGCCGCCAGGAGATGGCCAATGATCAAGTCCAGACTTGCGCCGACTAAAAACAAGCGGCACGTGGTGCCGCACATCTGCCTGACCTGCAAACACAGGCAAACGGACGGCCCTAACCACTGGTTTTGTGAGCGAGAGGTGTCATATGGTCTGCCGGATATCATCTACAATGACACCGATCACCAGCTCGTTTGCGGCCTGGCCAAATCTGTACGCCAGACGTGTGACCGGTGGGCAGAGTACGAGTAAAGCACCAATTTTCACGTGTTCGTTTACATTTGAAGGGTGAAATGCGTTTAATAAGTGAGGAACTCCGATCTGACCGGTCGTCGTTCTTCAGTCCTCCTCCTCACGCCCGGCGGGTCGTGGTAGCCCGCCGGGCTTCTCCCAAATGGGTCACCCAATCCGTTTAGATTTAGACCTATCTATGCATCTAGGATCGAGATCAACCAGTACGCAGTACTCTATCAGAAAGGAGCATTTCCATGACCCCAAACCAGATCGTCCAAGCCTCGCTGTTCGACTATGCCGGCCTCGATCCCGAGACCCGCATCGTCGTCCAGCAGCGCACCGAGGAACTCAAGACCATGTTCCGGCGCACCGCCGAGGACATCGTCGAGATCGGGCGCAAACTCCACGACGTGCGTAGCCGTCTGCGCAACGGCCAGTTCGACGACTGGCTGCGCGCCGAGTTCGATATGAGTCGCCGCACGGCTTACAACTTCGTCAACGTGTTCGAGCGCTTTGGCAGTGCAAATTTTGCCCAACTCGATATCTCGGTGTCGGCTCTGTACCTGCTGGCCGCCCCGGGCGCCGCCGACGAGGCGCGACAGGAAGCGCTGCAGCGCGCCCAGGCCGGCGAGACCATCACCCATGCCGCCGCGAAAGAGATCGTCGACGAGCATCGCCCCGCGCGCTACTGCGCCGCCTGCGGCGAGCAGATCGCCGACGACGTCCAGGGCAAATACTGCGCCGGCCTGCACTGCAAATACCAGGGCGCCCTGCGTGCGGATCTGCAACAAGCCGTCGAGGACGATACCGTAGCTGGTGAAGCGTCCGCTGCCGTACGTCGCTGCCGCGTGTGCGGCTGTACCGATGACGAGGCTTGCGAAGGCGGCTGCTACTGGGTCGAGGACGATCTCTGCAGCAAATGTGCAGACAAAGCCCAAGTCGTCATCGTGCCTCGTACCGAGCCGCCGGTGTTCCCGCCGCCCCCTCCGCCGCCTCGACCGAAGCCCAATCCCCCCGAACCGGCCCGTACTGTCTCCACCGGCGCCCCCGCAGTGCAGCCCCTTCCCCCCCGGCCTGCCCCGGTCATGCGCCCCGTCACGCCCGCCCAGGGCGGCGCTGGTGCGTCCAAGGCGACCGTGATCAGCATCCGCATCCTGCCCGGCGACGGGCCGCTAAGCGACCGCCAGATCATGGCCGCCATCGCCGACGAAGGAGAGTTCCCCAGGACGATGGAAGGCGGCGCCTTTGCCAATCTGCACGACATCGTCGACCGCATCTGCACGGCTTTCTTCGCCGACGAACTCTCAGAACAACCCGTCGAAGGCGAGATCCTCGCCTCCGAACCGATTGCCTAGTTTGCTCAACCGCTTGCTGCGGATCACAATCCGCAGCGGCCAACTCAAAGGAGGTTTCCCAATGGCCGAACAAAAAGAACGTGTATTCAAATACAACGATCAGGAATGGGCCGACCCCGGCGCCGGGTACAGCAACGAAGACGTGCGCAAGCAGCTCGCCACCTTCTTCCCGGAACTCGCCCAGGCCGGCATTCAAACCGGCGACCTGCCCGATGGTCGTCAGCAGGTCGAGTTCGTCAAGCGCTCCGGCACCAAGGGCATTGACATCGGCCAGTTCCCGCTGGGCGCCGACTGCCCGTTCTGTGGTGAGCCAATACCTGTAGCCGATCTGCCGGAAGGCGACGGCGTCATCGTCTGCCCAAACTGCGCTGAGGTCGTCGATGTCATCTGCCATGTCACGACCTGGTACACGCTCGAAGAGTGCGCAGAGGACGCTACGCCAACAGAGGTTGGCCCGGCGGAGGCCGCGTGAACGCCAACGCGATCACATCGCGCGATGTACTGGCCCGGCTGGCGGCTGTGCCCCCGGCAGCCCTGGCCGGGCCGGCCCTGCTGGTCCGGCTGATCGAAATGGACCGGGACGCGACGCTGACCCACGTTGCGTACATCCAGGTCCAGCCCGACATCGAGCGGGCCATCAAGGAAATGGAAGAGCACGCCCGGTTGACCAAGGAGGTCGTTTCCAGATGCTGCAAACTGTCCGCCTCGCCCACCAGCCAACAAGCGCCCGCCGGCTTTTGAGCGCCGGCGGGACCGCCTACGCACTGCGCCATTTTTGCCTGCCGTCGGCCAACTGCCTGGCGCAGTTGCTCGACCAACACCTGCAGCGAATCAACCTGTTCGCGTTATGGCAGCAGGTCTTCAATGAGGAACCGCGCCATCTGGCATATGGCAATTTGCTGGATCGTTTCTTGCGCCGGGTCAATCAGACCCGTTTCCCGCTCGACGAGGAAGCGATCCAGGTGACATTCGACGAGCATGACGACATCCTCGCCCTGTCCATCCCGTACCACTCGTACGGCGTGCCCTGGGAAACCGAGTCCATCGAAGATCTCCAGTGGTGGGCCCAGCCCGTCGCCGCCGTCGCGCCTGTTATCAGCGAACTCGAAGGTGAGGAGCTCGGCTGGTTGATCGATCGTGATCTGCAGCCGCCCGGCTACACATTCATCGAACGCGAGTCCGGCCGGTGGCCGTTGCTGCGCGAGGCGCTCTCGTGCCAGGAGCC
>JAFGEY010000047.1 GCA_016931365.1 Anaerolineae bacterium
AAACGATATCTTAACATGCTTTTGTATGATTTCTGTCTGATTTGTATCAGAAAACCATTAGAGACTGGCTATGCCTGAATAGTTACGTTTGAACGTTCTGTACCCTTTAAAGTCAGGATCGCCGGCCATATCCGGGAGCGGTTCGTATCCTGCGACAGCGGATGCTTCGACATCCGATATTGAGGCATCAAATGCCGCGCGCCAGATGGCCAGTTCCACATACTTGGCCAGGCCCTCCTCCCATTCGAGCTACCGTTCATAGTCGATCAGCTCGGCGCTGAGACTGCTCTCCGCGCGGCGACGCGCGCGCTGGGCCAAAAACTCGCGCGCGAGCGCCGCCATCTCCTCATCCGACCCGGCCTTGAGCGCCCTGGTCAGCAGATCGATCTCGAGTTTCCACGCCGTGTGCATCGCTACGTCGGCCTGCCAGTACTGTGCTCCTCGCCGGTGGGCCGCCTCGGCCTCGTCCAGGCGCTCGGGCGCGATCTGCGCCTGGTAAACGTGAAAGGTCTCGTGCAGGATACCAGTCATCTGCACTTCGCTGGGTTGGATGAGCAGGCGGTAAGGCACGATCTGCTTGAGGGGCGAGGGAAGCACGCCGCGGATCATCTCGATCACAAAAGCGTCTGTCTCCCACTTGGTGGCCATGCTGGCCACCCAACGGTCACCCACGCGCACGGCAAAGTTCTGCGGTTCGCCGGTCGGCCGGCGAAAGTGTGTCTGTTCCTGGAACGCGTCGCCAGAGACCGGCTCCCAGGGCGCAGGTGGATCGAGGTAGCCGATCAGGAAGGTATAGTCGCGGTTCCAGATCAGCACCGGGATTTCGGCCTTGCCCCAGCCCGGCCAGACACTTTCGCCCAGCTCCCGCTTGAGGCGCAACGTCTCTGCCAGGCGCGCTTGGTCTACCGGGTCGAGCCGATCCGTCTCTAGTGGACCGGATGGCAGGTTGCGGTTGCTGAGGGCAGAGAGTCCCGCCGCAATTGCACACAAGAGCAGCGATCCGCCGACGACAAATGCCAGCACACGCAGTCGCCGTTTCATAGCTTTGTCATTATCAAGTACAATAAAGACTCTAGACAATCTTGATCAGTTCTCACAAGTTTATAGAACTAAACGCCCGCCGACGGGGGGCGGACGTTTTTGTTTGCCCGCCAATTTGCCCTCTCGCCCAACCCATGCTATAATCCCGCCCCGAACCAAACCATCGTCCAATGACGCGCGACACAGGCACTCACTGATTGCCCGGAATGTCGCTTTTTTATGCCAGATGGTCGCTGATATGTTCATCACCCTGAGAAGACAGATCATCCAACCCGGCGCGCCGGCCTTCCACCGGCGAGACTGCCCTTTTCTTATCGCCGTCGTGTTTTCTAACACCCCCATTATCTGTAATGGGGGTGTTTTTTTGTTGGGTTGCCACCGAGAACACCGAGGACAAGGAGAGAAAACGCTGCGCCCTCGGGCTGAAAAAGAAAGATAAGCCATGCTCACCCGCCTTCCCGGCCTGATCGACGCTCACGTCCACCTGCGCACGCCCGGCCAGACGCACAAAGAAGACCTCGTTTCCGGCACACACGCCGCGCTGGCCGGCGGCTTTACCTGCCTGCTCGACATGCCCAACACCACCCCGCCGATCGTCGACGAGGCGACCCTGGCGGACAAGCTCGCCGGCATCCACCGCGATGCGCTGTGCGACGTGTACCAGTTCGTCGGTGGGAGCGCGGGTCAGGTGGAGCATGTTGCGTCACTGGCGGGCCGGGCCGTAGGCCTCAAACTCTACCTGGGGCAGACGCACGGCCCGCTGCTGCTCGAAAGCCCCCAGATGGTCATCGAATTGATGCGCCGCTGGCCCGGCGTCGTCGCCGTCCACGCCGAGGGCTGGCAGCTTGCGGCGGCGATCGGCCTGGCGCGGCTGCTCGACCGCCCGCTGCACGTCTGCCACGTGGCGCGGGGGTGGGAGATCGCCTTGATCCGCCGGGCCAAAGAAGCGGGGGCCAACGTTACCTGCGAGGTCACGCCGCACCACCTGTTGCTGACCGACGCCGACGCGCGCGCCCTCGGCCCGCTGGGCTATATGAAACCGGAACTGGGCACGGCCGAGGATCGCGCCGCGCTGTGGGCCAACCTCCATGTGTTCGATTGCGTCGCCTCCGACCACGCGCCGCACACGCTGGTCGAAAAAGCGGGCGACAATCCGCCGCCCGGCGTGCCCGGCCTGGAGACGACGCTGCCGCTCATGCTGACCGCCGTCCACCGGGGGCGGCTGTCGCTGGCGCGGCTGGTCGAGCTGCTGTACGACGGCCCGCGCCGCATTTACAATTTGCCGGAGCAGCCGGATACAACCATCGAGGTCGATTTACACCAGAAACACACTCTGACCAACGACGGTCTGCGCACCAGGTGCGGCTGGACGCCCTTTGCCGGGATGGCGGTGGTCGGGAAAGTGATGTCGGTGACGTTGAGGAGTGTGAGTCGTGAAACGTAAAGCGCAAGTAACTGCTCGGCCATACCAAGCGAGCACTGGCAACTAACCTTCTTGGTCTCGATATGGCCTCACAAATGCGGTGAGGCCTACTCGACCAGCGCAGGTTGAGCAGTTACAAACGTAAAGCGCGAGGCGCAACACGCAGCACATAACTCGTAACTTGCAACTCGTTCATTTTCAGGAGGATTTATGATTGCAACAGATGTCGTTTCGGGACAGATCAAGGCCGCGCCGCGCGCTCTGCCGGCCGACCATTTCGACAATGGTTTTTTCGGCCAGGATATCCTTTCCGTCAGGCAGTTCGACCGCAACAGCTTGAACTATATCTATCGCGTCGCCGATGAGATGCAGTCGCTAGTCAAGCGCTTTGGCAAGGCCAACCTGCTCGACGGCAAGATTCTGGCCAACCTGTTTTACGAGCCGAGCACGCGCACCAGCTCGTCCTTCCAGGCGGCGATGCTGCGCCTGGGCGGGCGCTGCATCTCGATCAACGAGGTGCATTACTCGTCCGTGACCAAGGGCGAATCGCTGCCCGACACGATCCGCACCATGGAGAGCTATTGCGACCTGACCGTGCTGCGCCATCCCGAAAAGGGGTCGGCTGAA
>JAFGEY010000383.1 GCA_016931365.1 Anaerolineae bacterium
GCATTGACGACGACAAAGAAACGATCCTGGGCCGGACGGTACACCCACATGTCGTCGAGAATCTGGCCGTCGATGTCAAGCAGCGTCGAGTAGCGCGAGCCGCCCGGCTTGATGTCGGTGGCGCGGTTGGTGCCGACCAGGTCGAGAAATTCGCCGGCGCGCGGGCCGGAGACCTCCAACGTGCCCATATGGGCCACGTCGAACAGGCCGGCCGCTTCGCGCACGGCGCGGTGCTCCTCGCCGACGCTGCTGTACCACACCGGCATCTCCCAGCCGGCAAAGGGGATCAATTTTGCG
The DNA here is from genome assembly GCA_016931365.1 of Anaerolineae bacterium. Next base: position 298 of record JAFGEY010000383.1, read on the forward strand.
CCCAGGCGCTTGTGTTCGTCGAACAACGGGGTGCGTTTGGAGAAAAGGTCATGAGGTGCGGCCCAACTGAAAACGGGTTTCGACATCATCCACTCCTTTGTGAATACTTGTCAATACAAAAATCAAATTTAGTCAACTTTGCGCATCACCAGAATACGCTCAAATTTCGTCGTTCTCGTTTTTCTGCGCGACCTGCGATAGATATAGTTGTCGAGCGAAAAACCAGTCCGCCTTTATAATCAACTGGCTGAATCTCATGTTGCAGCAACACGTCGGGGTGCAACACATCCAAATTGCTCAACAGATCAATCGCTGGCTTGATCTGTTCGGTCACGCTAGCTTGATGTTTACAAGGCAGCACCATGATTTACACCTCTAGACCAAATGGATCGATGACGGAGTAAACGGCTTGACCGGTCCGATTTCGCTCTTGGGCCACTACTCGGGCAATTCAAAGTCAGCGCCATCGGGCACGTGGACAATCGGCGCATCGAGCATAGCCTGCAAATTCGCCATCGCTTCCATCGCCGCCGCCTGTGCCGCGATTTGTTTGCTGCGCCCGGCGCCCCGGCCATAGGTCACACCGTTGATCGTCACCGAGAGCACAAACTGCTTGTCATGATCGGGGCCAAAAGTCTCTACTGTATGATACCGTGGCGTATACCCCAGGTACGCCTGGCTCAGCTCCTGCAGCGCGCTTTTGGCGTCTTTGTCTAGTTCGTTCTCCAGGATCACGTCAAGCGCCGGCTCAAAGATGGGCATCATATAGTCATTGACTTTGCCCAATCCCTGATCGATGTACAACGCGCCGATCAAAGACTCAAATGCGCCGCACAGTACTGCCGGGCGATCGCGCCCGCCACTTTCTTCTTCGCCGTGGCCGAGCAAAATGAACTGTCCCAGGCCAACCTGCATCGCAAAATCGGCCAGCGCTTCGGTGCGCACCAGCGCCGCACGCAGGCTGGTCAGCGTGCCTTCGTCCTGATCGACGAAACGACGATAGAGGTATTCGCCGACCACAAAGTCGAGGACCGCGTCTCCCAGGAACTCGAGGCGTTCGTTGTCGCCAAAGAGGTATTCGCGGTTTTCGTTGAGGTAAGAGCGATGCGTGAGGGCACGTTGCAGCAGATGCTTATCGTTGAACACTAGGCCCAACGTCTGTTCGACGATCGAGATATCCATGTACGTATATGGAGAGGAACAAGGGAAAAAAGAGAATCGGCTTCTCTTCTTTCAATTATACCTCTCGTTCTCCTTTCAACGGCAAATTCTACGGTGAATTATATCACAGGTAGGTCGGTTTTTCCAAGTCTTTGTTTATGGTATAATACGCCCATTCAAACCCATCTTGGAGTTGATTGTGCAAAACGCACCCGGCGAACCTCCGGCGGTAGGCCGGACAATTACACTTTTCGCTCCCGTACAGACGCAAGTCGTGTTGGGGCCGGTGTGGGCAGCGCTCTGCGGCGCGTTGTCCTCGAATAGTTGGCAATGGCAGGCCGAACGACTGCTCACGCTGCTGCTCGTGCTTTTTGTCGCCGAAGGGTTATGGAGCGCCTGGCGCGCGATCCTGGTCGATATCGATTGGGCCGCATTGGCCGCCGATTATCCAATGCCCGCGCACGGCGATGCGCTGACTGGCCTTCCATATATGACACCCTGGTCGCCCGTGGGACGGCTCATCGATGGTTGGGGTCGTTTGCGCCGCTGGGCACAAGAAGCGCTGCCCCACGCCCAAGGCAGCGCGCTGATGACCCTGCCCTACCTGCCACCACTCGCCCTGGCGATCTCGGCGCTGCTTGGCCGGTCGTTCTTGATCCTTTCGCTGTTGGCCCTGGCGCTGGCGTCGCTCGAATGGTTCATCGCACGCCGGCAGCCCTGGCATAAGAGCATGCAAGCCATTGTACAGATGGGCTTGAGTTGGCTGGCCGGACATCTCGTCTTTGCGCCCCTGAACGGCCTTTCCCTGACCCTGGCCTGCGCTTATGCATTGACCTATCAAGGTATGCTTTATCTGGACGACCATCGTTGTAAAATCGATCAACGCCCCTGGGCATTGGGTCTGCTGTTTGGCGGGCAGGTTCTCGCCGCCGGTACACTTGCCTTGAAAGGCCACACGGTCGCCGCGCTGCTGCTCGGGCTGTTGTTTATGCCCCAACTTTTGTTGCTGCCGCAACTCAACGACTCCCAAACACGCGCGCGCTTTTTGAGCCGCGCTGCCCCCTTTTTGGGTGTGGCAATGGCCGTCGCTGCGTGGGCGATCTAGACATATCAATGCAAAGGATTATCCGATGTGGATTGGTATTTTGGGGGGCATTCTCGGCTTGTGTCTGCTGGCGATGCTGTTTTACTGGGCCTTTATCATCACCGAAGGCGCATACCTGGGGGCGCGCGTCGTCGCCTGGACCTACGACCTGACCGCCAAAAAGTACGATCAGATCAAGCAGTTCAAGCTCGACCACGATGTGTGGCTGATCGTCGGGCCGTTGCTGCACAAACTGCGCGACGTCCAACACCCGCTGATCCTCGACGTGGCAACCGGCACCGGGCGACTCCCCCTCTCACTGTTCAGCCGTCCCACCTTTGATGGGCAGGTGATCGGCCTCGACCTCTCGCGCAAAATGCTCGAACAGGCCGACCGCAAGCTCCAGGAGCACGCCGGCCGCTACACCCTGGTCTGGCACGACGCACAGCGACTGCCCTTTGACGACGAAACCTTTGATGTCGTATGCTGCCTGGAAGCGCTCGAATTTATGCCCGACCCGCTGCAGGTGCTCTCCGAAATGGCCCGCGTCCTGCGGCCGGGCGGCATCTTTTTGGTCACCAACCGCGTCAACTGGGAAGCCAAACTGATGCCCGGCAAGGCGTTTTCCAAAGATCAGTTCCGGGCGATGCTCAAGTCATTGGGCCTGCTGCGCATCGAATTTCGCCTGTGGCAAGTCTATTATGACCTGATCTTTGCGCTCAAGCCGGGCCGCCAGGCGGTCGCAGGCAAAACGCGCGACGAAATCAGAGAAACGCTCGCTGCACTGATCCAGGTGCGTCATTAACAAGTGCAGTACATCGCTCACCTTGCTACTTGACTTTAGCCTCAAAATCGATTAAGATAGAAACAGGTCTTCACATTATGTCGACATCGTGTTCCATCGGCTTGGAGAGATTATGACGACCCGGCCCAAAGCTCAATCGATTATGTCTGGCGCACAGTTTGTGGGCATTGTCGTATTGACAGTCATTCTCCTGCTCATCGTCGATTACGGACGGCGCGCGTCGACCGGGTATTACGTTGCCCAGGCCGAAGAACAGCTCAAAGCCGAAATTGGCATCGAACTGACCAAGAACGCCCAGCTCAAAGAACGTCTCGACTATGTGCAGGGCGAGGAGTATGTTGAAGAATGGGCGCGAGAAGACGGCCATATGGTCCGTGCGGGCGACCGGCCCTTGATCCTGGTCACTGTCGCGGCCCCGTTCGTGTTGCAGAGCGCTCCCTTGCCCGTGCAAACAAACGACGCAACGCCGCAACCAACGTGGTATCACTGGTGGTATTTGTTTTTCGATACGCCGCCCGGAATGTTCAGATAATTTCTCGCAATAGACCTAAACGGGATACAGCATACTGTATCCCGTTTTTTTTTGACGAACCGCGATCCGGTATAATTTGATTTCCGCCGGTTTCATATGCCGCGCATTGACATAACTGACACAAAGGAATTCTAAGAAATTTCTAACCGTTTTTTAACCCACTTTACTCATTATTGTTGTATAATTCTTTTGTGCGACAACAACGCGCCACCCAATTTCAAATAATTTGGCGCACCGGCTACCACAAACATACAAAGAGGCATTTCACAAGAATTCTGTCTTGGAATAGACTTTTTTTGCCAGAGGGAGGTGACGTTTATTGACAATTGGACGTCGCTGCTTGCCCTACACCGACATGCTTGAATTTTAAAGGGCAAGTCTTATCCACTCAATTTCAAGGCAAGGAAAGGGGAAAACGATGAAAAGAGCAGCATTTTTCTTATTGATTTTGGCGATTGTCCTGGTGCCATCGACAGCCGGAGCCAAAGGACCTTGCAAGGGACAAAAATGTACCACCATCCAGAGCGGCGATTTATATGCGTCAGATGGGTCAGTGCTCACCACAGGCTACGATGAGTGGGGTTACAATTATCAGGCCCGCCTGTTCAATGGCAAATATTGCGATGCTTATCGCGACGCGGCCTGGTGTCAAGACTACAAAGATGATAATTTGGCAATGAAATGGAACGATGGGTGGCTTTCCAACACAGACTGTGACGGCGATGGACTGCTGGATCGGCACTTTGGGTTTCCCAGCTATATCGGTTCTGGCGCCTGGTTGACCAACCATATGTCCGGCGAGTACGAACAAGATGACGAAACCTGCAAATGGAATTATTTTGTCAAGATCGTCGCTGCATCTGCCGATGCATACTCAGCAGGAGGCTATTGGTATGCTGCGGATGGGACAGAGATCGGCCCGACAATATGGGGAGAATTTGCGATCGTTCAAGAAATATCCAATGATTCCTGTGCAGGAGCCCACGGCGTTCAATACCTGAGTCCGGTTGGTCCCGGCTTGGGCAAGTGGTAAAATACCTATCACTCAACGACAGACACTCATGAAAAGCAGCCAACGGATCTCCGTTGGCTGCTTTTTAGTAACAAAATACCCGATTTGCCGCACAAAAACAGATGTGATAAAATCCGGCCTATCCCTCATCAAACCAACTCAAAGAAATAGCCAAGTGATCGAAAGGAGGCGTCAGAGATCAACACCAGAGCAGCATCACATAATTGATCAAACCATTTCACTAAACGACAAAAGGAGACGATCTACTATGAAACGAACATTACTCAGCATTTTGCTCATCGCCATTTTGCTCTCAACTGGCGCTTCGATGACCCTGGCCGACGCCAGCATCGGCGTCAACGTGTTGCTGAACACGGCGATCACAGACGGCATCCTGGTTGAACTGGGGCGCTATGGCAAAGTATTGGATCTGCTGGTGGAGGTCAATGCCTTGACGATGAAAATCAAGGAAAGCCAGTTGAGCGCCATCCAGGCCTTGCCCTACGTGGCCGCCGCCAACCCCGATTCTGAACGCAAGGGCGCGCCGATCGACGCCGTACCCGCCGCCAACTTTGCGGATGGCTTGAGCACCTGGGACCTGGATGCAATCAACGTCACCGACTTTGGATTTGACAATCGCCAAGTTGACTATGATGGTGAAGGTGTCTATGTCGCCGTGCTCGACACGGGTTTGGTAAACACCTGGCGCCAGTATTTCCCCGAGGAGCGCATCGCCGCCGAATATGCCAAATCCTTTGGCGGCGGCGGCGGCGAGCAAGGCAACGTTTCCGAACAGCCCAACAAATGGGAACGTGATACCAACTCGCATGGCACGCACGTGGTGAGCACGATCCTGGGCTATAGTCTGGGCGGCACTCCTATCAACGGCGTCGCACCGATGGCAAAGATTATCCCGGTCAAGGTGCTCAACCAGAACGGCTCGGGCTGGTCGTCGGTTGTCGCACGGGGCATTACGTATATCGCCGAGCTCAAAGCGGAAGGCGGGCCATTGCACGGTTCCCCGGTCGTGATCAATATGAGCCTGGGCGGTTCGGCGTTGGATGCGATGGAAAAGGCGGCCATCGACTATGCCATTTCGCAAGGCGTGATTGTCGTCGCCTCGGCCGGCAACGAAGGCGAAGCGGGGATGGGCTATCCGGGCGCTTATGAGCCGGTCATCTCGGTTGCCGCTTCTGGTTGGGTTGGCGAATGGCTCAACCCATACTGGTGGTACGCGCTGGACGTTGCTGATCCAACCAACCCGGCCGAGTTCTACATCACCGACTTTTCCAGCCGCGAACTGCCTGGACAAGACCTGGACGTCGCAGCGCCCGGCTCCTGGGTGGTCGGCCCGTACCAGGTTAACAGCGGGCAGCTCAGCTACTACTATCTCGGCGGCACCTCGATGGCCAGCCCGCACGTGGCAGGTACAGTTGCGCTTATGCTGCAACAGAACCCCGGATTATCTGCCGCAGATGCAGAGAGCATTCTCGAGTCAACAGCGCTTGATCTTGGATGGTCTGAAAACATTCAAGGCGATGGACAAATAGATGCTGCCGCAGCGTTGAAAACAACACCTTAGTCTTATTTACTATCTCAGATGCAGCGAAGCAAGCTGCATGACAATTGCATAAAGAGAGGCCAGCGAATTGTCGCTGGCCTCTTCTTTTTCTGTAGAAACATGCTCCCCAGGTTATGATAACAGCCTTTTCAGCATCTTGACCGCCTCTTTCGCACACGTGTCCGCATCCGGCAGCGGCATGGCCTCAATTGAGATATACCCCTGATAGTCCATCGCTTTTAACGTCTGAACGATGTGCCCAAAATCGATGTGCCCCGCGCCGGGGTACCAGCGGTTCGAGTCGGCGAAATGGACGTGAAAGAGCCGCGCCCC
>JAFGEY010000384.1 GCA_016931365.1 Anaerolineae bacterium
CCCATTGCGTCCAGATCGTGATGAGATGGTACTGCACGGCTACTGGCTCAACAGCAAAGCGATCAAAGACATGCTCACGCACAGGCTCATAAATAGTTTGGTTTCCAGAATAGTCCTCATGGCAATGCGCCAACTCATGAATCAATACAAGAGCAACCTCGTCCAAATCTTCAACTATAAAGAACGTAAGCGGATCTTTGTACGGCAACACTTTTGGCCAGCGATGAATTGCGTAAGCCGGCCACTCCTCGGGAGCAAACTTGTAACCAAAGCGCCGAAAGCAACCGAAAACTTGGTCATTGATCTGATCCCAGGCTTGCTGTGCCTTTGCCACATATCCTTGAGCCGGCTTGACATATTCTTGAACCCACCGGTCATATTCCAAGTTGAAATAGGCCTCATCGAGTGTGCCAACCCAAAACGCAATAGAAGCATCATATGCCTCTGAGTATCGAAGTTGCAAGTGTGCCATAGGTCGGTGTACTCCTAGCGGATGACCATTCATAACTCAATATTCCCGCGTGGAGTGCGAGAACGGGAGAAAATCATAACCAGCAAGCCTTACTCCCATTCTGCCAGGGCTGCCGCCGGGCTGCGCACGGTCAACACCTGGCTCATCCGCGACAGGTGCTCCTGATCCAGTGAGACAAGCGTGCTGCCAAAGCGGAGCGCGACGGCGGCATAGATGGCGTCGCTGCCTCGCAATCGATGCTCGGCTGCCACATGCGCGGCCTGACTGGCCAGGATCGACTCCACCGGGACCAGGATCAGGTGAGGCAGGCGGCCTACCGCGTCGGCAAACTGGCGCGCCAGGCCAGCATCGCCCCGCCCCCGGCTCACCGCCGCGGCCAATTCGGGCAGCAGCAGAGTGGGCACAATGATGGGCGCCGCCCGTTCCTGCACAAGCGACAGAAATCGCTGGCTTTCCACATGCCCGGCCTCGTAAGGATTAAATGCGTTCAAAAAAACGCTGGCATCGACCGTCCACGTCGCCGCCATGGACTGCTCCTACCGCCGCATCTCGGAAAGCAGCTCGGCGCTGGTCTGCGTCGTTTGCCAATCCCGGCCAATCACCTCTCCCAGGCGAAGCAATTCATCCCAGGCCGATTCGCCGGATGCCTCCGCCGACGGCGCTTCGTCCAGCGGCAGCAGCACGCCGATTGGACGTCCGCGATAGGTAATCGTATAACGGGCGCGGCGCTCACGCACCGAGCGCACGATCTCAGAAGCCCGTATTTTCAGATCGCGCACACCTATCTCGGTCATCTGACCTCCCAAGTAGTCCCTGATGTGACTACATTATATCACAAACGAGCAGATCGATCAACGCGAAATCTGGATCACTGGATGGCCGCACCGCACGATGAACGAACGACCAACTCGGGTTCGAGCAGCACATCTTGCGCCTGGCGCTCCTGGATCAGCGCCAAAACCATCTCGAATGCCCGCTGCCCCAATTCGTATTTGGCCTGGGCGATGGTGGTCAGTGGCGGGTCGAGGTAGCGGGCGGCGTCAATGTCATCATAGCCGACGATCGACACATCCTGGGGCACGCGCAGCCCGCGCGCCCGGAGCAAGCACAGCACGCCCATCGCCGTTTGATCGTTGTAACAGAAAATGGCCGTCGGATAGGGCGCTTGATCAAAGAGCAGATCAGCAGCATGCTCGCCGCCCGTGGGCCGGCCATCTCCGGAAACGACCCACTGCGCCGGAATCTCGACGCCCGCCTCACGCAGCGTATCCTGACAGCCCACCAACCGCAACTGGCTCGATGTCGCCGCCTCGCGCCCGGAAATATAGGCAATGCGCCGATGGCCCAGGCCGAGCAGATAGCCGCCCACCAGCCTGCCGCCCAGAAAATCGTCGCTGCGCACCGAAAAGGAATACTCTCCGGGCTGTTGGTTGTTGATCAACACCACCGGCACGTGGATTTCGGTCAGTTGGGCATAAAAACTGCCCACCCGCGAGGCGGTCACAATCACTGCATCGACCCATTTTTCGCGCAAGGCGCGCACGGCGGCGATCTCGCGATCGGGGTCATCGTTCGAATTGCAGAGGAGAATGCTATAGCCGTGGTCGAGCGCCGTCTCTTCGATCCCGCGCACCACCTCAGCCACAAAGGGGTCGGCGATGGAGGTGACGACGACACCCACCGTGCCCGTGCGCCGGGTCGACATGGCGCGGGCGACCGCGCTGGGGCTGTAGCCCATCTCGTGGGCCAATCGGCGAATGCGCGCCTTGGTCTCTACATTGACCAGCGGGCTATCGGTCAGGGCGCGGGACACGGTTGAGTGGGAAACGCCAGCCCGCCGGGCAATGTCTTTGATTGAAATAGACACAAGTACCTCTTGCACACGTGTGCAGCAATTGGGAATTAAAAACGTCCAGGGGAGTGGACGTTTTGCACACGTGTGCAATTATAGCGCAAAGAGAGAAACGTGTCAAATTGAAACAAGTAAAATGGGGATCGACGTTTGCTTACGCGGCAAAAACAATCTGCCGGCGGTGCATTGAGCGCAGATACTCACTCAGACCCAATGCATCCACCACCACATCAGGCCGCCCGCTGCGCCCCTGCGCGTCGCACAAAAGGGCCATATCCAGGAGCACGATATCATCTTGAATATCGACAGCCAAGCCGCCGATCAACGGGCGCAGATCGTACCCTTTGCGGCGAAATTCAACTTCAACCGCCGTCTGGCCGAGCAGACCATCGACGACCCGGCGCACCTCATCCACCGAGACGCCATCCAAGGTCACTCGATAATCGGCGCGCTGAATACACGAAGGCCGCGCCGGCGCGCGCAGATCGACCGTACAGGCTTTGATCACCTCAAGGCCGGGCGGCATTGCCGGTCGCAAGCAGTCCAGCAGCGCTTCCATCGCCCACGGCTCGGTCAACAGGATATCCAGTTCTTCGCGCTCGCCCGTGCAGCCCACCGGCAGCGGCATCGCCAACGTCATCCGGGGGTGCGGGTTAAAGCCTTGCGAATAAGCCAGCGGCACCCGAGCGCGGCGCAACATGCGCTCCCAGGCACGCATCAGGTCGAGATGTCCCACATATTTGACCGGCTCGCCCTTGGAAAAGACGATCCGCATTCGATATAGTGAGCGTTCTTGGCTCATCGGCGTCCCTCGCTCATCGATCCCCCTCACCGCTGGGCTGCTCGGCGACACAGCCCAGCAGTTCGATCGCCCCGCAGTTGGTACACCCCTCACGGCAGTCGCGCGTCGTTTTCCCTTGCACCGACCGCTCGTACTCGCGCCACAGGTAGTGCTTGGTCACCCCGCAGGAAATGTGATCCCAGGGCAGCACCTCGTCAGCGGTGCGCTCGCGCCGCGCCTCGATCTCCGGGTCGATCCCCTCGGCGGAAAACGCCTGCATCCAGGCTGTCCAATTCAACTGATCCTCCCAGGCGTCAAACCGCGCACCCGCCCGCCAGGCGTGCTCGATCACCCGCCCCAACCGGCGGTCGCCGCGTGAGATGACCGCCTCCAACAACGTCGTCTTGGAATCGTGATAACCCAAGCGGATGCTCCGGTCGCGCAGCCCACCCTGCAAAATTCGCTGTCGCCGCTGGAGTGTTTCGTCGTCGATCAAAGGCTGCCATTGAAAGGGCGTGTGCGGCTTGGGCACCAGCGTCGATACAGTTACACTGACATTTGCTTTATTACGATGATATCTATATCCAATCGCCGCCACTTGCTGAACCAGATCGACGATCGCCTCGACGTCCTCGTCGGTTTCGGTAGGCAGGCCGATCATAAAATAAAGCTTGACCCGCTGCCACTGGTTGGCATAAGCGGCCTCGACGGCGTGCAGCAGGTCGGTCTCGGCCACTTTTTTGTTGATCGCGTCGCGCAGGCGTTGGCTGCCCGCCTCCGGCGCAAAGGTCAGGCCGGAGCGGCGCGTGCCCTGAAATAACTGGGCCAACTCGACTGAAAACGCGTCGGTGCGCAGCGAGGGCAGCGTCACTCCCAGCGGCGGCTGGCGGCCTTCATAGAGCAAATCCTGCACGATCTCTTTGATCTGACTGTGATCGGCGGAACTGAGCGAGATCAACCCCACCTCGTTGTGGCCGGTGCTGCGCACGATCGCCTCGACGGCCTGCACGACCTCTTCACAGGGGCGCTCGCGCCGGTGCCGGTAGATCATCCCGGCCTGGCAAAAACGGCAACCCTGCGTACAGCCGCGCATGATCTCGATCACTGCCCGGTCGTGAACGGGTTGCACGTAAGGCAAGATGGGCTTGAGCGGCGCAGGCGGCAGCGGATCGACCACCCGCTTGACCACCGGCAACTGTGCTTCGAGGGCATTGGGCGTCATCGAGGCCAGGCGGCCATCGGGCAGGTATTCGACATCGTAAAAACAGGGCACATAGACGCCCGGCACGCGTGCCAGCGCCTTGAGCAGCGACAGCCTATCCGCTTCGGCGCGCTTGGCCTGTCCCAAGACGGCCATGATCTCGACCAGCACCTCTTCCCCTTCGCCGATCACGAACGCATCGATGAAATCGGCCAGCGGCTCGGGATGGTAGGCACCGCTGCCCCCGGCAACAATCAATGGCGACGTCTCGCCTCGCTCGTCGGCGTGCATAGGCAGTCCGGTCAGGTCGATCATATTGAGGACGTTGGTCAGGTTCAACTCGTAAGGCAAGCTAAAGCCGATCAGGTCAAAATCGGCCAACGCGTGACGGCTTTCCAGCGCATACAGCGGGATATTTTGCGCACGCATCACCGCTTCCATATCGGGCCAGGGCGCAAAGACGCGCTCGCACAGCGCGTCAGGCAGACCGTTGACCACGTCGTACAAAATCTGCACGCCGATGTTGGACATGCCCACTTCGTACACGTCGGGATAGGCCAGCGCAAAACGCACAAACACCTCGTCCCACGGCTTTTTGACGGCATTCCACTCGGCCCCCACATATTGCATCGGCTTGCTTACGGTCGGCAGCCAGCAATCCAGCACACGTTGATCGACAATTCCCATCTTTATACACCGTTCTACAAAAATATTCGGCTGACTCAAGTCAGCCGAATAAACTATCTATTAGACTCGCAAACCGCGCCGTTCACATCCAATCTGCGTCTTCGTCTTGCTCTTCGTCACCGTTCTCCAAATCGGCCCCCATCTGGCTAAAGAGCATCCATTCTTCGAGCGCCGCATCGGCTACTTGCCGAACTTCGGGGTCAGGGTGCAAAGTCAACTCGTCCAACCGCTCAAAGGCCTCTTCCCAGCCCGTCTGACCGAGCGAAAAAAGCGCCGCCATCATCACATCACGATCCGGGTCGTAGGTCAAGCGCCACAGGTCTTTGCCCAAACTGTCGACGCGCATCTCGCCGACGGCATCGATGGCTTCGATGCGGATTTCCTTGTCCTCACTCCAAATTTCGCGGGCCAGAATCTTTTCCCATCGCTCGATGCCGCTACGCCCCATCGAAAAGAGCGCGCTGATTTTGGCCTGTTTTTCCGGGCGTTGGTAGAGCGCCTGGATCAGGTCGATCACGACGTTTTCTGGCAAAAAACTGAGCGCCTCTACGGCATATCGCCGTTCATCCAGAGAACGGCCTTCATCCCGATAGAGGCCAAGCAAAAAGCTGCGCAGCCGGTCCAAATCTTCCTGGGTCAGGTCGTCATCTTGATAAGGATCCGGAAAATCAAAGTCGATAACCGTGCACTCCCAGATGTATCGGCCCAGCCCAGAGATGGCCTTACAACGAACTCGTTCATCGGGATCGTTCTGAGCCATATCGAACAACCGCTCCATCGCTTCTGGCTCGACGTGATCCCACAATGCACTGACCGCCTGGATGCGAGTCTCCGGGTCTTGTTCGTTCAGCTGTTCCATGAGCCAACCAAAGGGAACTGGCACTTCATCCTCATCGGTGAACTCGTCGTCGGAAAGCATCTCGTCCATATCATTGACCCATTCTTCCAAGTCACTCCTCCCCTCTGCTCGAAACAATCTGCCTAGATTGTACCATGACTTGGCAGTTGGCGTCAACAAGCTGTGAGTTTACATAATGTCAAGCCTGTGCCGTATAGACAAGACAAAAGCCACACCAGAGTCTGGTATGGCTTTTGAGCTTGCACAAATCATCAAGCGGCTTACTTGATCTCGACGACGGCACCTTCGGTTTCGAGCAAGGCCTTGGCTGCCGCGGCAGCTTCCTTGTCAACGCCCTGCAAAATGGTGCTCGGCGCGCCTTCGACTACTTCCTTGGCTTCCTTGAGACCCAGGTTGGTGAGCTGGCGCACGGCCTTGATGACCTGGATTTTCTTATCGCCGAATTCTTTGAGGATGACGTCAAACTCGGTTTGCTCTTCCTCGGGCTCGGCAGCAGCCGCAGCCATCATCGCCGGCATTGCGGCCATCGCCATCGGGGCGGCGGCGCTCACGCCGAGTGTCTCTTCCAACATCTTGACCAGTTGGGATGCTTCCATCAAGGACAAACCCTTGATCTCTTCAACGAGCTTTTGCAAATCTGCCATTGTTCTGATTTCCTCCTATAAAATAAAGAACAGATTCAAACTAAAGTAAGAGCGGTTGCAGTTTACGCGGCTTCAGACTCTTTAAGCTGATCCACTCTCGCCTGCAACACGTTGACAACCTGACGAATACCACTGGCAACCACACCGATCAACTGCGATGCGGGCGCTTGAATAGTCGCCAAAACCTGGGCAAAAAGCGCCTCGCGCGAGGGCAGATTGGACAAGTTCCTGGCACTTTCGGCGTCCAACACATCCCGTCCAACCAGGCCACCGATCACCTGGAACTGGGCAGGCTCACTGACCGACTTGGCAAAGCCTTCAATGATTTTGGCAGCGGCAGCAATATCTTCACCACAAAAGACCGCCGATACCGGTCCGTTCAAGAATCCAGGCAGGGGCCGCCCCATCTCTTTCAGGGCGCGTAGGAACAGGGTATTCTTGATCACAACCACACGGGCGCCCTTTTCGCGCGCCAACGTGCGCAAGCGGGTCGTGTCGTTGACGCCCAAATAGCGCGTGGACAAAAAGACAACTGCCTGACTGTTTTCCAGCCAATCGGCGTACAACTGGACAAGTTCTTGTTTCTTTTCGCGTTTAATAGCCAAGGGTTCAATTCCTCCTCATAAAAACGTGACGCCTTTGCACACTCAATACGTATGCAAAGGCGTCACCGAACGATGAAATATGAGCGTACCCGCACATATGGGGGACGCGTTCATCACTCTCTGCCTCTGCGGGATATTAAGCGTCTAAAATCTGAACGCACCTGCGGTCTAGGGCAAAAGATATGTGATTGTCTAAAACCGGATAGATGCTGCCTAACCTGAATATATCAAAACTGGATAAGACTATGCCTTCCACAAGAATTCTCGCACAAAGAACGAAAATCTTGCGGGCTAGACCCTATAGTTCGATAGCCTGAGCCAAATTAGGCTCGACCTTGATGCCAGGACCCATTGTAGAGGTCAACACAACCTTACGAACATAAACCCCCTTGGCCGACGACGGACGGGCGCGCCTCACTGCATCCATAACCGCAGCCAGATTACCCAACAATTTAGGCGCTTCAAAGCTGACCTTGCCAAACGGCGCATGCAAGTTTGAGGTCTTGTCGACGCGGAATTCTACGCGTCCCAGACGTGACTCTTGAATCACGCGGCTCAAATCATCGCCCTGGATGATGGTGCCGGCCTTGGGGTTGGGCATCAAACCACGCGGGCCGAGTACACGGCCCAGACGACCCACCACGCGCATCATCGGTGGCGTCGCCAGAACCACATCGAAATCGACCCAGCCTTCTTGAATGCGCGTCACCAACTCTTGGCTGCCCACATAGTCAGAGCCAGCCTCTTCGGCGATACGTGCATCATCACCTTCGGCAAAGGTAACAATACGCACAGTCTTGCCTAAACCATTAGGCAGCAATACAACGCCGCGCACCATCTGATCAGCTTGACGCGGATCAATGCCCATGCGCATATGCACCTCAACGGTGGCATCAAACTTGGTAAAAGAGGTCTCTTTGATCAGGTCGATCGCTTCTTGGGGTGAATAAAGCTGATCCTGATCGATCTTTTGACATGCTTCCAGATACTTTTTTCCGTGTTTTGGCATTTTTTCCTCCTGTGGTCATAACGGACGACTGCCTGGCGTCCTGCCACACTCAAAAACTAAAAGTCATAACCTTCGACTTGAACACCCATACTGTGTGCCGTGCCCACGATTTGCCGTTCTGCACCTACAATGTCGACGGCGTTCAGATCCTTGATCTTGGTCTCAGCGATCTCGCGCAATTGATGCTTGCTCAGCTTGCCAACTTTGGTGCGATTGGGCTCTGCCGAACCCTTTTCAACGCCTACAGCCTTGCGAATCAAGTCATACACGGGCGGCGTCTTGGTAATAAACGTAAAGCTGCCATCGCTAAAAATGGTCAACTCGACGGGAACAATGCTGCCAGCCTGACCTGATGTGCGCGCATTATACTCTTTGCAAAAGGCCATAATATTGATGCCATGCGGACCCAATGCCGGACCGACCGGCGGTGCCGGCGTGGCCTTGCCAGCCTGAAGTTGCAACTTGACAAAAGCTTTTACTTTTTTCATCCACTATCCTCCCATCCCGAATAAATCGGAACTGAACGGGGCTTGGCCGCTCGGAAAGATTCTTGCACCGGCAATGGTTTCCATTGCAAGCAACGATCTCGTGGGATAGGCCCTAACCCGGACAGCGCCGGAATCAATCATAGTACTTGCCTGACCAAATCCTCGTACAAAAAACAAAAATCTGATCGGTCAGATCCTCAAATCAGCCAAAACGCTGATTTATGCTTTCTCGACCTGCAAAAAGTCAAGCTCCACGGGAGTGTCGCGTCCAAAGAAAGACACCATCACTCGGACTTTGCCCTTTTCCATATTGATTTCATCCACAGAACCGATAAAGTCCGCAAACGGCCCCTGGACGATGCGCACTTTTTGACCGTGCTTAAAGGTCACTTTGACCGTGGGTGCTTCGGCTTCCATTCGGTTCAAAATGCGATTGACTTCTTCTTCACGCAACGGGGTCGGCTTGTTGCCCATCCCCACAAAACCGGTTACGTTCGGCGTATTGCGCACCACCGACCACGAACCGTCGTTCATTAGCATCTTGACCAGGACATAGCCTGGAAAGATACGCCGCCGATACGTGCGCCGCTTGCCCTCCCGTACTTCGATCTCCTCTTCGGTAGGCACGATCACCTCAAAAATTTGGCCCTGCATGTCCATGCTGGCGATGCGTTGCTCCAGATTTTGCTTGACCTTGTTCTCATAGCCAGAATAACTATGAATCACGTACCACTTGGGTTCGGTAGCAGCGGATGCGTCCTCCTCCGAAAGTTCTTCAGTTGTTACATCCAAATCGTCGTACAACCCGTCGTCGTACATAGGTCTTGTTCCTTTGCTCGTGGTTTTCGGTCAAACTTGACAAAGACGCTTCTGATCGAGTACGAGCAACCTACCCTGAAGATTTGATCAGAAAACTAAACAGCAAGGAAAACAGCCAGTCGATCACCCCCAACATGGCCGACATGGCGACGGTGACGGCCAGCACAATACCAGTCAACCGGACGGCTTCGCGTCGGGTCGGCCAGTTTGTTTTTTTCAACTCGGCCCAGGTTTGACGAAAATATCGCGCAACGACATTTTCTTTGCGCCGTCCATCGCGGGTCCTGCCTTTTTGCGACTTGGCCTTTTCTTTTTCTTTGGCCGGAGGTTCTTTCACATTCTGTTCTTTGGCTGGCTTCACGCCTTACTCCTTATGGCACTTGAATGCCCATTGTCGATCTGACTTACGATTCAAGACACCGTCCGATACATTCTGGACGGTGTCTTGAACAGCAGGCGAGGCGGGAATTGAACCCACAACCTACGGTTTTGGAGACCGTTGCTCTGCCAATTGAGCTACTCGCCTGAACAGCGGTTGCGCTGATAGAAACCATCAGGTGATAGAAACCATCAGGTGATAGAAACCATCAGGAACTGCAAACCACTTATCTTGTCTCGCGATGCAGTGTGTGAACGCGGCAGCGAGGACAATACTTTTTCAGCTCTAACCGACCCGTTGTGATCTGCCGGTTCTTTTGTGTCAAATAATTACGTTCTTTGCACTCTGTACACGCCAAAGTAACCGACAAACGAACTGCTTTTTTAGCCATATTCTATCTTTGGTTGGACAATCAACCAATCAATTGCCCAACGTGCTCCTTCCCACTTTATTCGATGATCGAGGTGAGTACACCCGCACCCACCGTCAGGCCACCCTCACGGACGGCAAAGTTCGACCCCTGCTCCAAC
>JAFGEY010000385.1 GCA_016931365.1 Anaerolineae bacterium
ATGATGCCGGATGTTTTGCCATAGGTCGGCCCTTTTGCCAAATTCCAGTTATATCATTTTTAATGAGCGTTTCAGGGTAATGCTAGAGTGATCTATCGTTCAATAGCAGCATCCTTGCCTTGTCGCCACACCCATCATTCCCTCCGTCATACAGTGCATCCGGGTCCTCGAATCCGTCAGGTAGATCGATGTTCAAGCTATATATCCGCGAACCTTATCGTCTGTTTGAAGGGGCCGGCATTGCCGCATTCCTCCTGATCGCCGCCCTGCTCGTGGCTTTCAACCCGTCTGCCGGACAGAGCCGGGTCGAACCTGCCGCGCCGGACGCCAGCGTCGACGCCTATGCCATCGCCATGCCCAACCAGGGCTGGGCGCCGCTGACCGTCTATTTCAGCGCTTTTGGCAGCGCGTCGCCAAGCGGGCGCATCGCGCGCTACGAGTGGGACCTGGACGGCAACGGCCGCTATGACACCGACGCCACCGCGCAGGGCGGCTATGCCAGCTATCGCTACGCCAAGCCGGGCGAGTATGCCGTCACCCTCCGCGTTACCGACGACCGGGGCCGCACCGCCACCGACCGGGTGACGCTCACCGTACGCCACCCCGCCTCCAGCCCCGTCGATTACTGGACCGTGTTCGACGACAACCGGGTGCGTCGCATCGACATTGCCCTGACCAACGCCGACTGGCAGCAGATGTGGGTCGATCCGCCCAGCAAGACCCAGGTGCCCGCCAACGCCATCGTTTTTGGCGAGCGGCTGGAAAACGTCGGGTTCAGGATGCGCGGGCAGTTCTCGCTGCGCGAGTCGGGTGAAAAGAAACCGTGGAAGGTTGACACTGACGCCTATGTCGAGGGACAGGAATACCACAACCTGCGCCAGTTGATGTTGATCAACAACATCGGCGATCCGACGATGCTGCGAGAAAAACTGGCTTACGATATGATGCATTTTGCCGGCGTGCCGGCCAGCCATGCCTGTTTTGTCGAGATGTGGATCGATTTCACCGACGACGATCAGGAGCCGATCTTGTGGGGCGTGTACACCATGATCGAGCGGGTGGACAAAAAGTTCATCGCCAGCCGTTTTGGGCAGGAGGTCAAAGCAAGCAACCTGTACAAGGCCAACCACGCCCTGCGCGGCCCGATGGACTTGATCTATCACGGCCCCAGCATCGAAAATTATCCCACCCAGGGTGGGCTGTACGCCTATGGCAAGGCGACCAACGAAGAGGCCGCCGATTACAGCGACATTCTGGGGCTGATCTATGCCATCGACGGAGTGCAGTATGCCACGCCGGACGAATTTGCCGCCGCCGTGGAGCCGCTGCTGAACGTGGACGGCTTTCTGCGCTACATGGCCGTCGTCGCCGCGCTGGGTAACTGGGACATCTACCCCTACACCGGCAACAACTATTACCTGTTCAACAACGATGGCCGTTTTGAGTGGATTCCCTGGGACCTGGCCTGGGGCGACAATCCACAACAGTCGTTGTTCGAGCGCGGAGGGGCGGGGCTGGTCGAGCGCGCGCCGCTGTACGACAACGTGTTCCAGGTCGAACGCTACCGCACGCGCTTTGCCGGCTACCTCGATCTGTTGGCGCGGCAATGGTTTACCGGAGAAAACGTCTCCACGCTGGCGGCCCGCTACCACGCCATGATCGCGCCTTACGTGACTCAATCCACCGGCGACAAGGCCTTTTTCGGCCCGACGGCCATGTTTCCGATTGATGCGTTCAACGCCAGTTGGCTACGTCTGGGCGAGTTTGCCGGGCAGCGAAATCAGTTCATCCGGGCCACACTGGCCGAGACATACGGTTCGATAATCGAATAAACGAGGTGTGCTATGAACAAAAAACAAGTCGGCTTGACCACACTATTCATTCTCCTGCTGTCGGTCTTTTCTGTGATCGCCTGGGCGCAAGGCGACGGCTACAAGGAGACCTTTGATGACTCCACCCTGCCCAACTGGGAGCGCGCGCGAGAGGTCATCGTCACCAACGGCGTGTTGAAAATGACGCCGGGCAGTTTCGCCTTACGCTTCGGCGACTGGTCCGAGATCACGCTGACGGTGCGGCTCAGATATAGCGGGGCGGGCGAGATCGCCATCAATTACTATTTTCGTGACCAGGGCAAATACGCGCTGATCTTGCACGACAGCCATTTGAACCTGGACAAGGAACAAAACCGCACGCCGACGTCGCTTGGCGATGCCAACGTATCGGCGGTCCAGCCCAACGCCTGGATTACAGTCAAGGTCATCGTCGTCGGCGGGCAGCACCAGGTCTATATCAACGACGAATTGGCTCTGACCGCCACCGATCCCGATCCGATCGAAACCGGCGCGGTGCTGCTACAAGCAATGGGCGAAGCCACCGTCGAATTTGACGATCTGGAGGTCAGGGGCACGCCCGGCGGTGGGCCGCCCGTGCCGGAAAGGGAGATACAACCGCCTGTAGATCAGCCCGTGGCCGCGCTTCAACCTACACCCACCGCTGTGCCAGGGCCGGTAAGTACCAAAAGCTTGATCGACGAGTTCTTCACCGGGCAGGCCAGCAACCTCGAGCTGGCGACGCTGGCGATCAACCTGGTTTTAGCCGCACTTTGCGCATACATCCTCAGTCTGGTCTACATCCACTGGGGTTCGTCGTTGAGCAATCGCCGCCGCTTTGCCGCCAACTTTATGCTAATGACCGTCACCACCGCCTTTATCATCCTGGTGGTGCGCTCGTCGGTCGCGCTGTCGCTGGGCCTGGTCGGCGCGCTGTCGATCGTGCGCTTTCGCACCGCGGTCAAAGAGCCGGAGGAACTGGCCTACCTCTTTTTCGCCATCGGGCTGGGCATTGGCCTGGGCGACAATCAACGCCTGATCACCCTGCTCTCTCTGGCTGTAGGTATCGTTGTCATTGGCCTGTACCGGCTGTTCCGCCGCACCCAGGCTGACGTCAACCTGCACCTGACCGTCACCAGCCACAGCCCGCGCAAGATCGGTCTCGATCAGATCACCCAGGCACTCAAGGCACACACGGCCAGGCTCAAACTGCTGCGCTTTGACGAGACCGCCGAGACGCTGGAAACGGACTTTTTGGTCGAGTTCCGTAAACTCGCCAGCCTCAACGATGCCCGCGCCGCGCTCCAGGCATTGTCGGAAACGGTCGAGATTTCGTTTTTGGACAACAAAGGGATTTGGTAGGCAGGAGTTGTTGACACAGTGACAGCCGACCCATTTCGCTACGAACGCAAATTTCTGGTCGATCAACTCGATGCGCATCAGATCAGAGCCTTGATCAAGCGCCATCCGGCGATGTTTGTCCAACCCTACCCGCCGCGCTATGTGAATAATCTCTACCTGGACACCGCCGACCTGCAAAACTATCAGGACAACGTCAGCGGGGCGGATGAGCGGTTCAAGGTGCGCATTCGCTGGTATGGCGACCTCTTTGGGCCGATCGCGCAGCCGACGTTGGAATTCAAGCTCAAGCGCGGGCTGGTCGGCGACAAACACGCTTACTCTTTTGGCTCTTTCACACTGGACAAAGGTTTTGGCGTTGGAGATTATCAGGCTGCGCTGCATGCCGCTATGCAACACGGCGATGGCATTCCCCCTCACCTCCTACCCTACCTGCGGCGGCTCGACGTGGTGTTGTGCAACCGCTACCGTCGCTGGTATTTCGCCACCCGCGACGGGCGCTTCCGGCTCACCGTCGACGCCGAGCTGACCTTTTACGGCCTTGCCAGGGCGCGCAATCGCTTTCTGCACCGCCATGTCGATCGCCGCACCGTGATCGTCGAACTCAAATATGCCAAATCATTCGACACCCAGGCGCAGCGAATCGCCGGGTTTCTGCCGTTCAGCGTGACCAAGAACTCTAAATATGCCACCGGCATCGAATTGATGTATGGGTAGAAAACCCATCTGTTTGAGACAAGCGCCGGTCGAGACTCGACCGGCGCTTCAAGTTGCCCCCTCGCCGGTTTGGTGCTAGAATAGCCGCTTTGTTTGCAAAATCTAGACTCAGGGGTGAGAAGCGATGAAAATTCTATTGACCGGAGGCACCGGCAACGTGGGCCGCGCAGCGGTCACCCGGCTGGTGCAAAATGGACACGCTTTGCGCGTCATTGGACGGCGGCCTATCGAGGAGCTTGACGCCAAACTACTGGAAGGCGCCGAATACGTGCAGTGCGACGTCAATGATTACGCCGCCCTGCGCGAGCAAGTGCGGGGCATGGAGGGCATTGTCCACCTGGCAGCGATTGCCTTTCCCGGCGGCGGGCCAAGCCAGGAGGTCTTTCGGATCAACTGTTCGGGCACCTACAACGTCTACCAGGCGGCGGCGGAAGAGGGAATCAAAAAGATTTCCTGCGCCAGCTCGATCAACGCGCTGGGCTTTAATTACGGCCTTGTCCCGTTCGACATCCACTACTTTCCCGTCGACGAGCAGCACCCGGTCTGGACCACCGACGCCTACTCGTTCTCCAAGCAAGTGACCGAGGCCATCGGCGACTATTTCTGGCGGCGCGAGGGCATTTCCAGCATCAACCTGCGCCTGCCCGGCGTCTACGAGATGCGCGAGGATCGTCCCCATCGCTGGATCGAGTTTAGCACTCGTTTTCGACAGGCGCTGGAAGAACTGCTCGCCCAGCCGGAAGCGGAGCGGCGAGCCAGGATCGAGCGCGCCGTTGCCAAATACGACGCCACCCGCCCTGACCGAGCCGGGTTCTTTCCCGATGTCGATATGCGCGAGCGCTGGCGTGCCCTGCGCGATGATCGCGACCTGGGCCTGCTCTTTGGCGGTTTTGGGCGCAGCAATTTTTGGGCCAGCATCGACGCGCGCGATTCAGCACAGGCGCTCGAAAAGGGCCTTACCGCCCAGTACGAGGGCAGCCACCCGATCTTTGTCAACGACAGTGAAAACGGCGCCGGCATCGACTCGGAGATGCTGGTGCAGCTCTTTTTCCCACAAGTGCGAGGCCGCGCGCATCCCCTGCAAGGCCGTGAGACGCTGGTCAGCATCGACAAGGCGCGCGCGCTGATCGGCTACGAGCCGGAATACCACATCAGCGCATTGATGGGTTTTTGATCGTCCTTGATTACCTGGTAAAAACAGCAAGGCGCTGGACTCGAGTCCAACGCCTTTTTTTGTTCTGGTTCCGATCCCGCCTGGCTATTGTGCGATCACACAATCCGCTTCCATCTCGACCAGCCACTCGGGATCGATAAACCCCTTGACCTCGACAAAAGTGCAGGCCGGGCGGATGTGTCCAAAGATCTCGCCGTGCGCTCGCGCCGCCTCTTGCCAGCGCGCAATGTCCTTGAGCATGATCCGCGTGCGGATCACGTCCTCCAACCGGCCGCCAGCCTCCTCGATGGCCCGGCCTATGATCTCGATACAGCGCCGGGTCTGCCGGTACACGTCGCCGGGATAAGCGACAGAGCCGTCGGGCGCGATGGGCGCGGTGCCCGCCACAACGATGATGTTGCCTACCCGCACAGCGCGCGAAAAGCCGATCGGTTGTTCCCACGGCGAACCGGAAGAGATGTTTGTCCTCATCAAAATCAATCCTTGGCCATAAAATTGAGCAGGCTCATTGGCGTATTCAAAAAAGCGCGCACATAGCGCTCGGTGACGACGGG
>JAFGEY010000386.1 GCA_016931365.1 Anaerolineae bacterium
ATGATGCCGGATG
Source organism: Anaerolineae bacterium (assembly GCA_016931365.1). Next base: position 14 of record JAFGEY010000386.1, read on the forward strand.
TTTTGCCATAGGTCGGCCCTTTTGCCAAATTCCAGTTATATCATTTTTAATGAGCGTTTCAGGGTAATGCTAGAATCCTCACTATAATAGTTAGAGAAAGCGACAGCCAATCCAAAAACTTGTGAATTCAAATTCAGCCAAGGAGGCCTTTCTCATGTCAGAACCACGTGCAAAATCTTTTAACTATGCCATTGGCATGTTTGGCACATCCATCCCAATCAACATGCTCAAGACTTTTGCCTTCACCTTCTACGTGCTCGGCCTGGGGGTGACCACCGAACAATGGGCGGCCATGTTGCTGATCTACACCTTCATCGATGCCCTCGACAACCCTGTCTACGGCTTTCTCTCCGACCGGACGCGCTCTCGCTGGGGTCGCCGCCGTCCCTGGCTGGCCATCGGCACCCCGCTCCTGATCCTGTGTTTTATCGCCTTTTACAATATACCGGCTTTCCTGTCGGGCAATGCCATCTTTGCCTACGGCATGCTCTTTTACATCCTCACCGGCACGCTCGATTCGGTCATCAACGCCAACTATGGGGCATTATTCCCCGAGTTGTTCCGCGACGACGCCAGCCGGGCCAAGACCAATGCCCTGCGCCAGGCTTTCCAGTTGGTGGCTATGATCATCAGCATTGCCCTGACGCCCATAGTAACCAAAGCTCTCGGCTACGGCCTGACCTCCATCCTGTACGGTATCCTCGGCGGCGTGGTCATCCTGTACATGACCTTTACCTCCCGAGAAAAAGACCCCGAACCCGAGGAGGCGAAACCCGGCTTTGTCAAAGCGCTCAAGGATCTGTTAACCAATAGAAAATTCTGGATCGCCGGCCTGGCCAATGCCTTTTACAGCGCCGCTATGTCACTCGTGATGGCCTCCGTGCCCTTTTATGTCGAATATGCGCTCGGGCTTTCCAGCGGGCAATCCACCTTTCTGCTCGCCGCTGTTCTGCTCATCGCCATCGCCGGTGTAGCCATCTGGGCCTGGCTGGTGAAGAGGGTCTCGCTGATCCCCATCTGGCGGGCTGCCCTGGCTGTCCTGACAGTCACATTTGTCCCGCTCTATTTCGCCCCTAACCTGGTAACGGCCATCGTCTTTTCGGCCTTTGTGGGGTTTGGCTTTGCCGGCGTCATCACCACCATGGATCTGATCGGCGCCAAGATCATGGACGAGGATACCCAGAAGCACGGATTGCGGCGGGAGGGCATCATCTCTAACGCCATGGGCTTTATGAACCGCCTGAACGGCCTGTTCACCAGTGCCGCCTATTTTCTGGTCTCCAAACTATACCTTTTCGAAAGCGGTGAAAATCCCGGCCCCCATCCGGATGCCGCCGCCCGCTTTCTGATGACCATCGTTCCCCCAGTGCTGATGGTGATCAGTTTTGCCTTTTCGTGGTTCATCAATTTCAACAAACCGGTCAAGGCCGAGGTTGAATCCAAGATGCCTCAATCTTGACCAGCAGATCGCCGATTTGCCGGCTGCGTCGCGCCAAAGCCCTCGATATCAACCGAATGTCCTTGAACGAAATCTGGAGCGCTCTCTTTTAACCCTCCAATAGCGCACCAGGGTTGTATCATGAGAGGTACTGACAAATGAGCCATGGGCTGACCCGCTACTCATTTCTCATCTCTCATGACCTTACGAACGGAGGAATGTATGCACGATCAAATCACCATCAAGGGCGCGCGGCTGCATAATTTGAAAAACGTCACGGTGAGCATCCCCAAGAACCAACTGGTGGTGCTGACCGGGCTTTCCGGCTCCGGCAAATCCACACTGGCGTTCGACATCTTGCACAAAGAGGGCCAGCGGCAGTATATGGAATCACTGGGCATGGTGACGTATCTGGGCAAGCCGCCCATTGACAGCGTCACGGGATTGTCACCCTCAATCAGCGTGGATCAGCACCTCACCAACCACAGCCCACGCTCCACAGTCGGCACGGTGACCCAAGTGTACACCTATCTGCGCGTCCTCTTTGCCCGCCTGGGCCATCGTCCCTGCCCGGCCTGCGGCGGCGACGTCGCACCGTCCATCTCTGAGGCGTGGGACAATGAGGCCAACGGCGGCGCGGAGGACGCGGGCGACACGCTGGACCTGAGCGAGACCTATCCCTGCCCACATTGCGGCGCGCCCGTGCCAGAATTGGGCATGGCGCACTTTTCTTTCAACAAACCCGCCGGCGCGTGCCCCACGTGTACCGGCCTGGGGATGACGCGCCAGGCGAATCTGAGCCAGCTGCTCGACCCGCAGCGCAGCGTCGCCGGGGGCGGCGTGTTGATGTGGAACGAGGCCCAGGCACAGCATTACGGGCGGGTGCTGCAAAGCGCTGGGCAGTATTACGGCTCCGACTTTGACCTGCACGCGCCCATCGAGACGCTCGGCCCGGCCCAGCGCGATTTGCTGCTGTACGGCACTTACGGCGAACCGTTCCGGCGGCACTTTCCAGACACAAAACCGCCGACCACCGTGGGACAGGGCAACTTTGAGGGCATCGTTACCAACCTGATGCGCCGCTATGCCGATCACACTCGCAACCCTGACGCCCGCGATGACCTGGAGCACCTGCTGATCACGCAGACCTGCCCGGACTGCGCGGGCGACCGGTTGCGCCCCGAAAGCCGCACTGTGACCGTGAATGGGCAAACTATCATTGATCTTTCGCAGATACCGCTCACCGAATTGGCAACATGGCTGGAGGGCTTGCCCGCCGTCGTGGCGACCGAAGCGCAACCCGTCATTGCCCCCATCCTCGACGACCTGCACGAGCGCGTGCGCCGTCTGGTGGACGTGGGTGCGGGGTACCTCACGCTGCTGCGCGCTTCACCGACGCTCTCCGCTGGTGAAGCGCAGCGGCTGCGGCTGGCGTCGCTGCTCGGCTCCGGGCTGACGGGCGTGCTCTACGTCCTCGACGAGCCGACCATCGGCCTACACCCGCGCGATACCCAACGGCTCATCAAGGTACTGCGCCAACTACGCGACCTGGGCAACACCGTCCTCGTCATCGAGCACGATCTGGACCTGGTGCGCGCTGCCGATCACGTGATTGACATGGGACCGGGCGCGGGGGCATTAGGTGGAGAAATCGTCGCCGCCGGGCCGCCAGACGAGGTGGCGGCGGCAGATTCGGCAACCGGGCGCTATCTCTCTGGGCGGGCGGCCATCTCGACGCCGACGCCGCGGCGGAGAAACGGCAAACAACTCGTCATCCACGGCGCGCGCGAGCACAACCTCAAGAACGTCACGGCAGTGTTGCCGCTCGGCCTGCTCATCGCCGTGACCGGCGTCTCCGGCTCCGGCAAATCATCGCTGATGCTCGACATCCTTGACCGGGTAGCGCGACAGCGTTTCTACGGCGCGGGCGACCCACCCGGCGAACACCTCGCCATCACCGGATGGGAACACCTGGACAAGGTCATCACGCTGGATCAGAGCGCCATCGGGCACACGCCGCGCTCCAATGCGGCGACGTATACCGACACATTCACCCCTATCCGCCAGGCTTTTGCCGGCACGCCAGATGCGCAGGCGCGAGGATTGACGGCCGGGCACTTTTCATTCAACACGCCAGGCGGGCGCTGCGAACGCTGCCAGGGCGCCGGGACGCTTATGGTCAACATGCACTTTCTGCCCGACGTCCAAGTGCGCTGTCCGGCATGCCACGGCAAACGCTTCAAGCGGAACGTGATGGACGTCAAGTATCGCGACCATAACATCAGCGACGTGCTGGATATGTCCATCGCAGAGGCTGCCGCGTTGTTTGTGGACGTACCGGCGGCCTACAACCGGCTGGCGCTGATGAGCGACGTGGGGATGGGCTATCTCAAGCTTGGTCAGCCGGCGACCACGTTGAGCGGCGGGGAAGCGCAGCGCGTCAAACTGGCGAAGGAATTGAGCCGCAAGGCCACCGGGCGCACGCTCTACCTGCTCGACGAGCCGACGACGGGTCTGCACATTGCCGATGTCGCCAACCTGCTCAAGGTGCTGTACGGGCTGGTGGACGTGGGGAACACGGTCGTCGTCATCGAGCACAACCAGGACGTGATACGCGCCAGCGATTGGGTGATTGATCTGGGGCCAGAGGGCGGCGATGCGGGCGGCGAGATCGTCGCACAAGGGACGCCCGATGCGGTCGCGCGAGTAGAGACGAGCCATACCGGGCAGTATCTGCGCAGGGCGCTACCTTTGTACCGGTGAATGCCCTGCCCAAGGCGACATAGACACACCACAAACGAAAAGCCCGAAGGAAATCTTGGGCTTTTTCGTTCGAGATACCGTTCCACAACGGGGACATCTGCAACGTGGGAACGGAAGTGCTATGGCGTCACTGCGCCCGAGCACCCAATCGTCAACCTGCTGCCGGTGCAGGACCCTTACATCATGGGCTACAAGGATCGTCTCCGATACCTGGATGAGCAACACCGTGACCTGATCTTTGACCGCTCCGGCAACGGCACGTCGGTGATTCTGGTCGCGGGGCGGGTGGTCGGCGTGTGGGATGCCGAGGATGGCCCAGAGCCGATGGTCAAGCTCTTGCTGTTCCATCCGGTGAACCAGGACGTGGCGGATAAACTACATCCGCAGGATGGATCGCATCCTGCGGATGCAATCCATGCCCACGCGCGGGCGCTAGGCCGCTTTATCTTTGACCGGGAGGCCTGTATACGCTGGCGTTCTTTGATGGTTCCACTGACTGAGCGGACGGCCGGCAGCATGATGTCGCCGCTCAAAGGCTGCCCCTTGGAGAATGCCGATAGCTAAAGGTGTAACAAGCAATGAAGGCTGTTTTCTTTGATCTCTATGAAACACTGATCACCGAGTTCGATCCAGATTGGAAACCGGGCGTTTCGCTCGGTGAGCGCCTGGGCGTCGACCGTCAAGCCTTTGCCGCCGCCTGGAAGACCACGTTTGTGCGGCGGATGTGCGGCGAAATTTCCGACTTTTCCAGTGCCTTGCACGAGATCGGCAGGATGCTCGGCTGTACGTTTGACGACGCCCTCGTCCGTCAGTTGCATCAAAGGCGCATCGCCGAGCATCGCCCGGTGCTGCTCCAGGTCAAGGAGGACATTCAGCGTATGCTCCAATACCTTCACCAGGCCGGGGTCAGGCTGGGCCTGATCAGCAATGTTTCGTCCGAAGAGGTTGCAGCCTGGGAAGAAAGCCCGCTGCGCCCCTTCTTTGACACGGTACTCTTTTCCTTCCAGGTCGGATTGGTCAAGCCAGACCGGCGCATCTATGAGTTGGCTTGCGCACAGCTTGGTGTCACGCCTGAAAACACGCTCTTTGTCGGGGACGGCGGCAGCGATGAGCTGTTTGGCGCCGCAGCGGCGGGGCTGACGCCTTATTGGGCCACCTGGTTCCTGTCACAGTGGCCGGAATGGGAGACATCCCCCAAGGGGCAGCGAAATGCCGGGCATTTTCCTCAACTCGACAAGCCGGAGCAGTTGGTCACGCTGGTGTCCAGTGAGCGAAACCCGGAGCCATCACTCACGTTCACGCCCTTTGCGCAGCACGAACCGGGCATCGTCGTCTCGCTGCTGTCGCAGAGCTATGCGGCGTATCTGGCGCTCGATCCCCAGGCCGCGCAAGCCTGGCCCGGAGATTGGGCGGCGTATGACCGAGATATCTTTCAGCTTCCGGATACGGTGGGGGTATGCGGCTTTGTTACCTGCCTGGACGGCGAGCCGATCGGCTTTGCCTCGTGGGATCCCAGGCAGTTTCCGGCCTGCGGCGTGGTCGGCCACAACTGCATCCTGCCCGTCTTCCGGGGAAACGGATATGGCGTCGCCCAGATCCGCCGCGTGCTGGATATTCTGCGGAAGCATGGTTTCCAACAGGCGCGCGTCACCACCGGAGACCATCCCTTCTTTGTTCCGGCGCAGCGGATGTACGTGGCATGCGGTTTTCGGGAGACCGCGCGCGGCTTGCGCGACCCGCGTGTGGCGCTGGGGATGATTGACTATGAGCTGCCTCTACAAGAAGCCGGAATATAAGCAACTCACAGCGAATCGGGGCTGCTTGCCACACAGGGGGTGTTGAAATGGCCGAAATTCAACGCGCACGAGACGCGCTGCGTTTCTGGGCACAGCGCATTGGCCCGGCCGCCGGGCTGGAAGCCGCGCATCAAAACTGGGCCGGCGGCGAGGCAACCGTCTGGGCAGTAACCACGGAGCGCGGCGAGCGGTTCATCCTCAAGAACGTCGCCGGAGGGCCGGCGGTCAAACGGATCGAGACCGAGTACGACCTGCTTCGACATTTGCAGGCGTCCGGCGTGCCCGTGGCGGTGCCCATCCTGTCCGACGACGGACAGCCTGGCGTGGAAGACCAGGGGCGGATTTATCTCCTCTATCCTCTGCTGCCGGTCGATCATGACATTCCGCCCACAGACATCAAACATGTCTATGCCCATATTGGCGCGGCGGTGGCCAGGCTGCACAAGGCTCTGGCCGTCTATCCGGGGCACATTGACTCCTGGACGATGAACCTGCCGCGCGCTGTTTTCGAGGAGGCCATTCCCCGCATCCGGCGTGTCCTGACCGGGCAAGACGCCGAAACGTTTCAACAGATCGTTGCCGCGCTCCAGGACGAGATGATGAAAGCACTGGAGAATCTGCCGATGCAGTACATTCACGGCGACTGCCACGGCGGGAACTATTTGCTCTATCACGGCGACGTATCGGGCTTTGTCGACCTCGATCACCTTCCCACAGGGCCGCGCGTCTACGACATCGGCTATCTGCTCGCTGACATGGCCAAGGCGCAGTTTTTCAACAACCACGCTCACCAAGGTTGGCTGGACAGCTTTCATTGTGTGATCGCCGGGTACCAGCAGGAAAACAGCCTGTCCAGGCGAGAGAAAGACGCGCTCTGGTTCGTCATGCTCGCCACCCAGGTACTTTTCGTGGATTGGTTCTTTGGACATCAAAAAGACGATCTGGCCCGCAAGAACCTGGCGGCGTTTTACTGGATTTATGGACAAAGGGACGAGATCAGCCGCCGCATAGCGGGCGTATAGAGATCGCCAGACAGTCAAACGGGAGGCAAAATATGGCTTCTGTAAAAGATATCCTCGCCAGGCTGAAAGCGAACACGCGGCCCGACCAGATCGCCGGGATGGCCCGCTACGGGATGACCGCCGAGGGCCGTCTGGGCGTATCGGTTCCCGACATGCGCAAGCTGGCCAAAGAGGTGGGCAAAGACCACTCACTTGCGCTTGCACTGTGGCAGATAGAAATGCCTGAAGCGCGAATCGTCGCCGCCATGATCGATGACCCCAAAGAGCTGACCGAAGCGCAGATGGATGACTGGGTCAAGGATTTCAACTCTTGGGATGTCTGCGATCAGGTATGTATGAATCTTTTTGAAAAGACGCCCCTGGCCTGGCAAAAGATTCTCGACTGGGCAGGGCAAGAAAAAGAGTTCGTCAAAAGGGCCGCTTTTGCCCTGCTCGCCTGCCTGGCCTGGCACGACAAAAAGGCGTCGGACGAGCAGTTTGTGGCCTTGCTGCCGGTCATCCAGCGCGAGGCCACCGACGAGCGCAACATGGTGAAAAAGGCGGTCAACTGGGCGTTGCGAAACGTCGGCAAGCGCAGCTTGAGGCTGAACCAGGCCGCCATCGAGACGGCAAAAGAGATCCGGCAAATGGACTCGCCGGCCGCGCGCTGGATCGCTTCTGATGCGATCAAGGAGCTGGAAAGCGAAGCAGTCCAGAAACGGTTAAACAAAGGTAACGCGCCCGGTACCTGAACAGGCAGGCACAAAGCACAGGATGATGGATATGGGACAAGAGATCGACGCTTGTCACGGATGGAGGTGGCGAGTAGTGTGATCAAGTTGGACTACTCAGGCGACGCCTGAATCTCTATCTCTGTACAAAGCTTTTTCATCTCGTTTCCTCCTCTTGTTCATACCGAAAACAGCAGCGGGTTGCGCTCATTGATCATCGCTTCAGTGCGCTCCAGTAACAGTGGGTTCAGTTCCGGGTGGGTGAGAATGTAGAGCCGCTCGTCGCGGATCGCGTCGAACGTACAGTCGGCAATGTGCTCGGGAGACAGCATTCCTCCATAATCCTTGTAGCGTTTGGCGACCTCGGACCAGATGGCCTCCAGCGCTTGTTGAGGCATCGGCCCGGCGGCATCCCCATTGTGGTAAACAGGCGGCTGGTTGCGCTCTGCGTCATAGATGCGCGTCCTGACGTGGGATGGACAGAGCACCGAGACTTTGAGTTTGGCGTCGCGTTCCGCC
>JAFGEY010000387.1 GCA_016931365.1 Anaerolineae bacterium
ACGGTGCGCGAGCTGCGCGAGTGGGTCGAGTACTGCAATTTCCCTGGCGACAGCACCCTGTCAGCCCAGCGCGCCGCCGACGGTCGCCGTGCCGGCAACGGCGTCGATCCGCTGAACATCACCTACTGGAGCATCGGTAACGAAAACTGGGGCTGCGGCGGCAGCTTTTCACCCGAAGATTATTGCACCGAATTTCGTCGTTATGCGACGTTTGTGCGCAGTTTCGGCCATCCGCTCTACGTGATCGCCTGTGGGCCGTCCGGCAACGACGTCGAGTGGACGACGCGCTTTTTCCGCAAATTGCGCAAGGACTATTGGGACTTTCGCAACATCCACGCCTTTGCCGCGCACTATTACTGCGGCACGGCCGGCACGGCCACCGAATACACCGTGGATCAGTGGTATGAGTTGATCGCCAAGGGCCTGAAAATGGAGCCGTTGGTGGTTCAGCAGCGCGCGGCGATGGACGCCTACGACCCGCAGCGCAAGATCGACCTGATCGTGGACGAGTGGGGCACCTGGCATCCGGTCGAGGCGGGCACCAACCCGCGCTTTCTCTACCAGCAAAGCTCGCTGCGCGATGCGCTGGTGGCGGCGACGACGCTGGACATTTTCAACCGTCACGCCGACAAGGTGACCATGTCCAACATCGCGCAGATGGTCAACGTCTTGCAGGCGATGATCCTCACCGAGGGCGAAGGGATGCTGGTCACGCCGACCGGGCACGTCTATGAGATGTACGCGCCGCACCAGGACGGCCTGGCGGTGCGCACGCTGGTGGAAAGCGACGAGATCAACTTCGAAAAGGGCACCCTGTCGGCGGTGGCGGGCAGTGCATCGATCAAGGACAAGACGCTGTTCTTGACCCTGACCAACAGCCACGCCCAGGACGAGATTGAGGTGACGGTCAGCCTGCTCGACGGCGCATCGGCCGACAGCGGCATCGCCCGCGTCTTGACCGGCGATATCCACGCGCACAACACCTTTGTGCAGCCGCAAGTAGTTTGCCCGCAAGGATGGCCGGTCAATGCTTCCGATTCATCGTTCGTCATTGCCCTGCCGCCCGCCTCGGTGGTCGCGGTCGAGATTGAACTGGAATAACCCTATACCTTCTCGGAAGCTCCAGCAACTCAGGCAACACAAAAACCGTTGCCGTTGCCAGCTTTCGGGAAGGTATGCCATTACTATGAACCATTCCTATGGAAAGGCACACTATGAACACCTATCATCTGCGCCGGCAGGAAAAAACAATTGAAGATCAAGACGAACTGATCGCCATCATCCAGGGGCAAAAATACATGACCCTGGCTATGTGCCGCGACGACGAACCCTATCTGGTCAGCCTGAATTACGGGTTTGACCCCGAGGCGCGCTGCTTTTACATCCACTGCGCGGGCGAAGGCAAAAAGATCGACATTCTGCGGGCCAATCCAACCGTGTGGGGGCAGGTGATCGAGGATTTGCATTATCAGGACGGCAAGTGCGATCACTTTTTCCGCTCGGTGCATTTCCAAGGGCGGGTTTCCTTTGTGGACGACATCGATGAAAAGCGCGCGGCGCTGCACCTGATGATCGACGCGCTGGAACCGGACCCCGAGCCGGTCGAGCAACGGCTGGTGACGGCCAAGTCGCTCGAATCGGTGACCATTCTGAAAATTGCCGTCGAAGGCTGGAGCGGAAAAAAGAGTCTGAAATAGCGTCATAGTTTTGCCAAAGCGAGTAAAGGAGGAGTTGGGTGAAAATTGCCGTCGTTTACCATTCAGAGAGTGGAAACACTGCGCAGGTAGCGCAGATTGTCGCCGAAGGCGCGCGGATCGACTCATCGGTCGAGGTGCGGGTGATGAGCATCGCCGAGAGCGATCAGTCGTTCGTCAAGGAGGCCCAAGCGGTGATCATCGGCACGCCGACCTATGCCGGGACCTTTTCCTGGCAGATGAAGCAGTGGCTGGATACCGGGTGCGTGCGCCTGGCTGACAAGCTGGGCGCGGTGTTTGCTACTGAGAACTATGTCGGGGGCGGGGCCGATTTCGCCGAACTGGCCTTGATCGGTCACTTGCTGGTCAAGGGGATGATCGTCTATTCGGCGGGCGCGTCGAGGGGGCAGCCTTTCACGCATTATGGCGCGGTGACGATCCGCGTTGGCAACGAGGCGCAGCAGGAACGAGCGCGCATCTTTGGTCGGCGCGTGGCCGAAAAGGCAGTTGAGTTGTTTGGAGCTGGCTGAGAGGCGAGGTCAAGTCCTCCATCTTATATAGGGTAGATAAGATTAATTTCAGCAGTATAGTTGTGCAATTAATTCTTAAAAATTTCCCTTGAGCCTGGAATTAATTCTTGACAGGCCATGCGATCTGTGGTATACTCTGATTTGCGGGCCGTTAGCTCAGTTGGCAGAGCACCTGCCTTTTAAGCAGGGAGTCGCAGGTTCGAGTCCTGCACGGCTCATTACAAAGCGCACTCCGCCGGTTCAAACCAGCGGAGTGCGCTTTGTGATGTCTGATGGCTATTCGCTCAACCGCGTATGGCGATCTAGATACAACTGGCAAAAGACAGCAGTTGGTTGTTCAACGACGCTGTCGGCAAATCATTGCCGACGGTTTTGATCTCCTCGATGTCCACGCCCAATTCATCTGCCACAGCTTCTTTGACCAGTATAATGTAGGCATGATCGCGGATCGTTTCCATATCACAGTTTACGTTGCCGTAGACCAGAGGCACGCCATCAGAACCCAGGATATACCAATAAAGGCATCCGGGGATCAGGCTTGGGCAGATTATCAAGTCAACAAACGGAGATTCCACTTGACATTCCAGCAAGAAAATGGGAAAGCTGGCACAAAGAAACGGGATTATATCGCCAGCATGAACCCATTGTCTCACAGATAAGTTATGGATCAGTAAGATGCAAGTTAAACTTTGGTTAGAAGTCGATGGATGCTCAAACGGGCGGAATTCTATCGAAGGAAAAGCTAAGGGCGTGGTTTTGAACATCAATATGTACAGTGGTGCCCGGAGAAGGGTCTTGAGTCAACAGCAGGTTGGCCAGCGGTTCGCGGACATGACGCTGAATAATGCGTCGCAAAGGGCGCGCGCCCCATTCGGGGTGGTCGTTTTGTGCAAGCAGCCACGTTTGAGCCACCGGTGTAAATGCTAGCTCTAGTCCGCGATTCGAGGCCAACACCTTTTCCCTGCTCAATAACAAATCCAGGATGCGTAGGAGGTCTTGATCGGTCAGCTGGTTGAAGAAAATGATCTCGTCCAGCCGGTTGAGAAACTCGGGTCGGAAATGCGCCCTGACCGCATCCATTGCCTGATCGCGGGCCACCTCGCCGAGCTGCGGGTCGCCCAGATATCGCGCGCCGAGGTTGCTGGTGAGCAAGATCACCGCTTCGCCGAACGAGCATTGCCGGCCTTTGCCGTCGGTGAGACGGCCCTCGTCGAGCACCTGCAGCAGCAGGTCGAGGATACGCGGGTGCGCCTTTTCGACTTCGTCAAACAGGACGACGGTATAGGGAGAAGCCAGCAGGCGATCGGTGAGCTGCCCGCCGCCTTCATAGCCCACATAGCCCGGCGGTGCGCCGATCAATCGATTGACGGCGCTTTCGTCCATATACTCGCTCATATCGATGGCGATCAGCCGATCTTCGCTGCCAAACATAAATTCGGCCAGCACTTTGGCCAGCTCGCTCTTGCCCACCCCGGTCGGCCCCATGAACAAAAAACTGCCGATAGGTCGCTTGGGATCTTTGAGGCCAACGCGCGCCGTCTTTACTGCTCGGCTCAACGCCAGAATCGCCTCATCCTGGCCGATGATCCGCTTTTGCAGGTGTTCGACCATATGCGCGTAACGGCTGCGTTCATCGGCGCCGAGGCGGGTGACGGGAATGCCGGTCATCAGGCTGGCGGCGAGGGTGATGTCGTCCTGATCGAGGATGGTGTCGCCGGAGGTTTGAGGGCCAAAGCCGAGGTTCTTTTGGGTGCTCATCCGCACCAGGGCACAGGCGCGGTGCAGCAGGTGAACCGCGCCACCGGGCAGCGGTTCGGTGGTCAGGTAGCGCCGGACCAGCGACGCAGCAACGGGCAGACTGCCGGCGTCGATCTCGATGGCGTACTCGTTTTCCAGAGAAGGCCGCAGAGTCTGCAATATCTGGACGGTTTCGGCCTCCTGGGTGGGGGGCACGCGCAAAACGCGGCTGTGTGCAGTGACGGCCGTGGCTTTGCTCAGGCGTGTGTCGTAGCCCTCAGGCGTGGTGGTGCCGATCAGTGTGACGTCGGCGCTCAGAAAGGCTTTTTGCAGCGCCGGCACGCCTTTGGGCAGTTCGGCATAGATCGCGCCGCCGAAAAAACGGTGGATGTCGGGCACAAAGAGGATGCCACCCTGCGCTTTGCGCAGCCCGGCGCGGATCGCGGCCTCCGCATTATCATAGAGCGCCTGCTCGGGGACACCGATCACCGAGTTGATGCCGACTGGACCACGCCCTTCAGCGATGAGCAGGGCCAGGCTGTAGACGAGCGAGCGTTTGCCCACGCCCGGCTGTCCAACCAGAACGGTGTGCCGCTCGCCGGACAACGAAAGCAGGCTGATCAGTTCGTGAAGCAGCGATTCCCGAAAATAGACTGGTTCTATGTCGCCGCCGCGGGCCTGCGCCACCCAATCGACGCCCGCGCTGCTGCGCACCAGGGTCTGATCGGCCAACAGCTTGGTCAGTGCCGTTGGTGTAATGCCGTGCCGCTGGAGCAGCCCTGCCGTCGATACGCCAGCTTGGCTCATCGCGGCCAGCGCGTGCTCTGTGCCGACCCAGACCTCGCCCATCGCTTCGGCGATCGTTTTGCCCTCGTCCAGCACAACAAGCATTTCTGATGACAGCGGAACAGCGCGGTTGTTGGCGTCTGTAAAACCAAAGTCGGCATCAAGACCGCGACGCATCCGCGCTTGTGATTCGACTTGACGTTCGAGCATGTTGAGGTCGAAACTGCGCGTTCCGGCCAGATGAGCCAGTATCTTGGCCGCCGCACACGTTGGAGCGCGCAAAAAGGTCAACAGCAACACCTCAGGGGTAAGCACACGCTGGTCGTACAAGTCGAGCAAGGTGACGGCGTCGTTCAGCGCGGCGGTCAGTTCTCGGGAGGGAATGTCGGGATTGAGTGTACTCATTGTTCTAATATCGCAAGTTGACCAGCAAACGTTCGTTCAAAGCCAGGCTGTTGGCTGTGCGCTCTTTGTTTTTCAACGCAACTGCGGTGGCAATGGCATCGATCAGGGCGAGGTGCGCGGCGCGTGTGGCGACCATTTCGATGCCCAGGTTTCGCTCGGCGTGAACCGCGCCAAGCTGGATATCAGCAAATTCAGTCACCGATGCATGCGGAAAGTCGGTGATACAGATCGTGGTGATACCCCGTTCTTTGGCTACTCGCAGCGCATTAACTACACTCTTGGTGCGTCCCGAATGCGAAACCCCGATCACCACATCGCCTGGTTCAAGCAGGGTTAGCGACATTAACTGACGGTGCTGATCTTCGTACTGGTTGCAGTTGAGGCCGATGATCTCCAGTCGATAGGCAAACTCAGCGGCGACACTGGCCGAGGTGCCTACGCCGAAAATGGCAATCTGTTTGGCTTGGGAGATTGCGTCGACGGCCTGTTGAAGCGCGGCAAGATCGAGTGAGTGAAGCGTCTGTTCAAGCACTCCGGCAATGTTCTCGAACACGCTTTTGACCAGGTGTTCCAGATCCATCGTATCAATGCCCTCAAAATAAACCGTCGCGGCCACCGAATCGACCTGGGCAAGCGCTTCGTGCAGGTTGTGATATCCGTCCAGACCGATGTCCTTACACAGTGTGCGTACTGTGCCCGGACTGACATGTGCTTCTTCGGCCAATTGCACGAGCGACTGTTTGGGCACCGCTGCATAGTTGAGGATGATGTATTCGGCCAGCGTCTTTTCTTCGCCGGTAAACGATTCGAGCTTGTCGCTGATGGAGGTCAAGACCTTGGGAGGTTCAAGTCCGTTGTTTGACACACGACCAGACATAAACATGTTTTCCTCCTGCTTAATCACAGCTTATTAGGTGACACAGAACGGTTCGATTTGGGTTGGGTATTTATATTATACCACCAAAGACAGTCGTGTAAAAACACAAAAAACATCCCCGGTCTGGAATCAAACCGGGGACGCTCAGATTTTGGATCAAACAAAAGACGTTCAGGGAATACGCAAGGTGCGCCCGGCAATGATAAAGTTGATATTTGAAATGCCGTTATAGTTAGCGATGGCCCATGCAGTAGTATTGTATTTGAGAGCGATACTCCACAAACTTTCTCCCCGCTGGACCACGTGATAGCGAACGCCAGAGACTGGCGTGGTGCCGCTGCCCTGGACGATGACCAGATTTTGCCCGGCGTACACAAAACTGGGGTTGACGATATTGTTGGCTGCCGCAACCGCCTCGACGGTGGTGTTGTATTTGAGAGCGATGCGAAACAGATTTTCACCTGGCTGTACGACGTGCGTGATCGTCTCTCCCCCTCCATCACCTGTACCCGGCAGAATCAGCTTTTGGCCTTTATAGATGACGTCGGAAGTCAGACCGTTTTTGCTCTTGATTGCTTCCACTGTCGTCCCAAAGCGAATCGCCAGACCCCACAAGGTATCTCCCGCCCCAACCGTATATTCAAAATCGGCGTCGTCACCGGGAACCGGGGGTGCGGTCGGCTCGGCAGGAGGCGTAGGTGTTGGCGCTGCATCACCGCCACTTTCGGTGGTTGGCGTAGGCGTCGGCAATTCGCCACCGCTCTCAGAGGTAGGCGTCATTGTTGGGAGCGGTGCGGGCGTGACACCCTCTTGAGGTGTTGCCGTCGCATCGGCAGCGACCACGGTCACACCAGGGGTCGCTGTTCCCGCAGCTTGTGAACCCTGATCCACTTTGGATTCTGGCGTTGGAACGGGACCACCTGCCGATCGTGTGCAGGCTGCGAAAGCCACAGTGACGATCAGTAACACGCCGATCAATGCAAAGCTGGTCCGAAGGCTTTTCTTGTTCATCATATGCCTCCTTGAGGATGTGAGCATAACACAAACTGGTTCACGTTGTCTACAGTGTGCCATAAAGCGACTTGGGAAAATCCAAACTTTATGTTTACTACTAAGATTATACTATAAATCTTATTTATTGTAAAGTCTCAGTTATGTCTACTAGAGACATTATACTATAGAAAAATCAAAAAGCAATATCTCAGACTCGATAATTTTGACGAATCATGCCTCACGTTTTGTTCTTCTCCGCATCTGCACATATCGCCACGGGCCGATATCCTCAAACCCCAACCGGCGATAGATTTTGCCCGCCGCCGGGTTGTCATAGAACAGGCAGGGCTGCAAGCCATCCGCGACCAAGTCGGCACAAAGCGCCGCCATCGCCGCACTGGCGTAGCCTCGATTGCGCAGTGACTCGGGCGTAAACACGCCGCCGACCATAGCCATGCTCGCTGCCTCGACGTTAGTCAGTGCGGCAGAGACGATTTGGTCGTCGACCAGGGTGACCCAGATGCGGTTACGACTCAGGCAGCCACGGATCGAAGCGGCGTCACGGCTCATATGACCGGCCTGGGCGTACAGAACGACCAGCACGGATATATCTTGCCCGGTTGCCCGGCGGGTAAAATGGGCCGGCACAGGCAGTGACGCGTCTCCGGGCAGCGCGCAGTAATATGACTGGTGATCGGCCTTGACCTCAAACATCGTCAATCGCTCGATGATCGCATTTACCAGCATACTTCGCCCGTTGATGTTCACATCGTCTGGATAGGCGTCGATCAACTGAGCAATAGCGTTTAGATCAGCGCCTCCGGCATCATAAAACAGCCAGTTGTTTCGGTAACGCATTACCACGCCGATCAGATCGTCGCCGTCAAACTGACCCCAATAAAACAAATCCGGGTGATCGATCCCCATCTGCGCCAGGTTGCCGATCATAAACAGATTGTAGTAAGGGTCTCGAGCCAGCACGCGTTCAAGTTGAGGCAAATCAGGATGGATCAGCAGCCGCATAGGATTCTCCTCGTTGGGACGTGTTCCATGCCTCTTCCACCCGATCCAGCAACTGCTTGGGACGCACCGGCTTGACCAGATAGCCGTGTGCGCCCTTTTGAATCACCTCGATGGCCAGGTTGATCGAACTGTAGGCGGTCACGATGAGCACGATCACGTTGGGATACAGCTCCATCAGCCGCGTCGCCAGAGTCATCCCCGATGGCCCCGGCATCATCACATCGAGCAAGGCCATATCCGGCGGCGACTGCGCAGCCAGTTCCAACGCCCGGTCACCGTCGGCGGCGGTCTGAACGCTATAACCGGCGTGGGTCAAATAGTCGCCAAAGATACTCCGCACATCCGGATCGTCATCGGCAATTAGAATGCGTCGTTCGCTCATCAATTACCCCCATTCTTCATCCTCGGTCTTGCGACGAGGCTTCTCGCCGCAAGCCGTTGAGCAAATCTTGGATCTCTTTGAGTTCGGCATCGTGTGGGCTGATGCGTTGTGCTTCGACAAGCACATGTTCGGCCAGGTCGTATCGCCTGAGTTTGACGCAGGCGAATGCCAACGCCGCGCGCCCGTCCGCCTGCTCCGTGATCATTGAGACTGCACGGGCCAGGTGCAGCGCAGCCAGAGCCCACATTTTCTGTTTGATGAACTGGCGCCCCCGCAATAAAAGCGCGCTGGAGGTTTTGGTCAGTGGATTGACATCCAGCAAGAGGCGCAGTTTTTCGCCCTCAAAATCGGCCTTGATCGCCAGAATTAACAAAAACCAGAGCAGCGTCACAAAAATGTAAACGATCGCGACGATCAAATAAAAACGCACCAAGAAATCGACCATTTGCTCGTCGGCCAGCGATTCCAACAGCGATGGCAAAAGAGACGCGGCAAAAAGCCCCAGCACAAACGTCAACACGGCAAAGCCAAGGTTCAGGATGCTCGTTACCAGATACACATAATAGACCCACCGCCAGCGCAAGTAAAGGCCAACAGCCAATCCGGCGCAAACAACAAACATCACTCCATAGACCAGGGTCATAAACAGCCAGATCGCGCCCGTATCATCCGGCGCGCCCACGGCATTGATCAAAGCCATGAGCACATTCAAGCCGACTCCCGTTGCGCCTAATGCTTGAAAGACGATCACGATCCACAGCCAGACGGAACGCTGTTTACCCTCGCGACCTGCCTCAATCCACAGATTGCCGCCACACATCGTACATCGTCGATCTTTGGCTTCGGTTGGCATCGCACAATAGGGACACAACAACGGATCGTCCAGTTCAGTCAGAATCGAACGTGGCGGGGCTTGGGGCGTCGCCGCCACAGGTAAGGGCTCTTGAAGGGAGCTGGATTCAAGCCGCGCCAGTTGAGCCTGAATCTGTTCCAGGCCTTTGCGCGCTGCCGCGTGGCCCGGATCCAGGTCGAGCACGTTCTGCAGGCACACCTCACGGTCTTGGAGATCGTTGACCACGCCGCTCAGCCACAGCCAGGCCGAGACATTTTTTTCGTCCAGCTCGACGGCCAGCGCCAGCGCCTCACGGGCTTGTGCGCGCTGGCCTGACTTGGCCGAGGCGACGCCCTGCTGAAAAAGCAGTTTGGCCCGTTGAGCGCGCACCGCTGCTAATCCCTGGCGCGCGGCGGCATTGGCCGGATCGAGATCGAGCACATTTTCCAGGCACACCTGGCGATCTTGGAGATCGTCGACCACGCCGCTCAACCACAACCAGGCCTGGGCGCTCCCTTGATCCTGCTCGACTACACGCATCAAGATCGCCTTGGCTTGCTCGCGCTGCCCTGCTTTGGCGGCTCTGATGCCGGCGCCCAGTTGCTCGCTTGCGTCTGACGACATTGTTTTGCTCCTATGCCCCGTACAATTGTGCTTATTATACCACAATCTGTCTGATATCCCCTAAACCCAAGAATGCGCTGAAAAACCTCAAGGCAAAAAAGTCGGAGGTTTTGTGGCTAAAAGAGAATATTGATGACTGTTTAAAACTCTTGGCGTTCTGGCATCTTGATCGGAAATTGACTTTTTGAGCATCCCGTGTTATTATCCGCACTATCTCGCAAGGAGATCGACATGCAAACGTCATTGGACACTCCAAAGCATATCCATTTGCGCTGCGCCGGCCATCAGACCGGTGTGCACCATCATTCCTTGCGGGTGAGGCGAGCCTGATCGATTTGGCTCTTGCCTTGTTTTGCGCGTCTCACCCGGGCTGGTTTCACACCGAAACCAGCCTTTTTGTTTGATCGAGAATGTCCGTCAAGGAGTTCTCACTGCTCAAAGGAGTGCATGCAATGCTACGCACCGCCGCCTTAAGTCCCTGATCTGAAAATAGGTTTCCGGTAGGGGCGCAGCAGGCAACACTGCGTGTTGCCTGCTGCGCCCCTACGAGAGACCTTTTCATGTTTGGTGGTGCATCAAAACGCATGACAATTATTATCAAAGAAAGGATGTATAAAAGTGGAAAGTATCGTTGAGATTTATGACGTTCCAACCGCCCGGCAGACCATCCTTCGCCGCAAACCATGGGACGTGGTCGAAATCACACCCGCACTGCAAGCCGGCATCGAAAAAATCTTTGGCGCGCCCCTGACACCCGATCAGGCCGTCGAAATCATTCTAAAGGATGTCCGCGAGCACGGCGACGCCGCGCTGTTTGAGTATAACCGGCGCATTGAGGGAGTAGAGGTAGACAGCCTGCGCGTTTCCGACGCCGAGATGGACGTCGCGTGGCAGGCCACGCCGGTCGAGTTGCGCGAAGCGTTGCAGATTGCCGCCAAACGCATCCGCACATTTCACGAAAAACAGCACAAACAATCCTGGATTGATTGGGATGACGAGGGAGGCGCGCTGGGGCAGATCATTCGCCCGCTGGAACGGGTGGGCATCTATGCGCCGGGCGGGCGCGCGCCCTATCCCTCGTCGCTGCTGATGGCCGTCGTGCCTGCGCGCGTGGCTGGCGTGCCGGAGGTGATCGTGGTCAGTCCGCCTCAAAAGGACGGGTGTGTTGCCGGCGTGATCCTGGTTGCCGCGCGCATCGCTGGAGTGGATGCGGTGTACAAGGTCGGCGGGGCGCAGGCGATCGGCGCGCTGGCCTATGGCACCCAGAGTGTGCCTGGCGTGGACAAAATCCTCGGCCCCGGCAACCTCTTTGTGATGCTCGCCAAGCGGCGCGTGTTCGGCCAGGTGGGCATCGACGGGCTGCCCGGCCCCACCGAGACGCTGCTCATCGCCGACGAGAGTGCCTACCCGGCGCTGGTTGCCGCCGATCTGCTGGCCCAGGCTGAACACGATGTGCTCGCTTCGCCGATCTGCCTGACACCGTCGCCGGAACTCGCCACGCAGGTGCAGGTCGAGGTTGCCCGGCAGATCAAAATGCTCGACCGTGCCGAGATCATTGTCGAAGCGTTTGCCGGGCAGGGCGGCATTGTCGTCACCCAAAGCCTCGTGCAAGCGATAGATCTGGCCAACGCGTACGCGCCGGAGCACCTTTGCCTGCTGGTCCGCGATCCGTGGGCATGGGTTGGGCAGGTACGCAACGCGGGTGGCGTGTTTGTTGGTGAAACTTCATCGGAGGCGCTGGGCGACTATGCAGTCGGGCCGGCGCACATTATGCCCACCGGCGGTACGGCGCGCTTTTCTTCGCCATGCAACGTGTGGGATTTTCTCAAAATCACCAGCATTTTCGCTCCCGCCGCATCGACGGCTGCGCGCATCGCTCCGGCGGCTTTCACCATCGCCAGAGCTGAAGGGCTGACCGCGCATGCCGCAGCGATTGAGATCCGCCAATAAACAAAGTGTGCGCGGGGAACGAACCCGCTCCCCGCGCACATCACGAACCACAAACCAGAAAGACAATGCCGACCCTATACCAGGGCCAGCTTTATTTCTTGTCTTTCTTTTCCTTCTTGTCTTTCTTGCCCTTGTCTTTGCCCTTATCCTTGCCTTTTGCCACCGTCGTCTCCTTTCAGTCAAATGATAAGACTTTCAAAGCGTCCAGTGCGAACCGATGCCCGCACATACAACACTGAAATAAAAATCCCGACGACCGTCATTCATACAGGATCGGGATCGGTTTCCTCGCCGATTGGGTCATCTTGTGCTGTGTCCAAGGGGGGCACACTGATCTCTGGTGAACAAGACAGCAATTCAGGCGCACAAGAACGGATGATCGACCGTGCGCCCGCCACCAAGGCAATGCCCAAAAAATGCGACCGACGCACGCCTAGCGCGTCGGCCCAACGATCAATCTGGGCCAGCGTTGCCTCAGGGACGCGCACGGTCGCCCGTGTCATTGCCGGCGTGGTCATGTCGTGGTGTTTGCTCATTTTAGTGCTTATTCGTGACTAATCGTTACGAAACGTCACTTAAAATATAGCACAGTTCGCAAACTATGTCAAATCAACAAACTGACCCGCCCTCACAAGGTCTGATAGATCGTCCTGATGCTCAGTACAATGATCAGGATGCCTACAATGAACATCAAAACACGTGCGGGTATCCTTTTGCAAATAAATGCAGCCATCGGCGCGGCTATCACCCCGCCGATGAGCAAACCGATCACCGGCAGCCAATTGACGGATCCCAACGTGAGCACAAACGTGATCACTTGGGCCAGCGTCACAAAAAACTCGGACAGGTTGACCGAGCCGATGGTCAAACGCGGGTTGTGCCCGCGCGCGACGATGGTCGTGGTGACGATAGGCCCCCATCCGCCGCCGCCGATGGCGTCAAAGAACCCGCCGACGGCCGCCAGCGGGATCAGATACGACTCGACATTCTTTTCCTGGAGCTTTTTGGCAAAAACCTTGTACAAGATGATCAACCCCATCAACAGCAGATATGCCGAGATAAAGGGCTTGATCACATCGCCAGGTACGGCGGTCAATATGTAGGCGCCGACAATGCCACCCACAACCCCCGGGATGACCAGCTTTTTGAACATTTTAAGGTCTACATTGCCCAACTTGAGATGGGATAGCCCTGAAATCAAAGTGACAAACACCTCTGCTGTGTGTACACTCATACTGGCCGCCGCCGGCGATATGCCCAGGCTGAGCAAGAAGGCATTTGAGCTGACCCCATAAGCCATTCCCAATGCACCATCGATAATTTGCGCCGCAAATCCAACAACAATGAACCAAATCAGTTCAAATTTCACGGCCGCATCCCTCTTCTGTTTTTGAATACGCGCTTGACTCGGCTTATCAATGATGCATCATTGATAAGTAATTATATAGTACACCTGTTCAGTTCAAAAGTCAAGGTACGGGAGAGAGTGACACCGGATCATTCAACAATAACCATCTGTTTGAGCGTCTGCCCGCCGCGCTCGCTAAACCAGGCATCCCCTTCGCGCAGCAAATCCCATTCGAGCATATAATGTCCAGGGCGGGGTGGCGCAATGATCCAGGCCTCGAACGCGGCGTCATTCCCCGGCTCAACGCGATGCGGCACGTTGGTGCGCATAGATTCCGACACCAAGAGTGCCCCTTCCTCCGTCCACCAACGGTACGACATGCGCACCGGCAGCCAGGGGCCGGCCTCCCAGCACTGCGATCCGCTGTTGCGTAGATGAATCGACACCTGGTAAAGTTGCTTGACTTGCATCTGCGCCGGCGTGTTCGCTGAGAGATAGTCTACGCGGTACATGGTCTCGCCGTAACGGGCCAGTGCCTCCCGCACCTCGTCTATGTTTGCCCTTGGCGCGCCCCGGCGCAGCAGCAACGCGCCGCCGCGTTGGGCGATTACCCCATACTCCTCGCCATCCAGCCACAGATCGACCAGTTCGTAAAAGGTGTGAAAATCGAGTGGGCTTTTGTTCGCCGCCGCGTCCAGGTCGAGCGCCACGTATTCGGCCAGTTCGTCGTCCGACAACGCGCAGCGATAAAACAGTGCCGCGTCGCGCCGCTGCGACAGGTGCGGGTGGAGATCGCTCTGCGCGCACACCGAGGCGTCGGGCGGCACCAGGACAAGAATTGCACGCACATCATCATCGTACGTTGATTTTTGATAATAATTTTCAATGTGAAACGACTTGCCAGGCGGGTAAGGGCTGAACAGAATTCCCACCAACAGCGTGTTGATCACGATGGTCAAGACCAGGTTGGTGCCCGCGCGATAGAGCCAGCGACGGTTTTGCTGGTGGGCCAGCCAGGCCAGCACTTCGCCCGCCGCGATCCACACAAAGGGGATCACCGGGGCCATATAGTGGGCGTGGATGGTGCTCTGCCACTCGGAACCGGCCAACAGGTTGATCGCCAGGATAGGCAGTGCAGGCAGCAGCGCGGGCAGGTGGAAAAGCGAGGTAAATCCGAGCGGCGCAAAGAGATCGAACAGCGTTTGCAGCTTTTCCCGGTCGGCCAGTTGAGCCAGCAACAGGCCGGGGTTGGCGAGCACATTGCGGGCCATGTCGAGCGGCGTGCTGCCCAACGCGCCAAATCGCCGCTCGATCAAATTACCCGCACCCGGCCCGTAGGCGCTGCGCACGAGGGGCAAGACGAGGCCAAAATCGAGAGCCAGCCAGGCCAGAGCGATCAGGATCGTCGCCAGGCCGTGCGGCCACTGGCCGTGCTGCCAGCTCGATCGCTCGCCGCGCCAGGCCAGCATCACCAGTCCCAGGGCCAGCAGCACGAACGCGGCCTCGATGCGGCAGGCAAGAGCCAGTCCGATCCAGAGGTAATACGATCGCCAGCGTGCGGCGCGCATCGATCGCCAAGCGGCAATGAGACAAGACACCATCAACGCCGAGGGGTGGAATTCGGCCATATTGACATAGTGCAGGGGCAGGTAGAGCAGGTACGCGGCGGCGATCAGCGCGCCCCACAGAGCGTTGCGGGTCTGGTCGCGCACCAGACCATAGAGCGGGATCGCCCCGGCAGCGAGGCAGAGCGTTTGCACCACGAGCAGGATGCGCGGGTCGGCCCACAGCCAGTACAATGCGGATAAAGGAACAAAGATCAGCTCCAATTTGGCGTCGAGCAGGCGGTTTTCATAGCGCGAGCCTTCGGCGGGGGAGCGATAGAGTGGCGTCCGTTCCAGGATGCGCCCGTTGATGGTGTTCCAGGCGGCCTGATCCATCGTGCCAGTGTCGAGGGCGTGGGTGCGAAACGAGATATGGTCGGCGAGGCTCAAAAAGCCAAAGACCAGGACATAAAGCAGAACCAGCACGCCGACCAGGATCGATGCGAGCCTGGGGCGGTTGATCCGGCAGAGCGACGTGTGGAGCACGCTGCCAAGGGGAATGGCGATCAACGCCGAGGTGATCGCGCCCAGGCCGTAGGCCCAGGCCGAACTGCCCGGCTGGATACCCAGCGGGTGGATCGAATAGCGGAGGAAAAAGGGTGTCGCCAGTAGCGAGAGTAGAAAAGGCGCTGACGCGCGCAACATGTGCTGTTCGGAATTGATGTTCGTGCGGATCGACACCCACCACAGGAGCAGGCTGACGCTTTCAAAGAGAAACAGCGTCCAGATCAGGCGCTGTTGAAAGAGAGTATAGATGGGTTTCTCTTGCCACCACAACACAATTTGGCCCTGATAGGTCCAATCCCACCACGCCAGAGCCAGGATAGCTCCAGCAAGAAGCGGACAGACCCAAAAGGGCCAGATGGGTGAACGATCGGCATTGCTCCCCACGTCCCGATCGGAAACCATTTTTGATTACAACGGCGGGTTCGGCTTGGCCAGCAGACCAAAGGCTGTGGTGATGGCAAAGGCTATCAAGGCAGACATCCACAGCCGCCAACGCCAGGGGTTGTAGACGCGGGCAATGCGCCTGTCCATCATTTTCCGCCGGCGCGCTTCAAACTTGTCCAGCGCCGGAGATTTGTCGTCTTTACTATTGATGCTGCTCGCCTTGTCTGTGGATGGACGGCGGCGTCCGTCGTCCTCATCGTCCTCCTGTGTGTCCTCTGCGGGCGCGATCAGCCCGCCAAACAAGAGCAGCGCCGACATCCAGAAACACCAGTTGGAAAGGTGATAGAAAAAGTTGTCAAAATTGGACAGGTTGAACAGGCTAACGATGAGCAAGAGCAGCGTCGTCGCCAGAATGCCGGCGCCGGCAAATCCACCCGACCAGGCGAAAAAGATGCCTGTTTTTTGCCAAAAAGCTTGTTTTTTTTCTGTGTTTTCTTGATTCATTGTGCTTCCAAAACCTCAACTCCCATATCGATCCGCTCGAGTACCCGCTCGCGGCCCATGATGTCCATCGTTTCAAACAGCGGCGGCGATACCTGCCGTCCGGTGACGGCGCCGCGCAAAATGCCAAAGACCGTGCCCGCCTTGACACCCAGCTCGTTGGCCAGATCGCGGAGCGGCTGTTCGAGCGCCTCGTTGGTGAACTCGGAGGCCCCGGCAACCAACGCGCGCGCGCGTTTGAGCGCATTGGCCGACGCGGCAGCATTCATCTTTTTGCCGATCAGCAGTTCGGGCGAAGCAGGCTCATCCGGCTGAAAGATGAAATTGGTTAGCGGAACGGCGTCGGCGAGGGTCTTGAGCCGTTCCTGGACGATCGGCGCGATTTTTCTGGCGACCTCAACAGAGACCTCGTAGCCGGCGGCGGAATAAAAAGGGCGCAACCGTTCGGCCAGATCGTCGACGTCGAGCTGGCGGATGTACATGCCGTTCAGCCACTCCAGCTTGGCATAGTCAAAGCTGGCCGGGGAGGCATTCAGCCGGTCGAGCGAGAATTTTTCAACAAATTCGTCTCGTGAAAATAACTCGGTGTGGTCGTCATAGCTCCAGCCCAGCCGGGCGATAAAATTGACCAGTGCTTCGGGCAGGTATCCGGCAGTGCGAAAGTCTTTCACCAGCACCAGGTATTCCTGGCCGTCGTCACCGACCGTCTTGCGCTTGCTCATTTTACCCTTGCCGCCAGGATCTAAAAAGATCGGCAGGTGGGTGTAGGTAGGGATTTCCCAGCCAAAGGCATTGTAAAGGATGACGTGGATCGGGCAGGTGGAGAGCCATTCGTCGCCGCGCATAATGTGGCTGATTTCCATCAGGTGATCGTCAATCACGTTAGCCAGGTGGTAGGTGGGAAAACCATCCGATTTGAGCAGGATGATGTCTTCGAGCATCTCATTGTCGACAGTGATGGTGTCGCGCAAGACGTCGAAAAACGAGGTCGTTCCCTCGAGCGGGGCCTTGATCCGCACAACGTAAGGCTCGCCGGCAGCTTTTCGTTCGGCCACTTGGCCGGCTGTCAGGTTGCGGCAGTGCCGGTCATAGCCGGTGTGCTTGCTGTGGGCGGCGCGCTGCTGCTCGCGCACCTGTTCCAATCGCTCCGCCGTGCAGAAACATTTGTAGGCGTGTCCGGCATCGATCAATTGCCGGGCATATTCTTGATACAGGACTGTCCGTTCTGATTGATGGTATGGGCCGTAATCGCCGCCGACCTCCGGCCCTTCATCCCAGTGCAGGCCGAGCCAGCGCAGGTTGTCCATGATGTCCTGCTCGGTTTCCTCATAATAGCGGCTGCGGTCAGTGTCTTCGGTGCGCAGGATAAAGGTGCCGCCCTGGTTGCGGGCAAAGGCCCAGTTGTACAGCGCTGTACGCGCTCCGCCGATATGCAGATATCCTGTTGGGCTGGGCGCGAATCGCACACGCACAGGTT
This sequence comes from Anaerolineae bacterium, assembly GCA_016931365.1. The sequence continues at coordinate 17,655 of JAFGEY010000387.1, forward strand.
TGTCCATAGCGTTCCTCCAAAATTTGCTAGTCTCATTGTATTTGTTTTGAGGCAAAAAGCAAGAACGGCTTTGGACAGGATAAACGGGAGTGACAGGATAAAAAATCGTCAAATCCTGAAAATCTTGTGAATCCTGTCGAACAATGATCAGGAATCAGCTATGCCTGATCAGTGACTAAATTTCCTAGATTTCAAGCCAGTGCAGGATTCCCTCGGTGGGTTGTTCGCGGTCGAACCAGTGGATGGACGGATCGCCGGGGCGGAACCAGTTGTATTGATGGCGGATGAAGCGGCGCGTCTCTTTTTTGATCGACGCCACGCACTCATCAAGCGAGGTAGCGCCCTCAAAATAGCCTTTGAGTTGCAGGTAGCCCAGGCTCGACAGGGCGGGCAGCGTCCAGTCGTAGCCGCGATCGAGCAGGGAGCGTACCTCGTCGACCAGGCCGCGGGCGATCATCTGGTCGATCCGCGCGTCAATGCGCCGGTAAAGGGTTTCGCGTTCGGTTGTCAGGCCGATCTGAACGACGCGATAGGGCGGCGGCGACTTGCCGCGCTGCTCTGAAAAAGGCCACCCTGATTTCAGGCATACTTCCAGCGCGCGAACCACTCGGCGCACGTTGCGGGCATCGATCAGCGCTTGGGCCGCCGGGTCGAGGGCCAGCAGTTTTTTGTACAGTGACTCGTGTCCCTCGCGCTCCGCCTGGGCAAACAGCTCGTCGCGCAGCCTTTCGTCAGGAGGGATGCGGGGAATTTTCCACCCTTCGATCACCGCGCGCACATATTGCCCTGTCCCGCCGACCAGCAGTGGCGTTTGCCCGCGATCGAGCACCTCGTCGATGGCAGCGTAGGCCAGCGATTGATAGACGGCAAGCCCAAAGTCCTCGTCCGGGTCGATGATGTCGATCAGGTGGTGCCGGGCCTGGGTCTGCTCTTCAGCGGTCGGTTTGGCCGTGCCGATGTCCATATAGCGGTACACCTGGCGCGAGTCGGCAGAGACGATCTCGCCGCCAAGCTGCACCGCGATCGAGACGGCCAGTGCGGTCTTGCCCACGCCCGTCGGGCCGACCAGGGCGATCAACAGCGGATTGTTGGTTTGATCCATGGGCTGCTCGGCGATCCGGTTATCTGCGGTGGATAATTTGCAATATGTTTGGGGCCGTATGTACAACTAACCAGGATGGTTTACGCATTGAGCACCTCACGTACTTTGGAGACCAGTGTGTTCAGCGAAAAGGGCTTGGGTAGAAACTCGATCTCGGCTGTCAGCAATCCATGCTGAACCACTGTGTCATTCGTATAGCCGGACATAAAGAGCACTTTTATCCGGGGGTAAAGCGCCTTTATTTGCTCGGCTAGCTGTCGGCCACTCATCTGAGGCATAACCACATCTGTCAACAGCAAGTCAATTTCCCTCTGCTGCTGCCTGGCGAGAGATAATGCCTCGCTGCCGGAACAAGTCTCCAGGATGGTGTAACCTTGGGCTTGTAGCGCATATCTTGTCAGGCTGCGCACCGGCTCGTCATCCTCGACCAGCAGGATGATTCCAGTGCCATAATGAGCGACCGGCTGAGTTTGAGGTGCAAGCAGAGAGGCGGCAGGGGACTGGACGGCGGGCAAATATGTCTTGAAGGTTGTCCCCAGGCCAGGCTCACTGTAGACCGTGATGTGCCCTCCGCTTTGTTTGACAATTCCAAAGACAGTGGCCAGGCCCAGGCCGGTGCCCTTGCCCATTTCTTTGGTGGTAAAGAACGGTTCAAAAATATGAGCTTTGACTTCTTCGCTCATACCAACTCCATTATCACTGATGGTCAGCAATATGTACTCGCCCGGTATAACTTCCAGGTGATTTGCTGCGTAACTCTGATCCAGTGTTATGTTGACCGTTTCGACGGTCAGGTAGCCGCCGTGGGGCATAGCATCACGGGCGTTAACCGCCAAGTTCACGATGACTTGCTCGAGTTGTATGGGGTCTGCCTTAACCAGTTCCAAATCCGAGGCGAGTTTTGTTTTGAGAATGATGTGTTCACCGAGGATACGCTGTAGCATCTTGTCCATCTCTGCCACCACCACGTTCAGGTTCAATACTTGTGGCTCCATCACCTGTTTGCGCGAAAAGGCCATCAATTGGCCGATCAGCTTAGCCGCGCGCTGGCCCGCATACAAAATCATACCCAACGAGTCTTGGAGAGGATGGTCGGCAGCCAACTCGTACTGGGCCAACTCGGTAAAGCCATTGATCGCCGTGAGCAGGTTGTTAAAGTCATGCGCGACGCCAGCCGTTAATTGGCCGAGGGCTTGCATTTTTTGTGCCTGGTAGTATTGTTCTTCCAATTGCAGTTCGTGAGTCACGTCGCGCTTAACTGCCATATAGTTAACGATAGCGCTATTTTCGTCCTTCACCGGCGATATGGTAACTTCCTCGGTGTAGAGCGTACCATCTTTTTTCTTGTTGATAATGTGTCCAGACCACGCCTGTCCGGCGCAAATGGTTGACCACAGCTCCTGGTAGAAGGCAAGGTTTTGGCGACCGCTTTTGAGAATGCGCGGATTTTGACCTATCACTTCAGCGCAGCTATAGCCGGTGATGCGTTCAAAGGCCGGGTTGACATAGACAATATTACCCTCAATGTCGGTTACCACCACAGTCTCAGCCACCTGTTCGATGGCGGTAGTCAGACGTTCCATATCACGGGTGCGCTGACGCAATGCCTCCTCGGCCCGCTTGCGCTCCCGTCGATTCTCCGCTTCATGTAACGCCCGGATAATCGCCGGCGCGAGACGCAAAAGCTTTTGCTTAAGCACATAATCCGTCGCGCCTTCTGTCAGTCCCTCAATTGCCGCGTCTTCGCCCATCGTTCCCGAAACAAAGATAAATGGAACGTCAGGGCACAATTCTTGCGCCAGCCGCAACGCTGATATGCCGTCGAACATCGGGAGTTGATAATCGGCAAGGATGATATCGTATTCACCTCGACGCAATGCTTCGCCGTATTCATCACGAGTCTGGACGTGGGTTATCTGGCAAGTCAGGCCCGCTTCTTCGAGTCTGGCCTGAACGAGTTCTGCATCTGCCGGATCGTCCTCCAGGTGCAGAATATAGATCGACTGCTTCATTGTTTATGCCTTTCTTGCGATCCTGACAAGTGCATGGGGATCATTGTATCTTCACATTACCCGGTGGCGGTTCGTTGATCAGCGCCCAGAACACACCAATTTGCTTGATGGCTTGAACAAATTCGGCAAAGTGAACCGGTTTTACTACATAGGCGTTGACACCAAGTGTGTAACACTCTTCCAAATCTCGCGATTCGCGCGACGAGGTCAATATGACGACAGGAATGAGGCGCATTTGCTTATCCGCTTTGATTTGCCGCAAGACCTCAACGCCATCCAACCTGGGCATCTTGAGATCGAGCAGGATCACGACCGGATTTCCAGCAAGGCGCTGGCCGAATATCCCTCGGCGGTATAGATAATCCAGCGCCTCGACCCCGTCGCGGGCGACCACAATTTCGTTGGCCAGGTTATATTCGCCCAACGCGGTCAGGGTCAGCTCGATATCTTTCGGATCATCTTCGACCAAAAGAATGCGTTTGAGTGTTTCCATACCTACGCCTCCTGAATGGATTGGGGCAGCGAAAAGTAAAAGATGGCCCCCTGGTTGACTTGGCCTTCGGCCCAGGTGCGGCCGCCATGCCGACTGATAACCCGGCGAACAGTAGCCAGACCAATCCCGGTGCCTTCAAATTCATCGGCCCGGTGTAA
>JAFGEY010000388.1 GCA_016931365.1 Anaerolineae bacterium
AAACTGCTGGAGGGCGAGGTCGAAAAGCTGCTCAAGATGGAAGATCGGCTGCACCGGCGCGTGGTCGGCCAGGATGAGGCGATCCGCGTGGTGAGCAACGCCGTGCGACGCGCGCGGGCCGGGCTGCAAGACCCCAACCGGCCGATCGGTTCCTTTATCTTTTTGGGGCCGACCGGCGTGGGCAAGACCGAGCTGGCGCGCGCGCTGGCCGAATTTCTCTTTGATGACGAGGACGCGATGGTGCGCGTCGATATGAGCGAATACCAGGAGCGGCATACCGTCGCCCGCTTGATCGGCGCGCCGCCGGGTTACGTGGGCTATGACGAGGGCGGCCAGCTCACCGAGGCCGTGCGCCGACATCCATATGCGGTGGTGCTGTTTGATGAGATCGAAAAGGCGCACCAGGAGGTGTTTAACGTGCTCTTGCAGTTGCTCGACGATGGGCGGCTCACCGACGGGCACGGGCGCACCGTCGATTTCAAGAACACGGTGGTGATCATGACCTCGAACGTCGGCAGCCAGTGGTTGAGCGAGCTGGCCGGCGACGAGGGGGCAATGCGCGAGCGGGTGATGGCGGCGCTGCACCAGCAATTCCGGCCCGAGTTTCTCAACCGCATCGACGAGGTGATCCTGTTCCACAACCTGACCCGCGAGCACCTGGTGCAGATTGTCGACATCCAGGTGGAACACCTGCGCGCGCTGATGCAGGAGCGCAAGATCAAGGTCGAGCTGACCGAGGCGGCGCGGAGCAAGTTGGCCGAGGACGGCTACGATCCGGCCTATGGCGCGCGCCCGCTCAAGCGGGTGATCCAGCGGCAGGTGCAGGACCGGCTGGCGCTGGCTATCTTGCAAGGCCAGTTTGGCGAGGGCGATACGGTGCACATCGATGCGGTGGGTGGCGAGTTGTTGTTTGCCTAGCCGGACGCGTTGTGGTATACTAAGCAAAATGACAAATTTGCTTTGCAAGGAGGCGCTATGTCCAAACCGGTGACGGTGCTGGTCAGCAGCCGCAATCAAATCCAGGTGCCGCGCATCGCGCGCGAGCGGCTCAACATCCAGAGCGGCGACCGCCTGCTGGTCGACGTGCAGGATGGGGTGATCGTTCTGCTGCCCCAGCCGGCCAGTTATGCCGAAAAACTGGCCGGGTTGCACGCCGACCTGTGGCCAGGGGTCGATACGGATGCCTATCTGCAAGAGGAGCGCGATGCGTGGGACGACTCGACGAGCGATTAGCGGCGCATAAAACGCTGGGGTTGGATTGCTGCATCTTTATCTATCACGTAGAGGCGCATCCTGGCTACCTGCCGCTGACGCGCGAGTTGTTGGACGGCGTCGAGTCCGGGCGATGGCAGGCCGTCGTCTCGACGATAGCCCTGATGGAGTTGACTGTTCGACCCTGGCAGGCGGGGCGGCCGGCGGCGGCGCGTGCCTACGAGGCACTGCTGGCGCACTTTCCGCACCTGACCCTGGTCGATGTGACCCGCGACGTGGCGCGGCGAGCGGCGCAGCTTCGCGCCCGCTATGCCATTCCCCCTGTCGACGCGCTGCACGCAGCGTCGGTGCTGGTTCACGGTGCGACGGCGTTTGTGAGCAACGACCGGCGGCTGGCGCGGCTCGCGCCGGAATTGGACGTGGTGATTTTGGACGATTTGATAGGGGCGAGGCATCCCAGGATGGATTCTACCGATTGAGCATATCTGTGATGTCCGAATGTCTTGGTCAGCAGACCATGTACAAGGGATGCCTCACCCTTACTTACCAATGCAAAAGCGGCTGAAAATGGTCTCCAGCAGCGATTCGCTCGCCGTTTCGCCGGTGATCTCACCCAGGGCATTGATCGCGCCGGTCACGTCGACGCTGATCAGGTCGGCGGGCTGACCCGTGCGCTGAGAGGCGGCGGCATCCTGCACGCCTTCTCGTGCGCGACGCAGTACGTCCCGGTGGCGCGGGCTGCCGACCAACGCAGCGTCGGAGGCGGTCACTGCGCCGGAAAAGACGGCCTGCTCGATGGCCCCTTCGAGCGCGTGCAGGCCCTCGCCGGTCAGAGCGGAAATCTCGACCTGCGGCGCGCCGGGCAGCAGATCGGCGGCATCAACGGCACTAGGCAGATCGGTCTTGTTGATTGCCACCAGCGCCGGCCTGGTGCCGATCAGTGCGGCGATCTCGTGGTCGCCCTCTTCCAGCGGAGCGCTGCCGTCGACGACCAGCACGGCCAGGTCGGCCTGGGCCAGCGCGCGACGGCTGCGCTCGACGCCCAATCCCTCCACCTCCCCCTCGATCTCGCGGCGGATGCCCGCCGTATCGACCAAAACCAGCGGAATGCCGTTCAGGTTCAGCGTCTCTTCCAGCGTGTCGCGGGTGGTGCCGGGCTGCGGGGCGACGATGGCCCGTTCGACGCGCAGCAGGGCATTGAGCAAGCTGCTCTTGCCCACATTGGGCCGCCCGACGATGGCCGCGCGCACGCCCTGGCGGTAGATCAGGCCGCGATTCGCACCGGCAAGCAGCGCATCGAGTTGTGTCAAAGAAAAGTTCAAATCGTCGTCAATGTCGTAGGACGGGATTTCGTCCGCCTCGAAATCGATGCTTGCCTCCAGCCAGGCCAGGGCGGCCAGCAACCGTTCGCGAATCTGCCGCACCCGCTGGGACAGGTGTCCATCCAGTTGATCGACAGCCAGGCGCAGCCCGGCCTCGGTTTGGGCCTCCACCAGGTCGGCGACGGCTTCGGCCTGGGCCAGGTCGATGCGTCCGTTGAGAAAGGCGCGCAGCGTAAACTCGCCCGGCCCGGCCAGCCGGGCGCCGTGCTGCAAGCACAGGCCAAGGATTCGCCGCAGCGGAGCCGGCCCGCCGTGCCCGTCAATCTCGACCACGTCCTGGCAGGTGTAGGTGTGCGGCGCGGGCATCCAGGCAGCGAGCACCTCATCGACCACCTCGCCGGTCGCCGGATCGACGATGTGACCGTAGGCCAGCGCGCGCGGCGTCAATGGCCTTGCGGGGCGCAAGAGCCGCTTGAGGATCGGCAGCGCGTCCGGCCCGCTGAGGCGCACGATGCCGATGCCGCCTGCGCCGACTGCCGTGGCAACGGCGGCGATGGTATCGTCGGTGGCGTAACGATTGGACATAGGCTTCCTTTTCGCAAGCGCAAAGACCAGAGTTCTCCAAGATATCCAAGGTCTGGATGAAACCATTGTGCCACAAAATGAAGCCCGGCGCAAATCGTTTCCCTTTTTGCCCAAAATATAATACGTTGTCCATTTCACAGCATGCCCCGCCTTGTTCTGTCCGGTAAGTTGATATTTCTTGCAGGTTTGTCTCCAGACGGCTATGTGTTTCAACGATGGCGACGATGACATCAACGTCCTGGTCTTTTCGTCGCTGTGCAGCCTGGAGCATGGCTTGCGTCTTGCCAACGCCGGCCGCGTATCGCAGAAAGATCTCGAGTTTTCCCCCTGCGGGACAGTTCATCGGTAGTTACATCGTACACAGACAACTCATTTGCGTCCATTCTCGGAACGAATACGATCGTGTGACCCAAGTGTTCCGAAGGGTGTTCATCGGATCAAGGCTCCTGGATCGGTGTTGATCCAGATCGCAAGCAAGCCATAGATCAATATCAAGATGCCAAACTGCATCAATTTGTCCAGCGGTGCCGGCAGCGCAAGCCAGGCTTCAATCAACAGCAACAGAACCATTATCCCTAAAATCGACCCAAAGACCATCCCAGTCCGCAGCCGGTTGCTCGTACGCCTTTTCTCTGACATCATTATATCCTCAAGGTCAACTACCGGGCAATAGCGGGTGCAGTTATACTTGGCGGTGCGTTTGCCGGTCGGGCCTGTCGAGACCATCAAACGCCCCCCAAGGCGGGGCAAACGCTAGGTTTCGATACGGGTTGCCCAGACCGCAACCCTACTCAACCGGCGTTTGCCCCAAGCGCCAAGTACACCCACAATAGCTCCGTTTCGATTCCCGACTTGTGCATGGATGCTAGTCTGCAGCAAAGATGATCACTCGGAAGACAATGTACACAAAGTACAGGATGGTGAGATAGAACGCTCCCCACTTGCCCAA
>JAFGEY010000048.1 GCA_016931365.1 Anaerolineae bacterium
AAAAGCGCACCGCCGGCAAACTGACCGGCGCGCCCGCCCACTGCGCCTCAGCCTGGCCCGCGACGCAGCCCCATATCTCAAAGGTACCCCCATCGCACGCACCCCGATAGGTTGCGCCGGCAGCCAACCGCACTTCTTCAACCACAAAATAGCCGCAGCGGCTGACCTCGGCGCGGCGGACGCCGTTTACATTTTCAACTCTCACCGGCGTGTATGCTGTCGGCCGCACCACCGACCAATCGATCACGTCCAACGCCTTGTCGATGTGCAGCGGGCGCGGCTGGCCGTCGGCGTCCAGGCGGCCCCAGTCGTAGACACGGTAGGTGGTGTCCGAGTTTTGCTGGATTTCGGCCACTACCGCCCCTTCGAGCAGCGCGTGGACAGTGCCGGTGGGCACAAAGATCGCGTCGCCCTCGCGGATGGGCAGGTAGTGCAGCAGGTCGGCAAGCGTGCCGGCTTCCAACGCGGCGCGGAACTCTTCTGCGTCAGTCTCCCGTGACAGGCCGTAAACCAGTCTAGCGTCCGGTTTGGCGTACAGAACGTACCACATCTCGGTTTTGCCCAGCTCGCCCTTTTCGTGCGCCAACGCATACTCGTCTGGTGGATGCACCTGCACCGACAGCGCGAGGTTAGCATCGAGCAGCTTGACCAGCAGGGGGAATTTGCCCCGGCCGGTGGCCCAGCGAGATCGCGTGCCAACCAGCGCCTGGCTCAATTTTTCCTGCACCTGGGGCAAAGTCAATCCCCTGAGTGGCCCTGCGTCGACCCGGGTTGGCGACGAGGGATGCCCGGAGATGTCCCAGCTCTCGGCGATGATGCCCGGTGGCAGCGCGCGTCCAAAGCGGGTTTCCAGCGTGCGCCCACCCCAGATGTAATCGCGAAACACGGGCTCAAAGGTCAGCGGATAGATGTTTGGATCGTCCATCGTGTGCTCCTCTCTTGATCTCGATACGCTCATTGTACCGCAGAGGCACCGATCTGTCTAGCTTTTCGTCAGGCACGTTTGCTGGGATTCACCCAGCGGCCGGCCACATAGCTCAGCAGCCCGCCGATAGCCATCAGGACGACCAACAGCACAAAAGGCAGGCTGCGGTCGAGATCCGAGATTTGTCCGGCGATCCAGCCAAAAGGTGAGGTGAACGCGATCACCAGCGTATACAGGATGGCCATAATACGGGATCGCTCCTGGGCATCAACCGTGAGCACGACCAGTTTTTCCAGCATGGTGCTGGCCAGGGGCAGACTGCATGCGTCGAGGATCGTGGCGATCAACAGCAACCCATAGCTCCCAACTGGGACACCGACCAGCAAGACCTGGCTGATCAACAGGCCCAGGAAGCCCACCAGCATCGTCTTTCGCGTGTCTGCATGACGAATTCTGGGCATCACCAGGAAGAAAAAGAGCAGCATCGCTGCCGAACGGGCCGAGGTGTAATAGGCCAGGTGCTCGGCGGGGATGAGGAGTTTTTCGGTCGCCAGGATCGACCAGAACGTGCCCTGGATCATCCGATAAATGCTGAGAATCAGCAGTAGCCCGGCCGCGGCCAATGCAGCGGGCGCGTGCAGGATCTGCCCCAGCACTTTTCTTGATCCACCCAGCACGGTCAGCAGGGACAGGTGCCGGGTCTCTTGCATCCGCACCAGGCCCTGGCGTGTTTCGGTGACCATCGCATTCGTGATGAAGGCCTTGACCGCCATCATCACAAAAGCCAGCAGGTACAACCCGCGCACGGTGGGCGCCAGCGTAAAGCGTTCGATCAGCAGTCCGGTCAAGGGAGCGACAAAGGCCGAGAGCAGGCCGGCGATGTAGAGCCACGAATACACGTCTACCAGCAGATCGGGATCAGTGTCCTCCACCACCAGACATTGCCAGGAATTATGCACGACACGCCACATGCTGTTGACGATAGCAGCAGCAGCAAAATAGGCAACGTTTTGGGCAAAGGCCAGAATCAGACAGGGCATGCTCCAGGAAACAAGATCGAAAATGAGGGTGGTTCTTTTGCGGCCCAGTTTATCGGTGATTGCCCCGCTCATGACGGTCCAGAAAATCTGAAATACCAGGCCGATGCTGGTGATGAGTCCGATCTGACTGTCCGCGATCCCAAAGGAGAGCATATAGACTGAGGCATAGGGCGCATAGAGATTAAAGGGTATCCCCCACAGCGGTTCGGTGTACACGCACCCGCGCACGTTGCCGCGCAGATTTTTCAAGGTGGTGATCAATGAATGGGTGGCCAACGTTCGCAATCCTTTTTCGAGACACCAGAATGAGGTTGTGGCATTTGTATTCCCAGGCTCCTCGGCCAGAATTTGAACCTGTAACCAACCAGTTTGATGGCGAATGGGCCGGAGTATCGGAATGCAAGCGCCGTGGGCATCTCACCACCCCGATCATCGCCTCGGATAGCGAATGCGCCAACATCCACTTTTGGTGTGTTGCTATAGGATGTTAGGATAATACAAAGAGTATTTTTTGTCAAAATTCTGTATGCAATGGGCGCATTTGCCGACGAGGGATCCCGTTATCCACGGTGGATCATTCGTGGCATGTCCAGGAGCGAACAAATCTGCACGGCCTGACCGATGCCGGGACATACGCTGGCAAATTTTCTGGCGCAGAGTCTGCGCCAGATTTGACATTTTCAGTGACTCATGTAAAATGGATTCTGTAAGCGCTTTCATTTTATATTGGAGGTCCTGTGCGTCCCACAATCTATACCGTGGCTCAGAAAGCCGGTGTGTCCATTTCTACAGTGTCTCGAGTTCTAAACGATTCTTCTCTTGTCAAAGCGGGAACCAAAGCCAAAGTGTTGCAGACAATGGAAGCACTGGGGTATCAGCCCAGTGCTTCAGCGCGCAGCCTGTCCTTGAGCAGCACCGAGACCATCGCACTCATCTTTCCCCGTGTTTCTGGACCTTTCTTTTCTGAGGTCATCCAGGGAGCCGAAGTCGAAGCGCGACAGTGCCAGTATCATTTGCTGATCTACAGTGTGCATACGTCCCAAGACCATGAGCACTTGCTGCGCTTCTTATCGGCCAAAGTAGATGGGATGATCCTGGCCGCGAGTTGTGTAAGCAGTGCGTATGTGCGGAAACTAGAGCAACAGCACATTCCGTTTGTGCTGCTGGGTCAGGAAAAAGAGGGCATTGTGGCAGACAGCATTATGCCCGACAACCAGCAGGGTGCGTATGATCTGATGACACATCTCATCGAGTTACATCGGTATCAGCGGATTGCGTTCGTTGGACAATCCCAGGATACGGCCCACAGTCACGCGCGCTATGAAGGCTACTGCCAGGCTCTGCAGCGCGCTGATCTGTCTTTGGATGCAACCCTGGTGATGTGTGGCGATTTTGACGAGTCCAGTGGGTACCTGGCCATGGCTCAACTTCTCGAACTGTCGGAGCCTCCGCAAGCCGTGTTTTTTGCCAATGACCAGATGGCGTTGGGGGCGCTTGCAGCAGCCCGTGAGAAAAACGTGCGGATTCCCGATGATGTGGCCGTCGTCGGGTTTGATGACATCCAGATGGCGACCTACGTACAGCCGCCGCTGACTACGGTTCGGCAGGAGATCCGCCAACAAGGGGTGCTGACCGTGCAACGACTTTTGGAGCGTATTGGCAACCCGGATCTTGAGGCCAGGACTGTGGTTCTGCCGACGCAGCTTGTTGTACGGCGTTCCTGTGGGTGCAGCGTGCCTGTCTAGAACAACAAAGCATCGTTTTTTTTCGATGTCTATGGAAGCGCTTTCAGAATCAATATAGATTTTGAATCAGTCGGGGAGACATTGACATCCCGATGGTGTTGCGGGTGCTGAAAGAGAATGGAGGACAAGCGAATGAAGGGATACACAGGCAAGGTATTGCGCGTCGATCTCTCGAACAATGAGATCGGGGTTGAGGAACCGCCGGAAAGCTTTTACCGGCGTTATCTGGGCGGGAACGGTTTTGTCGCCTACTATTTGCTCAAAGAGGTCCCACCGGATGCCGATCCGCTGGGGCCCGAGAATCTGCTGATCATGGCCGGGGGGCCGATGACCGGCGTGCCCATCGGTGGAAGTGGGCGCAGCGTGGTAGGGGCAAAATCGCCACTCAATGGTGGCTACGGTGAGGCCGATGTGGGCGGGTTCTTTGGCGCTGAGATGCGGCACGCCGGGTTTGATGCGATCGTCATCCGCGGCCAGGCCGAGACTCCTGTCTACTTGTGGGTTCACGATGGAGAGGCCGAAATCCGCCCGGCAAGCCATCTGTGGGGGATGATGACGCTGGATTGCCAGACGGCAGTGCGCGAGGAACTGGGCGAGCCGCGCGCGCGTCTGGCGGCGATCGGTCCGGGCGGGGAAAAACTGGTGCGCTATGCATGTGTGATCAACGATGTCAAGCACGCCGCCGGGCGCACCGGGCTTGGCGCAGTGATGGGCGCCAAGAAATTAAAGTGCGTGGTCGCACGGGGGACGATGGCGGTGCCCGTCGCCGACGATGAAGGGATCAAGGCGCTGGCCCAGTGGATGGCCAAGCACTGGCAGGAAAAGTCTCTGCAAATGCACGAACTGGGCACAAACGGTGGCCTGCTTGGCCTCAATACGACCGGACGGCTGCCGACGCGCAACTTTCAGGATGGGCAGTTTGAGGGCGCGGAACAGATCAGCGGTGAGGCGCTGCGCGACACAATCCTGGTCGACCGGGGCAGTTGTTATGCCTGTCCTATCCGCTGCAAGCGCGTGGTCAAGGTCGACGAGGGCGGCTACCAGGTTGATCCCCGATATGGTGGCCCCGAATACGAGACGGTCGGCGCATTTGGCTCGAACTGTGGCATTGATAGTCTGCCGGCCATCTCGAAGGCTAATGAACTGTGCAATGCCTATGGCCTGGACACCATCGCAACGGGTATGGCCGTCTCGTTTGCGATAGAGTGTTATGAAAACGGTCTGTTGACCGCCGAGGACACAGGCGGTTTGGATTTGCGCTTTGGCAACGCGGAAGCGATGGTCGAACTGACACGTCTGATCTGTGAGCGTGAAGGGCTGGGCGATCTCCTGGCCGAAGGGCCAACGCGGGCGGCGGCCGTGATCGGCCGGGGAGCCGAGGCGTTCGTTCTCGACGTCAAAAAGCAGCCCTTCCCCATGCACGAGTGCCGCGCGCGGCATGGACAGGCGCTGGGCTATGCGCTCTCGCCGACCGGAGCCGATCACATCCACAATATGTGGGATGACAGCCTGGCCGACAACCCGCTGGGCGAGAGCTGGCAAAGCTGGGGCATCTATGTACCGGTGCCCGCAACCGAGTTGAATGCCCACAAGGTGCGCGCTTATACTGCTACGGCCAATTGGCGGTGGTTTCGAAACAGCCTGGGGTGCTGCGCATTTCTGCCCTGGTCGCAGGATCAGCACGTGCGGATCGTTCGCGCGATCACCGGTTGGGAGACCAACATCTATGAGATGTTCAAGTGGGGAGAGCGAGGGCTGACAATGGCTCGGGTCTTTAATATGCGGGCGGGGATGACGCGCGCGGACGATGTCCTTCCACCGCGCACTCGACAATCGCATATCAGCGGCACGCTGAATGAAAAACCGGTAGATCCAGAGGTGCTGGACCAGGCCGTTACGCTTTACTATGGCATGATGGGCTGGGATCCCAAGACCGGCGTGCCCACCGAGGCCAAGCTGCACGAGCTGGATGTGGCTTGGGTTCAGTGAGTACAGACGCGACTCGATCTTTAAAATCAAAGGAGGCAAACAATGGCATTTTCCAAACTCGTCCAAGAGCGCTACAGCGTGCGGGGTTACAAATCCGATCCTGTAGCGGATGACAAGATACAACAGGTGCTTGAAGCCGCGCGTTGGGCGCCGACGGCGGCCAATCGGCAGCGTTTTCAGTTGATCGTGATCCATACCAAGGGGCGCGAGGAAGAACTGCGGCGCATCTATGACAAGGACTGGTTTGTGCAGCCGCCTATCGTGATCTGCGCTTGCCGGTACCCCATGGATGCTGCTCACAAACGCAAGGACTATACCGACGTGGACATGGGCATCGTCATTGACCACTTGATTCTGGCAGCGGCAGAGTTGGGACTGGGCACGTGCTGGATCGGGGCCTTTGATCCCGTCGCCGCGCACGAGATATTGGGCTTGCCTGACGAGGTAGAGCCGGTGGTCTTTACGCCGTTGGGCTACCCTGATGCGCCGCCTCGCCCCAAGCAGCGCAAGCCGCTGTCCGAACTGGTGCGCTATGAGCACTGGTGAGGAACTTGCCAACATTGGTGTCAAGCCTGCGCACGATTCTGCTGTCCAGGTAAAATGTGACTTGATTCAACCAACCCATGGCTTGTCTCAGGAGGAAAAATGAGAGCATTACCCAAAGATCGTTCTGTCCAACCTCAAGGCTACAAAAAAGCCCTCGTTTACTTGACTGCCAAAAGTCCTTCCCGTCTGTTGGCTGAAGAAGCTCGTGCCTTTGAGCCGCTAGAACAGCCCGATGAGAATTATCCGACCATCATGATTGATGTGGACAAGACCTTCCAGACGATTGAAGGATTTGGCGGGGCGTTCACAGACGCAAGCGCGGATAACTTTGCCAAATTGTCACTGGAAGAACAGGAAAAATTTCTAAAGGCGTGTTTCGATCCGCGCGAGGGGAACGGGTACACCTTGTGCAGGACCACCATCCATAGCTGTGATTATGCCGCAGAAATGTACACCTATGACGATGTGGATGGCGACAAAGAACTGAAGCATTTCTCAATCGAACACGATTTAGCATTCCGCATTCCATTCATTAAAAGAGCGCTTGAAACTGCCAAAGGGAATATCAAGATTTATGCTTCGCCGTGGAGTCCGCCGGCCTGGATGAAGACAAACAACGACATGCTGTATGGCGGCAAGCTCAAGCCAGAGTATTTTCAAACCTGGGCCGACTATTTCGTCAAGTATGTCAGGGCTTATGAGCAAGTGGGAATTCCCATCTGGGGCCTGACGGTTCAAAACGAGGCGCTGGCCGTGCAAGTTTGGGAGTCGTGCGTGTTCACGGCCGAAGAAGAGCGAGACTTTGTGCGGGACTATCTGGGCCCCACCTTGAAAAAGAACGGATTGTCTGATGTAAAGCTTATGTTCTGGGATCACAACCGGGGCATCATGTATCAGCGCGCTGAAGTGATGTACGACGATCCTGAAGCAGCCCGGTATATCTATGGCATCGCTTTTCATTACTATGTAGGGCACCATTTCGACAATGTGCGGATAGTCCATGATGCGTTTCCGGACAAAAAGATCATCTATACCGAGGCCGGTATGGGCGGAAGTTGGGAAACGGGCGTCAACGTCGCCAAAAATATGATCATTGACCTGAACAACTGGACCAACGGCTGGACGTATTGGAACATGCTCCTGGATGAAAATCGTGGGCCGCGGCATGCGGGCGGTCTCGGCGGCACGAGTATCGTTATGGTAGACACACGGACGGGGGAGGTCGTTTACAATCCTCCTTTCTACTACTTTGGACACTTTTCTCGCTTCATCAAGCCTGGCGCCAGGCGGATTGCCTGTACGTCCAGCAGCGATGATTTTGTGGCCACGGCCTTTGTCAATGTGGATGGTCAAGTGGCCGTCGTGATTCTGAATCTGAGCGATGCGGATCGCATCTTCCAGCTCTGGGTGAATGGCCAGGTGATCAAGTATTCTGCGCCACCACAGGCCATCATTACGATCGTGTTTTGAGATATTACCCACCAGAGCTGACCTTGGAGTCACTGCGATATTTAGAAAAAAGGGAGTGCATAGTGAATGAGATGAATGTGAAAGGCACAATTTTGTAATGAGGACAAGTTTCGCAAGTAGCCCAATATTCCCCATACGTATCGTGTCTTCAAGTGGGAAAGCGGAGGGATGAAACGCATGGAGTATCGTCAACTGGGTCGAACCGCTCTTCAAGTATCGACTTTAGGTTTTGGCTGTGGGGCTGTGGGCGGCTTGCTGGTCAAAGGAGACCACAAAGACATGGTGCAAACTGTCGCTCGCGCCATCGAGTTGGGAATCAATTACTTTGACACAGCGCGCATCTACGGCAATGGTGCATCGGAGGCCAATCTGGGCCTGGTTTTGGAAGAACTAAAAGCCGATGTCTTGATCGGGACCAAGGTCCGACTGTTGGCTGAGGAAATGGATGGCAGCGAAAATGCTGTCATCGCGTCTGTTGAAGGCAGCTTGAAACGTCTCAGACGTGACCGCGTCGACCTGATTCAGTTGCACAATTCCGTGGCATTTGAGCGCCAGCCGGAACGAGGCCAAGTCAGCCTTGATAATGTAAAAGCCGTTGTCCACGCTTTTCAAAAACTTGAGCAGCAAGGCCGAGTCTGCTACTGGGGCATCAACGGACTGGGCGAAACCGCTGCCTTGCAGCAGGCCGTTGCGTCGGGGTGTGTCGACACCATCCAGTGCTGCTTTAGCTTGCTCAACCCGACGGCTGGCGTGCGCGCCCCGGAAGGATTTCCTTTCCAGGATTACGGGCAGCTCATTGACAGGGCCGCCGGGATGCGCATGGGCGTCATTGCCATCCGGGTGTTGGCCGGCGGTGCGTTGAGCGGCTCGGCTGCGCGACACCCCAATGCGACCCAGACAGTGGAGCCTATCGCCACCCATACAGCCTTTGCGGAGGATGTCACGCTGGCCCAGCGTTTCAACTTTTTGGTTCAACAGGGATATGTCAGCAGTTTGGTCGAGGCAGCGATTCGATTTGTAATCGGCAAGGCCGGGGTCTCAACAGTGCTGGTCGGCATCTCTAATATGGAGCAGCTAGAGCAGGCCGTCGCCTTTGCCAATCGCGGGCCGCTCCCCGCCACAGTTCTTGATCGCTTGAGTCAAGTCTGGGCCAACTATCGATTCCACTGAAAGAACTCGACGCAAGGGCGACAAATCGCCTCCAACCGGTTCAGTCTATTTGCGTCCTTGCGCCAAGATTGGCTTTTTTCAAAAGACTCAACTATTGAGAATCTTGTAGACAAATCAGATCAATGTTGGACAATGACTGAATGAGTATCTATCCGCAAATTTCGCAGATTATCGCAGATTTGTTTTAATCTGCGCCATCTGTGTAATCTGCGGATGATTGCGTTGACTCAATTGTCCAAGTTCTATCTGGTCTATCTATTACAAGGAGGATCTAGTGCCATCTACATCTTGTCCGGTTATGACCGCGACATAGTTGGCCTGATCGCCTACACCTTTGAGCGGCAGGAAAACGGCAGACCCGCTACGTGGGCCGGGCGGGGACGCGGCCATCCCGACCGTCCCAGGCGAGAAACGGTCGAGGTGCGCTACCAGGTTACAGCCGTCACCCACCAGGAAGAAGCCATTGTCGCGCTGCACCAGACAATGGGCTGGCGCGTGTACGTGACCAATGCCCCGACAGAGGAACTGCCCCTGGAGCAAGCGCTGCTGGTCTATCGAGATGAATGGTTGATCGAGCGTGGTTTTCATCGTCTGAAGGGAGCCCCCTTGTCGATTGACCCGCTGTTCGTCAAACGCGACGATCAAATCATCGGCTTGACCAACCTGTTGAGCCTGGGCGCCCGCCCAGCGCCGGATCGACCTGTCGAATGACGGGTACGGCGTGAGCCTGCTGCGCGGCTTTCTCGACATGGCCCCGGAAGCCGACATAGGCGAGCACGACCTGCACTGGGCGCTCTACGGGCATCGCGGCCCCCGGCAGGCGGCGGGCGCGGTGCGCCACGGTTGGGCCCTCAACATGCCGCCCATCGCCCGCCAGACGATGCGCCGGGCCGGGGTGATCGCGCCGTGGATCGCCCACGGCATCAACCACGCCATGCCGCCGGCGCTCGGCTTTATAGAGATCGAGCCGGAGAACGTGCCGCGCAGCGCGTTCAAACTCGAGCAGGAGGACTGGGGGCCGGGATCGCCGGTGGTGGTGCGCCTGTACGAGACCGCCGGGCAGGCCGCCGAGGCGCGCATCCGCTTTGCCGCCCCGCTGATGATGCTCCAAGAGACCAACCACCTCGAAAAACCCATCGCGAGCGAGGCCTTTGACTGGGACGAGGAGCAAGTGACGATCCGCTTCCGCCCGCACGAGGTCAAGACCTTCCGCCTGCGGCTGGTCATCCCGGCCTTTGCGATCTATGAAGGCGAGGCCCACCACGACGACGTCGCGCCGGGCGCGGTGCCTGGATTTGGGGATGGATGAGTGAAATCTACCCTTTGAAGATTATGGGCAATATGAGCACGGAGCATTGCTAATTGAGCACCATTTTGGTATAATTGATATGCATTGGCGTGAATTTGGAGGGCAAAAATTCGAAAGGAAAGGGAAAAGATGAAAAGATTTGTTGCCGTTCTATTTGCATTTGTTGTCTTGGT
>JAFGEY010000389.1 GCA_016931365.1 Anaerolineae bacterium
TAGCGCACATTATAGCTGGCGTTTATTTGTTTTGCATTAGCGTTTCTTTAAATTTGTACTGTGGCTGAGCAGTTACTATTCATCAATCTTTCGAGACGGTGTGCCACCAATTGAAACGTCAAAAAGACTGCCAATATTTGCCCAACACCACCCTTTCGGCAGTTCCGGTAAATTTGACGTGTCCGGCGCTGGCGGTTCCGTGTACCGTTTGCCCGGATTCTCCGCCTCCCAGCGGCGTCGACGTTCCGCCAAAATGCGGCGCAGCAGCACGTCGGCGGGTTCGTAATCGTCGGTGGCCGTAGGGGCGAAGCATTCGCTGGGGTGCGCGAATGCTTCGCCCCTACAAGCCGCCTTGAGCACCGATGCCTTGTAGCGCGCCAGGTTGGCTTTGGCTCGTTCCAACGCGGCGACGGCGGCGTCGAGGCGGGTGAATTGGGTTTCGATGGCCGCGACGATGCGCTGTTGTTCGGGGAGGGGAGCGAGAGGGATTGGTGATTCTTGCATAAATGTCGCTGACACACGCAATTGTCCTGCTGTGCCTGTCATCGCCGCAGCGGCATCCTGACGAAACGCTTCTTGGCGAACAAAATAATAAATCCACTCCGCTTTGACTTCATTTGAAGGGCGTAGAACGTGAAATTCGGTTGAGCCAAGCCCGATCCCATTTAGCAAATCTCTAACAATTGCCGCTTTCCCATTTTCCATGCAGGGCGTAATTTTAGCAAAAAGAACGTCGCCATTCTTAAAACGAGTGTACCCTTTCCAAACTTCTCCTATCGGTCTTGCTTGAGGTGCAGTAATACTTCCACTGACCTCATCCACAGCAGCCATAGGCACAAAACTGACCAAGTCGCTACCTGCCAAATGAGCCGGACGATCCACTTGGGGCCTAATTTGGCACGCTGCTCCAATTGTCGTCCACACCCACCCATCTGGCAAAGGTTGTATGTCGTGAGAGTTGTTGAGCGTCACGCTAGCTCCTTCAAGTAAACCCTTTTCGCCACACGTTTGAAAGAAGATAAGCTGGGGCTTCTACGTTTCTGCTTTTCGATGATTGGTTTCAAATCACTATAGTCAGCACGCCAAATCTCGCAAAGCTGGTATTCGGGATCGAGCAGAATAAGTAGGGCATAATCAAACTCGTGACTTGAAAAGCGGCTCGTCCGGCCTGTGCTTTTCGCCAGTCCCTCGGATTCACTGCGACGGGTCTTGATTTGAACGCGCAAGCCATCTTGGTCTATCGCGTCAAATCCTTCTGCACGAGGGTTCAACGCGAGCTCAAGCCCAAGCTGGTGACAAGCCAATAATTCACCCACTTCACCTGTGATACCGAGTTTTCGCTTCCCTTGGGTTGCTTCTTCGTAGGCCAAGGCTGCGGCAATGGCTGGTTTGAGCTTGTGGATGAGATCGTCGTCTACAATGATTGTTTTGGGCAGGGTGGTATTTTGGGTCATATTGCCAGTTCCTTGTTCAATTCATCCGCCGCCCTGGTCCACCGAGCGGCGGTAGGCTTCCACCGCCTGCCGGGTGGTGTACCACACCCGCCCGCGCTTGAGCGCTTCCAGCCGTCCCTTGCGCGCCAGCAGGCTCAGGTATTCCTGGCTGTAGGGCGCGCCCTGCGCCGCCTCGCGCAGCGGAATCCACGCCTCTTCCGGGGCCGCCGGGCCGCGCTGCGGCGTGATCGCCTCCAGGTACAGGGTCAGGCTGCGCTCGACCGCCCGCCCGACCAGGTTGAGCAGCGGCGACGCGTTCTCCCGGTCGGCCTGGGCCAGGACGCGGTAGTACTGGCGGCGGTTGGCGCGCATGATGATCGTCGGCGGATAGCCGTCGCGCAGCAGCAGCAGGTTCATTGCCAGCCGCGCGGTGCGGCCGTTGCCGTCGATAAAGGGATGCACCGACGCCAGCCGGTGATGGGCCAGCGCCGCCCGCTCGATCGGGTGGCACGCTTGCGCCGGACCGTTCAACCAGTCGCTCCAATCCTGCATCAATGCCTCCACCTGCCACGCCTCGGGCGGCTGGTGACCAAACTCTGCGAGTTTGCACGCCCCGGCAATCTGAACCGGCAGCGTGCGATACTGGCCGGCGCTCTCGTCATCGATGCGCAACAGCACCAGGCGATGGATCTGGCGCACGTGCCACGACGTCACCGGTTCGTCTCCGGCGGCCAGCGCCTCGACGTACTCGATGGCCTCTTTGTGGTTGATCGCTTCCAGGTGCTCGCGCAAGCTGCGCCCACCGATGGTCAGCCCGGTTTCGAGGATCAGGCGGGTTTCCTGGAGCGTGAGCGTGCTGCCCTCGATGGCGTTCGAATGATAGACCCACTCGATGGTCAACTGTTCATTCAATCGACGCAGCGCGGCAGCCGGCAGCGGGCGCAGCGCATCGAGCCGGGCTTTTTTTTGTTCGAGGCGGGCTAACAGGCGAGGTTCGATCATCGGACCATCCTCTCGGTATCGGATAGATTCAATCATTGTACATCCGATACCGATACGGGGCAAATCAGCTTACACGGTCAGGGTCTCGTTCAGTTCTTCCAACAGCGCCGGCAGGTCATCGCCCAGC
Organism: Anaerolineae bacterium; assembly: GCA_016931365.1. Next base: position 2,563 of record JAFGEY010000389.1, read on the forward strand.
GCCCGCCGCGCCGCCAGCCAGCCGCCGCGCTGGAACAGCTCCCCATACCCGAAATCCTGCGCCGTCACGGTCAGGTTGACGCCGATCGCCTCGGCGATGCGGTCGAGCCACCAGCGCTGCCCCTCGCTGAACGTCCTGCCGTTTGCCTGCTGCGCCGCCAGCCACCCGGCGTAGCGCTGCTGCACCTGCTCCGGGTAGGGAACCAGTTCGTCGTCCAACTGCACGGCGTGGCGCACCAGCGAGACCAGGTCGGTCAGCACGCGCTCGGCGCGCACGCCGCGCACCCGGTCCTTGTCCAGCCGCGCGTAGGCCAGCCACAGCGACTGCGTGGTCCAGGCGTGTGGCGGCTGCTCGATCTGCGCCTGCAATGCCTCGATCTCGGCCAGGGTCAGCTCGCGCCGCCGGTAGGGCTGGCTGAACAACAGTTGCAGCGCGGTGATCTCGTCGCGGTTTTCTTCGAGGAAGCGGCGGAACGAGGCGGTCATCTCTCGCGCGCGTTCGGTGTCGCTTTCACTATACCCGGCGTCGATCAGCGTGTCCCGGCTGACCGTGTCGATGGTCATCTCGCTGCGCCGCTGGATCGTTTGCAGCCTGTCGCGCAGGTCGGGATCGTTGAACGGCGCGGCGGCCTCGGCCATCAACTGCGCCTGAGCCTGGGCGATCTGTTCGTCAGTTGGCGAAACGCCCGGCCCGGCCAGCGCTTCGGCTCGCTCGCGCAAGCGCGCGCGCACCAGGTCGGGATCGACGGCGTTGAGCAGGTCGAGGGCCAGGTCGCGCGGCGATTTGCCTGCCGTCAGCGCCGCGATCGCCGCCCGCTCGTCGTCGGTGAGTTCCTTGTCCAACCGGGAGAGGCGCACCGCCAGCGACGCGAAATCGTCCTCGTCATAGACGCCCCAGGCCAGCCGCTCCAGCAGCGTCGCCAGCGCTACGGATCGCTTGCGCTCCACCCCGCCGGCGTCGATCATGGGGTGCTCGACCACGCCCACCGCGTCGACGAGGACAAAGTGCGTCTTGCGCCGCGCGCTGGGGGTCACCGATTGCAGCTCGGTCTCGCTGACCACCCTGGTGCCGCGCCCGCGCATCTGCCGGAAAAAGTTGGCCGAGCGGACGTTGCGCATAAAGAGCAGCACTTCCAGCGCGCGCACGTCGGTGCCGGTGGCGATCATGTCGACGGTGACGGCGATGCGCGGGTTGTAGCTGTTGCGCAAGTCGTTGATCAGGTCTTCCGGTTTTCTACCCGTCACCTTGTAGGTGATTTTCTGGCAAAAGGCGTCACCCTTGCCAAAAACCTCGCGGGCGATGCGCACGATCTCTTCGGCGTGGTTGTCGTCCTTGGCAAAGATCAGCGTCTTGGGCGCCTCGACCCGCCCGGGGAAAATGTCCACCGGCAGCCGGTCGCGGAAGGTCTGGAGCACGGTGCGAATCTGATCCGGCGTCTGCACCTGCCGGTCGAGGTCGTTCTCGGCGTATTCCAGGTCCTCGTCGAGCTGCTCCCAGCGCTCCTCGCGCGTCCGGCGATCGCGCCGGCCCACCCACGCGCCGGCGTCTACCGTGCTGCCCTGCTCGCTGATCCGCGTGCGGATGCGGTATACCCAGCCGTCGACGTTAACGCCGTCGATCACCGCCTGGGCGTCGGTGTACTCCATCACCAGGTTCTGGTTGAAAAAGCCAAAGGTCTGCTTGGACGGCGTCGCCGTCAGGCCGATCAGGTAGGCGTCGAAATATTCGAGCACCTGCCGCCAGACGTTATAGATCGAGCGGTGGCACTCGTCGATGACAATGAAATCGAAATACTCGATCGGAAAATTGGGGTTGTAGGCCACCTCGCGCGTCTGATCGCCCAGGATGGCCTCGACCTCACCCAGCGGTCGGTCTTCGAGTTCGGGCGGCAGGTCCGGCTCGCCGCTGAGCATCGAGAAAAGGCGCTGCACGGTGGTGATGCAGACCTTGCTCACCGGGTCGAGGACGTTGGACTGCATGTGCTGCACGTTGTACAGTTCGATGAACTTGCGCCCGTCGTCGGGCGTGGTGAACTGGGCAAACTCGTTGAGGGCCTGCCGGCCCAGGTTGTTGCGGTCGACCATAAACAGCACGCGGCGGGCGCCGGCGTGCTTGATCAAGCGATAGACGAAATTGACGGCGGTGTAGGTCTTGCCGCTGCCGGTGGCCATCTGGATCA
>JAFGEY010000390.1 GCA_016931365.1 Anaerolineae bacterium
CGCAACAATGTTTCGAATGAGAGGAGTATTTTGCCCTATTTGAGTCACTTTGTAAAGTCCAAATCTTTTTCTGCAAGGCTATAGCAGACTGGACGTAACTCAGTTTGACGAAAAACGCAAAATGAGCTAAAATAGTGCGGTTGTCAAGAACACCGGTAAATCATTTGAGTGAGTGGTACTCGTCGAGTGGATGACACTCGTCGATAAGCCGGATATGTGCGAAATCAGAAGTCAGAGGAGATAGATCGAGATGGAACAGGTTGAAATTTTGGCCAGCTCGCGTGTGGTGATTGGAAAGCAAGTCAAGGCATTGCGCAATCAGGGGCTGGTCCCAATGGTTGTATATGGCAAAAAGACAGAGCCGATGAACCTCAAGGCGGTCGAATTTGATGCCAAGCGCGCCTTGCTCCAGGCCAGCGGGCAGTTGATTGCCCTCAAGATTGAAGGTGAGGCCAGCCCGCGGATGGTCCTCGCCCGCGAAGTGCAGCGCGATTTTATTTCCGACCATTTGCTGCACATCGAGTTTTTTGAAGTCGATATGGCCGAAAAGGTGCGCGTCGAGGTGGACTTGAATCTGATCGGCGAGGCCCAGTTGGTGAAAAGTGGACAGGCGACCCTGCTTCACGTTTTGAACTCGGTTGAGGTCGAATGTTTGCCGGGCGATATCATGCAGGCCATCGATGTGGACCTGAGCAAACTGGTTGATCTGGACGATCATATCCTGGTCAGCGACCTGGTGGTGCCGGACACAATCAAGATTTTGACGCCAGCAGATGAGTTGATCGCACGGCAGACGCCGATTGCAGAAGAAGAAGCGGAAGAAGAAGAACAAGTGGCCGTGGGTGTGGTTGATGCTGCCGGTCAGGTCGAAGTCGTTTCACGAGCCAAGGAAGACGACGGTTTCGAAGAGTAAACGTACTTGCTGCCATCGACAGGGGAAAGACACCGCGCTTTCCCCTGTTTTTTGTTTAGATAAAATGCACGCCGGCGTACAGCCCCAGGTGCAGCAGAAACGCCGGCCAGAATGAACGGCACTTGCGGATCATGTAGCCAAGCAAAATCCCGCCTACAATACTGGTCAGCGTTTCGATCTCCGGCTTGCCCAGGTGAGCGATGGCAAAGGGCACCATTTGCACGTACACGGCAAACTCGCCCAGGCCGGGTTCGAGGCCAAAGAGCATAAATGCGCGCCAGATGAACTCCCAGGTGAATAATTCGACCGTCACCAGGCCAAACCAACGCCAGAATTCGTCCGGCGCAGGGCGCATCGGCCGGTAATAATCGCGCATCGCCGGGGTCAGGGAGAAAAAGACCAGAGTCAGCGCCACACCTGCCGCACCGACCAGTGTGCTGCCCAACGTCCATTTCCAGTTGCCGAGGCCCAGACCCCATTGAAGCGGGTTCTGTCGCAAAAGCAGGATGGTGAGCAGGGGAATGGCCAGGTAAAAGACGGCATTGTTCCAGGCCGGCTCGCTAAAAAGGGTATGGTACTCGCCCAGGCAGTAGGTCAGCGTCGAGACGACGAGCACGGCGACAGTCTGGGTATAGACTCGTTTGTCGAGTTGCATGGCGATCCTTTCAAGTGGATGGATGAAAATGAGCGATTATGACTGTTTTGCACAACTCTACCACTGGGAGCACCGGAATTTTGCCGATGATCTCGTCTTGTATCGCAATTTTGCGCTGCGCTGCCACGCACCTGGGGGCGCTGCATCGGTGCTCGACGTGGGCTGTGGCTCCGGGCGGGTGGCCCTGTCGCTGGCTGCAGACGGCATTGCCGTGGTCGGCGTCGACAATTCGGCGGCGATGCTCGACTTGGCCCGCGCGCAGGCGGTTGAACTGGGTCTGTCGGAGCGTGTGCAGTTTGTCGAGCAGGATGTGGTCGAGTTGGCGTTGGAGCCGCAGTTTGCGATGGCTCTGTTTGCGCTCAACGGGTTTTTGCATCTGACCACGGTCGAGGCTCAACGTGCCGCGCTCAAGAATTTGTTCGACGTGCTGCTGCCGGGCGGGTTTTTGCTCGTCGATGTGCCCAACCCGCACACCGTGTTCACCGCCGCACTGGACGGGCAGATGATGCTGCGCGGCCGGTTTGCGTCGCCGGAAGGCGTGGAAATCTGGTGCTTTCAGAACGCGCAGACCGACCTCGCCGCGCAGACCCAGCATCTGACGCTGATGTACGACCGAGTTTTGTCGCCGCAGGCTGTCCAACCGGCGCAAATCGAACGCACGCTGGCGCAGACGGAGGTGCGCTTTGTCTATTGCTGCGAGATGGAAAATCTGCTCACCGCAGCCGGGTTTGTCGTCGATAACGTGTACGGCTCTTACGACCTCGATCCATACGAGGCCGACAGCCACCAGATGTTGTTTGTGGCCTACAAACCTATGGTTTGACCGGTAGCAGGGGCGAGGCATCCCAAGACAGTGTCTACTGGTTGAGCAACCTTTGCCGTCCCCATATCCGGGTCAATGAACCATGTACAAGGGATGCCACGCCCCTACACACCCCGCGCCGCCAAAATCATTCGGTCGATCTCGTTCACCCGCGCCTGTTCGGCCTGCCAATAGTCCTGGCTGCGCTGCGCGTTCAATTCCTCGATCGTCTTGCCCTGCTGTTCGATCCACGTATAGTATTTTAAATTGTGCCAGCGGCTGCGCGCCTCGCACGTGCCTTCTTGAATCCAGTCCAGCTTTTGGCGGTGAAAGATGCTGACCAGGCGCACGGCGGCCTCGGTTTCATCCATCGCGCCGTAGGTGGCGCTCATTTGCGCCATCACCGAGTGGTAGCGGTCGATGGCGTCGGTGCAAACCGTGGCGATGACATCGTCCTTGTCAAACCCGTAGAATTTGGCCGCCTTGATCGCGCCGAGCACGTTGCACACCCCGCTGATGCCGAAAATCTCGCTCATTTTGCGCACGTCGGCATCCGGCACACCGTAGCGATCGCTCATCGCTCGCCAGCCGGCCTCTTCGGTGAGCAGTTGCAGGCCCATCTTACTTTCGATGTCGTCGATGCACATCATGGCGTCCATGTTCATGACATTATGAATCCAGGTCACGTGTTTGTCGCCGATGCCCTGGATGTCGTGCCCGCCGTAACCGTTGGCGTACAGCGTAGGGCATTGGATCGGCTCCAGTCCGACGATTTTGTGCTCGGGCCAGACCTGCTTGAGCCGATCGCCGGCGGCGATCGTTCCCGCCGATCCCATCGCCGAGGTATAGGCAGCGATCTTGCCGTTGCCGATGCCTTTTTGCGCCAGTTCGGCGGCCAGCTCGACCAGTGTGTTGCCGGTGACGTGGTAGTGAAAGCGGTAGTTGCCCATGACTTCGAACTGGTTGAGGATGCGGATGCGCGCCGGGTCGGCAGTGTAAAGCTCTTTGGTTTTATCGTAAATTTCCTTGACGTTCGATTCGCAGCCTGGCGTCAGCACCAGCGACGCGCCATAGCTGCGCACCAGCTCAAACCGCTCGCGGCTCATCTCTGCGGGCAAGATGACGATCGAGTCGAAATTCATCCGGCAGCCGACCCACGCGCCGCCGATGCCGTAATTGCCGGTCGAGGGCCAGACCAGGCGGTGGATGCGCGGATCGACCTCGCCGGACAGCTCTTTTTCGACCAGCACCGAGTAGGTTGCGCCGACCTTGTGGCTGCCGGTGGGAAAGTCTTTGGCGTACAGCACCACAATCGGCGCGTCGACGCCGGTCAGCTCGCGCGGCAACACATGGTAATAAATCCGGTTTTGGGCGTCGCGCCAGGTGATGTTGTAGAGGTTGATCGGGTCGAGCGGGTCTTGCGTTTTCATGTGCAGCGCCCGCGCGCGCACCTGCGGGTCGATTTTGTCGGGGTGCAGCATTTCCTCAAACGTCGGGCCGATGATCAGGTTGCTCATCTAAAAACTCCTTTGTGTAGTAGGGGCGAAGCATCCCTTGTATATGGTTCGTCAACCAAACCGCTCGGACAGCAGAGTCGGGTTCGATCAGCAGGTTCTGTCTTGGATGCTTCGCCCTTACGATTAGCCCATCGCCGCGATTGGCGCAAAAGATCGGCGGTGGATCGATGCCGGGCCGAGTTGTTGCAGCGCCGCCCGGTGGGCCGTGGTGCCGTAGCCCTTGTGCCGGGCCAGGCCGTAGCCGGGATACAGCGCGTCGAGCCGGCACATTTCGCGGTCGCGGGCGACCTTGGCGACGATCGACGCGGCGGCGATGGACAGGCTTTTCAGGTCGCCTTTTTTGATTGCTCGCTGGGGCAGGTTGAGCGCCGGCAGCCGCAAATAGTCGATCAACAGGGCGGCCGGCCGCAGATCGAGTTGGGCAAGCGCTTCGCCCATCGCCTGCCGCGTGGCGGCGACGATGCCGATCTCATCGATCCTTGTGGCGGGCACCAACGCGACGCCCCAGGTCAGCGCAGTTTCGCAAATCACGTCGTACAGCGCTTCGCGCTGGCGGGGGGTACACAGTTTCGAATCGCACACCCCGGTCAGCTTTTCGCATAGAGACGGATCGTCGAGTGGTAGAATGACCGCCGCCGCCGAAACCGGCCCGGCCCACGCGCCGCGCCCGGCCTCGTCGAGACCGGCGATCAGCGCGTATCCAGCCTCGCACAGTGCTCTTTCCTCATCCAGTGTCGGGTATTGTTTGGGCATAATCGTAGGGGCGAAGCATTCCAAAACTAGACTGTTTGATATCGTTGTGTTTTATCATAATGCGTAATTTGTCGATAGATTGGGTTTCAGGGAATGCTTCGCTCCTGCCCGAATTCATGATCCAGGACGGCCATACGCAGTTCGTCATAATAGCGCCCGCTTTTGAACACCGCTTCGCGCTGGCAGCCTTCGTGCTGAAAGCCGCACTTTTCATAGGCACGGATACCTCGCGCGTTGTCGGCGTGGACGCGCAAAAAGATGCGGTGCAGGTTCAGGCTGTGAAAGCCAAAGCCGAGCAGCG
>JAFGEY010000391.1 GCA_016931365.1 Anaerolineae bacterium
GGCACCGTGTTGACCACCGCATAGCCGACGATCAGGCCCAAAAAGAGCAGGGCCAGCGCTTCCGGCGCGAGCAGCCCTTCGACGCGCGCCAGCAGCAGTAAGATCAGCCCGGCGACGTTATAGATGTGCAGCGCCGGGACGCAGGCCAGCAGCGAGGCCAGCAGCGTTCCGGCCAGGGCATAGAGGAGCAACAAAAAGTTATTCATACTTGACTGCTTTTTCCAAGCTTTATGTTAGAGAAATAACGGCTCAGAGCCGGTCGACGATCAGTACCGCATGGGCTGTAACTGCTCAGCCAGGCGAGCGACGCAGATCGAGTAGCCACGTTGGGTGTTTCTTGCTCCCACGCAGAGCGTGGGAGCAAGAAACAAGTTCCCCCGTTATTCCTGGCGCAAATCAGAGGTGCAGTGCGGGCAGCGGGTGGCCTGGAGCGAAATGGTTGTAAAGCAGAATGGGCACTCCTTGGTCGTCGGCGCAGCCGGCGCCTCTTGTTTCTTGAGCCGGTTGATGCCCCTGATCAGGAAAAACATGACCACGGCGATGATCAAAAAGCTGATGATCGTGTTGATAAACAGACCATAGTTCAGCGTCACCGCGCCAGCCGCTTGCGCGTCGACCAGCGCAGCGTAGGGGCCGGCCGGATCGCCGGCCTTGAGCAGGATGAACAGGTTGGCAAAGTCCACTTTGCCCAGCAGCAGGCCGATGGGCGGCATGATCAAGTCGCTGACCAGCGACTTGATGATCGCGCCAAAGGCTGTGCCAACCACAATGCCAACGGCCATGTCGAACACATTACCACGAAGAATGAACGCCTTTAACTCTTTCCACATATTTTTCCTCCCTTTGAAAAATAAAATTCCAAGGGGCGCCGGTCAGGCCCGGCGTCCCCCCTTCAACGAACCCTGCAGCGCGGCCAGCCCATCCCAGTCGCCTCTGGCGGCCAGCGCAGCCTGCTCCGGCCAGGTATCCGAGTTGGCAATGCGAATGCCGCCCTCTTTCAGGAGCGCTTTCAACTGCGCCACATCCATCGCCGCCAGTTGGGCAAAGGTGAGAATCCCGGCCATCTTGAGCACGCCGGCTATTTTGGGCCCGATCCCTTCAAGAGCAGTCAGATCGTCCGGCTCGGGCGTGCGATCCACGGCAGGCTGCGCCGCAGGCACCTTGACCATCACCGGCTTGGTTTCTCCGGCCTCAGCACCGGGCCTCGGCACCGGTTCAGATTGAGGCCTGGCTTCCGGCGCCGGTTCTGGTTCCGGCGCTTCCGGCAAGACGATCCGTCCGGGCGTCACCGGAGACTGCTGTAAACCTTGGCGACGTCTTTGCAGCAGCCAGAGCACCAGCACGATGCCGCCAGCGGCCGGCAAAAGTCCCGATAAAATCACCCAGCGAATGTATTTTCTAATCATTGATTATCTCCTTTTATTTTTCTTAACTCGGCGCGAACCCTTGTAGGGCGAGTTTCCATACTCGCCGATCTTTGCTTATTGTCCAACCTTGAATAGACCCTTGAGCAAGTCCTCATCCCTCGACGACGGGCCAACCATCATTTCAAACTCGCCCGGCTCGACGACGCTGGCCAGGTTTTGATTGACCAGCGCCAACTGGTCAATAGCCACGCGCAGGCACACTGTTTGGGTTTCCCCCGGCAGTAGCTCCACCCGCGCAAACGCCTTCAGCTCCTTGACCGGCGTCGTGACCGAGCTGTACACATCGTTGATATACAATTGGACGATCTCGGTCCCCGCCCGCGCGCCGGTGTTGGTCACCTCCACCGAGACGCGCAGGGTTTCGCCTTTCTTCAACTCTGTTTTGTCTAGAGCCAGGTTGCGATAGGCAAAGCTAGTGTAGCTCAATCCATAACCAAAAGCAAAGAGCGGATCGACCGGCATGTCGGCGTAGCGATCGGCGTGCCAGCCGGGCATCTGATTGTAATACACCGGCTGCTGCCCGACGTGATAGGGCCAGGAGAGGGTCAATTTGCCGGAGGGGTCGCGGTCACCGAACAAAACGCCGGCCACCGCTGTGCCCCCCTCCAGGCCGGGATTGCCGGCCTGCACGATGGCCGGGATGTGCGCGACTGCCCAGGGAATGGTCAGCGGCTTGCTGTTGATCAACACCAGCACCATCGGCGTGCCGGTGGCATAAACGGCCTCCAGCAGCTCTTGCTGGCCGCCGGACAAATCCAGGTTGGCGCGGTCGCGACCCTCGCCGGCGATCTGCAGGTTGTCGCCCAACACGACGACGGCCACAGCGGCCTGGCGGGCCAGGGCCGCCGCCTCGTCCAATTCTGACAGATCAGGATCGACTACGTCGCAGCCTCGCGCATACGTCACCCGGTCGCCGCCCAGGCGGTTGCGCAGGCCGTCGAGCACAGTGACAATGCTCTCGCGTTGGCGCGGCCTGGCGTGCTCGCCCAACTGTCCGCTCCACGACACCCAGTCGCCGAGCTGCGCCACCGGGTCGTCGGCGTTGGGGCCGATCACGGCCACCCGTTTGACCCTGTCAGCATCCAACGGCAAGAGATTGTCTGTATTTTTAAGCAAAACGACGGATTGATACGCCGCTTCCAGGGCCACTTTGCGGTGCGCGTCACAGCCGATCGCCGCCTGCCCGCCCGCCAGGTCGGGGTAGCGCTTATGGTCGAACAGGCCCAGCTTGAATTTCACGCGCAGGATGCGCCGCACGGCCCGGTCGATCACCGCCTCGTCCAGCCGGCCGCTTTTCACCAAATCCACCGCCGCCTGGTAAAAAGCCGGCGTGGTCATGATCATGTCGTTGCCCGATTCGGCAGCCAGTTGGGCCGCTTCTTCCATCGTCGCACAGACCTTTTGCTCACGATGCATGCGCGCCACGTTGTCCCAATCGGTAACGACAAAACCATCAAAACCCCATGCTTCCTTGAGCACCTCGGTGAGCAGCCAGCGATTGGCGGTGCAGGGCACGCCGTCAATGACCTGGTAGCCAGTCATGAACGAGCCGCAGCCGGCCTCGGCCGCCGCCTGGAAGGGCGGCAGGTAGGTGGAGAGCAGGCCGCGCCGGGTCAGGTCGGTCTCGGCGGCGTCGCGCCCGCCGCGGGCGGCCGGATAGCCGGCATAGTGCTTGGCGCAGGCCAGAATGGAATGGGGGGCAGACAAGTCCTTTCCCTGATAGCCGCGCACCAGCGCCGCCCCCAGCACGCCGATCAGGGTGGGGTCTTCGCCAAACGTCTCGTCAATGCGCCCCCAGCGCAGGTCGCGGGCCAGGCACAGCACCGGCGAAAAGGTCCAGTGCATGCCGGTGTACGACGCTTCTAACGCCGTGATGCGCCCGATCTCTTCCATAATCGCCGGATTCCACGCGCAGGACATGGTCAGCTGGGTGGGGAACACCGTCGCCGCGGGCCAAAAGGCGTGGCCGTGGATGGCGTCAATGCCGAAAATGAGCGGGATGCCCAGGCGGGACTCGGCGGCCTGCCGTTGCAGAGCCACGGCCTCCTCGCCGATGACGTGCAAAAACGAGCCGACGTGCATCTCGCGCAGCGCTTTCTCCGGCTCGCGGCCGCCGTGGGCCTGGATCATCTGGCCGACCTTTTCCTCCAGGGTCATACGGGCGAGCAAATCCTCCACCCGTTCTTCAACGGAACGAGCAGGGTCTTGGTAGAGTTCTGGCATAAGATATTCTCCCTTATCGTTAAGTCGGGGCGAAGCATCCCGCAAACATCCCGTCAATCACGCGGGATGTTCATCAGGACAAACGCCGCTGTTGTTGGAGCGCGATACAGGGGATGCTTCGCCCCTACCAGCCCCCCATCCGTGTATCCGTGTTTTCCGTGTCATGCTCACCCAGAACCGGAGCGGACGCAGCGAAACCCCACATAGCGGTTCGAGAAAAAAGGATCGTGAACAAGGCGATAGGCAACTCGTACACGATATTCAGGATCATTCCACGCCCCGCCACGCAACACTCGACCGCTGCCATCGGGAGGGCCAGGCGGACTTTGCGCCGGCGATTTGCGATAGTAGATTTCTTCATACCAGTCGGCGCACCACTCCCACACGTTGCCGGCCATATCCAGCAGGCCGTAGGGGCTGGCTCCGGCCGGGTACTGGCCCACCGGCGTGGTGTCGCCCACGTTCATATTGAAATTGCAGCGCGTCGCATCGGGCGGCTCGTTACCCCAGGGATAAATGCGCCCGTCCGTCCCCCGCGCCGCTTTTTCCCATTCTGCCTCGGTCGGCAAGCGAAACTCGCCATTTGCCATTTGCAACTCTTGCGTCACCCATGCGCAAAACGCCACTGCATCGTGCCAAGACACACACACAACTGGGTGATTTTCTTTACCTTGCGGAATCCGGCCATTTTGCCAGTATTGGGGCGGTTTGCGCCCGCCGGCCTGCACAAAAGCCAAGTATTGTGCGTTGGTAATCATCGTCTTGCAAATACAGTAGTCAGATAGATAAACAGTGTGCTGTGGTTGTTCGTCGCTGCCGGCATTCTTGTCTTTCTGAGGATCGCTACCCATCAAGAAAGACCCAGCCGGGATAAGGATCGGCTCGGGCAGCAGGGCCAGCAGCTGCTCCTTGCGTTCGGCCGCCGCCCGCGCTTGGCGTTCCCGCTCTTCACGGGCTTTTCGTTCTTGTTCCTGTTTTGCTTTCCGCGCCACCTCTTCTGCGGCCTTGCGCTCCACCTCCTCCTTCGCCTTGCGGTCGGCCTCTGCCGCGGCTTCTTCCTTTGCCAGGCGTGCTGCTGCCGAAACGGCGATTTCGTTGATGTCATCGGGCATTTTGTCGCCGGCCAGAGCGCGATACTCGGCCAGGTAGCCGCGGATCAGCTCCCACTGCTCTTGAATGACGCGCTGCGCCCGCGTCCGTTCTTCCGGCCGGTCCGTGTCGTGGATGATCCCCTCGTACTGACGGACGATCTGGTAGGAGCCGTGAATGTTCACTTCCAGGTCGGTTTTTCTGCTCGGTGGCTGCACTTGGCGTGCCGCTGCCTTTGTTTCCTTTCCCCCCACCTCAAACAACACCCCATCGTATCTTCTCAAAATCTTGGGGAGAACCAGCTTCCCAAGCGCATTGTTTCCCAAAGCGGCCCAAGTCGCATACAAGACATCGAC
>JAFGEY010000392.1 GCA_016931365.1 Anaerolineae bacterium
CGCGGTCGGCGCGGCGCGGGGCAACGTGCCGGGCACCGATCAGCGCCACAACATGATCTATGCCTCGACGGTGGACATCGAAGAAGCGTACAAAGTGGGGCAGAAAGCGGCGTTGATCGCTGCCCAAGATGGATCGGGCTACATGTCTACTATTTTGCGCCAGCCGGGTTCGATTTACAACGTGCACTACGATAAGGTGCCGCTGGAGCTGGTCGCCAACTCGGAGCGCGCCTTCCCCGCCGCCTGGATCACCCCCGATGGCGCCGACGTGAGCGACGACTTTGTGGCCTACGCCCGCCCGCTGATCGGCGATGGTTGGCCCAGCATCCCCCTGATCGATGGACGGCAGCGCTTTGCGCGCATCCGGCCGATCATGGCTGAGAAGAAGCTGCCCGATTACACGTTGCAGGCGCTGCGAAGCTGAGAAACGCTTCGCGGCTGACCTTTTGAAATGCAAACCCCGGCTTGATCGAAGGATCGAACCGAGGTTTTTTGTTGTACACCGGGTGCCGGGTCAGTATATCTCTCGCGCATCTTTGGGCAGCAGGCGCACATGTCCCAGGTGGCTGCTTACCCGTTCGTCATCGCCGTGCAGATACTCGAAACCCAGGTGCATCGCCACAGCGACGGCCGTCGTCCTGAACAAATCGACCATCGCAAACAGCGCGTCCCAGGTATGCTCATAGCCGGCATCGGCATAGGTTTTTTGAAGCATAGCCCACAACTCGGGTTCGAGGTATTTGCCGAGATATTTGCCGTATGCGCCCGGATTTCCCCGCAAGCCGGTCTTGACGCCCACATACCAGGTTAGCATTTTCACAAGCTGCGGGCGGATGACCTGATCAAACATGTACCTGGCATAAACGATCTCTTGCCGCCACAGCCCTTTGGCCACGTAGGGACAGACCCACCAGAACTCGTTGCAGCAGTCAAAGAACGCTTTGGCGGCAGGCGGTTGTGGGAGATAATCGCGCTCGCTTGGAGGCGCAAACGGCTCGATGATGCCATCCTTGTCGAGGAGCAGCAGGCTCAAGCTGTCCCGTGGGAATTCGTCGAGCCGGGCGATGGGGAAAAGGCCCAGGTCGATCCGGTTGCCGTCAGCGAACTGCATGAGATAGGTGAAACCGTCATTACTGCTGGGCGGCGGGTCCTGCATGTCATCCGGCAACTGCATGATCATCATCTCGCCAAAGCGATTGATCCAGTCGCGGTCGTTCCTGAACGGCGCGACCTCGGTGACAATATAGACAATGTCAAAATCCTGAAAAATGTCGCCCGGCGCGTTGGGATTGGCGCGCGAGCCGTTCATGATCGCCGCTCTGATCCGCTCGTCGTTCTCCGCAGTGCCGATGATGAGGTCGAGCATTTCTTGTTCGTTGCGCATAGGCCTCCATGGAAGGGCCGCTTGCCCTCCTTCACTCATTCTAAAACCGGGCGTCGCCAACCATGGGCTGGATGCGACGTGCGAGTTCTTTCAGGGGAGTCATTGTTCCCTACATTCTTCTATGCTATAATCATACCAACAAACCGGAGGAAAGACCAATGCCACCGCTAGCCAACCCCTATACTGCCGGCGATCCCGTCACCGGCGAGGCGATGTTTTTTGGCCGCTGCGACGCGTTTGCCTGGGTGTGCGACAACCTGATCGGCCGGCGCCAGGATCACACGCTGGTGGTCCATAGCGAGCGGCGCACGGGCAAAACCTTGCCGCTCTACCAGATGCGCCGCCTGAATGAGGTTTTAAAACAAGATGAATGAGCGGTTTGATTTTGTCACCCCCGATCTGCACCGCGCCAGACGCAAGGGCGTGCCGGAGGTGATTCTGGCCGAGGGCAAAACGCTCGATCATGCGCTCAAGATCGTGCGCATTTTCCTCGAAAAGAGTGGTCGGGCCATCCTCAGCCGGGTCTCGCCGGAATTGGAGAATAAACTGCGCGGCGATTTTGACGGCGTCGAGTTCGAGTGGTACGCCTCGGCGCGGGCGGCGGTGCTGACCAGGACGGGGTTTGAGCGGCCAGCGACCGACGGGCGGGTGGGCATCCTCACTGCGGGCACGTCCGATGTGCCGGCGGCGGAAGAGGCGGCGATGCTGTGCAAAGAGATGGGCTGCGCAGTGTACACTACCTTTGATGTCGGCGTGGCCGGGCTGCACCGCCTGTTCGATCCGCTGCGTAAAATGCTGGAAGAATATCAGGTCGATGTGCTGATCGTCGCCGCCGGGATGGACGGCGCGCTGCCCTCGGTCGTCTCCGGTTTGTCCGACGTGCCGGTGATTGGTCTGCCGACGCCGGTAGGCTATGGGTTGGGCGGGCAGGGCGTCGCCGCGCTCTACTCGATGCTGCAAAACTGCGCGCCGGGATTGGCCGTGGTCAACATTGGCAACGGCATCGGCGCGGGGGCGATGGCCGGGCTGATCGCCAACCGCATGGCAGCGGCGCGAGGGGCAAGATAAACGCAAAGGCGCTAAAAGATTCAACGCAAGGACGCCAAGGCGCACCCAACCCTTCGGGTTGGAGACGCAAAGTGCCTAAAACAATCATTGATATGCCTTATTGGCTATCTGATCCTTGTGTCTTGGCCTCTTGGCGGCTTTGCGTTGAGTTTTCTCGGTGAAATCGTTACAGGATTGGCGTCGATGAATGAGAACGAAATTAGTCGAGTTATTGTTCAATCGGCGATTCAAGTACATCGCGCGCTTGGTGGACCGGGGCTGCTAGAGAGCGTCTATAAAGAAGCATTGGCCTGGGAGTTGCAGTCTCGTGGCTTGACCGTGGAACGGCAAATTAGGTCTTGTCATCAATTTTGGAGAAAAATTGGTCCAAGATGGCATTCAACGTGTCGTAAACGGGTTGTAGGCCAAGCTGTCAACTCTTGGCGTCTTGGCGCCTTTGCGTTAAATTGGGAGGTTTTCGAAAATCCATGTCACATACACACGAACACGGTCACGATCATTCACACGATCACCACCACTACGAGCCGGTTTCCAACGAGCAACCGGAGCGCCACCCCCACGCGCATCGACTGCTCTATGTCGACGCCTTTGCCGGGGCCAGCGGCGACATGCTGCTCGGCGCGCTGATCGACGCCGGGCTTGAGCTGGATGCGCTCAAGGCCGAACTGGGCAAACTCAACCTCGAAGGCTATGATCTGCACGCCGAGCATATCACCAGCCACGGCCTGACCGGCGCCCGGCTGCACGTCCACGACACGCTGGAAGCCTATCCCGCGCGCCACCTGCACGACATCTATCACCTCATCTATGACAGCGCGCTGTCCGACCCAGTGAAACGTTCAAGTATGGCCGTGATCGAGCGGCTGGGCCGCGCCGAGGCGAGCATCCACGGCATTCCATTGGAAGAGGTGCATTTCCACGAGATCGGCGCGGTGGACACCATCGTCGACGTGGTTGGTTTTGTCGCCGGGCTGGAGCTTATGGGCATCGACCAGGTCTACGCTTCGGCGATCCCGCTGGGCAGCGGCACGGTCGACATCGCCCACGGGCGCTTTCCGGCGCCGGCGCCGGCCACGCTGGCCCTGCTGGCCGCGGTCAATGCGCCCACCGTGCCCCATCCGGCCACCACCGAGATAGTCACCCCCACCGGCGCGGCGCTGTTGAGCCAGTTGGCCCTCTTTGAGCGCCCGCCAATGCGCGTGCAGCGAATCGGTTACGGCTTTGGCACCAAAGAGTTTCCCTGGGCCAACGCGATTCGCGTCTGGCTGGGCGAGCGCGTGCACGCGCGCGAGCACGCGCGCGTGCACGGACACCACACCGAACACGACGAGGTGATCGAGATGGAGTGCAACCTCGACGACACGACCGGCGAGACGCTCGGTTACACGATGGAGCGCCTCTTTGAGGCCGGCGCGCTCGACGTGTGGTTTACGTCGATCCAGATGAAAAAGAACCGCCCCGGCGTGCTGCTCTCCATCCTCGCCGCGCCGGACAAGGCCGACCTGTTGGCCGAGATCGCCCTTCGCGAGACCTCGACGCTGGGCGTGCGCACCTTTCCGCCCTCGCACCGGCTCAAGGCCGACCGGCGCATGGCGCAAGTGGAGACGCCGTGGGGCGCGGTGCGGGTCAAGGAGAAATGGCTCGACGGGCAGCGCATCGCCGCCTCGCCCGAATACGAGGATTGCGCGCGGCTGGCCCGCCAGTCGGGCGAGCCGATCGCGCGGATCATGAACGCCGCCGTGCAGGCCGCCGGCTAGGGCGAGAAACCGGGTTTTTGTCAAAAACCCGGTTTCTTGATGATCACAAATATGCTCCAACTTGCTGTCATCATCGTCAACTGGAACGTGCGCGACCTGCTGCTAGACTGCCTGGAGTCGGTGCGGAAGGCATTGGCGGCGACTCTGTTAGCGAGCGAGGTTTGGGTGGTCGACAACGCCTCGCACGACGGCAGCGTCGAGGCCGTGGGCGAGCGTTTCCCCGCCGTGCACCTGATCGCCAGCCCGGATAACCTCGGCTTTGGCGCGGGCAACAACCTGGCATTTCGGGAATTGGGGTTTGCCTCAGTTCCGACGGAGAACAAAGAAGGGGCTGCAAATCGCAAATTGCAAACTGCAGAGCAGCCCCGCTACGTCCTGCTGTTGAACCCCGACACCGTGGTGCGCGAGGACGCAATACGCATATTGATCGATTTTATGGAGCAGCATGGGCGCGTCGGTGTGTGCGGGCCGCGCCTGGTCTACGGCGACGGCTCTTTCCAGCACGCGGCGTACCGCTTTCCTTCCCTGGCTCAGACCTTGCTCGATTTCTGGCCGCTCAACTGGCGGCTCACCGACTCGCGCCTCAACGGACGCTACCCCAAAAAGTGGTACGCGCGCGGCGAGCCGTTCCCGGTCGATCACCCGCTCGGCGCGGCGATGCTGTTCAGAGGCGAGGTCATCGCGCAGACCGGCGGCTTGGACCCCGACTATCGCATGTACGTGGAAGAGATCGACTGGTGCATGCGCGTCAAGCGGGCCGGCTGGGAGATTTTCTGCGTGCCGGAGGCCGAGGTTGTCCACCTGGAGGGGCAAAGCACCCGCCAGGTGCGCCCGCAGATGGCCGTCGCGCTGTGGACGAGCCGCTACACGCTGTTTCGCAAGCACTATGGGCCGCTCTATCGCTGGGCGGTGCGGCGGCTCATCCGCGCCGGGATGCGCGGCAAGGTTCGCCGGGCCAGGCAGGCGGTGCGTCGCGGCGAGATGGCCGCGCAGGACGCCGAATCGCTCATCGAGGCCTACCGGCAGATCATCGAGATGTGATTTTGTCTCTTACGCCGAGCGTGAGAGCCAAAAATGTATCCCGAAAGACCTTCGCGGTTTGTTTTCCGGTGGATTGTGCTATAATGCCCATATCGCATCCGCTGTTTTTCTCTTGCTCTGTCGGAGGCTGCAATGACATCTACCGATCCTCGCGAACCCCTGTTGACCAAACTGCCCGACCTGGTGGGGCAGTTCCTTGATGCAGCGGCCAAGCTCAAGAACGAGTTCCTCTTTTTTGCTATCCTGTTCCTGGTGCTTTCCATCGGCGCCGAGATTTTTGCCCCCCAGTGGATGGACAAGGGCGGGCGCGTCCTGCTCTACGTGGTGTTGGCTCTGGCCTTTCTGGCTTTTTTGCTGGCCTTATTCGAGCCAGCCCTTTCCGCGCGGCTGGCGGCAAAGAGACCGCAGGGAAAGGTTGAAGCACCGGGTCCTGCCAACCCAACCACCGAACTACCCAACTACCCAACCGCTTCACTGCCCAACCACCCAACCACCCAGCCTGCCCTCTCCCCCGACGCGCTGCGCACTTGCTACCTGGAATCGCTCATCGGCGACTGCCGCCGCGCGCGCTTGATCGGGCTGGATCCCAGCGCCGCCGATCCCACGCGCGGGGGAATGACGCTGGAGCGCCTGTACGTGGCGTTGGACACCAAGACCCAGGTGCAAGTGGACAAGAAAGACGAGAAACGCGAGCGCAATGCTTTGTCTGCGGAGCGCGAGACGCGCCCGCTTTCCGCTCTGGAGGCTTTGGCCCGGGCTCCGGAGCGCCGCATGGTGCTGCTGGGGCTGCCCGGTGCGGGGAAATCCACCTTGGTGCGCTACCTGGCGCTGCGCATGGCCCAGGCGTTGATCGACCGTGCGCGCAACCTGGTCGAGGAACTGCCCGGCTGGACGCGCTCGCCGCTGCTGCCCCTCATCGTGCCGTTGGGCCGACTGGCTGAGAGCATCCCTGCCGGGACGCAGCACGGCACTGCCGCACTGATCGAACGCTTTATCCGCGCGAGCCTGGATGCCGACGAGCGTTTGAAGGGTTACGGCGACGCGCTGTTGGACGAACTGCGCAGCGCGGGCGGCCTGATCTGCTTTGACGGCCTGGACGAGGTGGCCGATTTGCGCTTGCGGCCGGTGGTGCGCGAAGCTGTTGAACAGTTTGCGGCGCAGTACGATCGTTCCGGCGCGGCCTACTTGTTGGTGACGTGCCGCACCTTTTCCTACACGGATGCCGCCTGGCAATTGGCCGATTGGCCCAGACACGAACTCGCTCCGCTGGATGCCGACCACATTACAGCCTTTGTGAATGCCTGGCACGCCGAACTGACGCGCGTGGACCCGGCCCGCGCCGAGGACAGCGCGCGCAAGCGCGACCGGCTGTTGGAAGCCTTGCGCCCCGGCGACCGCCGCCGGCTGGCGGAAATCGCACCCAATCCGCTGATTCTCACCGTCATGGCGGTGGTGCATACTCACAAAGGCGACTTGCCCGATACGCGGGCGCAGGTGTATGAGGAGTGTATTGACCTCTTTCTGACCCGCTGGGAATTAGAGCGCACCGTGTTGGGGCGAACGCAAAAACGCAGCCTGTTGGAGGCGTTGGGGACGCTGCGCGGCGCCCTGGATGACGTGCTGCGCGAGGTGGCGTACAAGGCCCACGAGGGCGGCGCACGCCTCGACGCGACGGATCAAGCGGCCCTGGTCACTGAGGATTTGTTGGCCGGGGTTTTGCAAGCAACGTTCGGCGATGAAAAAAAGATGCGCACCTTTCTCGATTATTCGGAGGGCGCCAACGGCCTGTTGATGTTGCAGGGCACCGCGCCTTTGCCGGATGCTCCCGTCGGCGCCAAACCACGCCGCGTGTATGCCTTTCCTCATCTGACTTTTGAGGAATACCTGGCCGGCCGTTATCTGGGCGGGCTGCCCAATCTGGGGCAGCAGGTGCGCGCGCACCTGGAGCGCAGCGACCGCTGGCGTGAGCCGGTGATGTTTCTGGGCGAACATCTCTGTTTTGCCAGCGGCGACAGTGAGCGCGTGGACACGATTTTAGACAAATTGACGCCGGCCGATCCGCCGATGCGTCCCGTCGACGCGGATTGGCGCGCGGTGTGGATGGCCGCCGATTTGCTGATGCTCTACCGCCGCCGCTGGCCGAGCCGTCCCTCGCCGCACGACGCCCGTATCGTGGCCCGCCTTGCGGCTCTGGTGGACGCGGGCGCATTGGCGCCGGTCGAGCGCGCCGCCGCCGGCCGCGCCCTGGCCGTCCTGAACGACCCACGACCGGGTGTGCGAGTCTCCCTTCCCCTGCGTGCGGGGGAAGGGACGGGGATGGGGGTGCCCGACCTCCTCTGGTGTCCCGTCCCCGCCGGCCCCTTTGTGATGGGCGCATCTAAAGAGGGGGCGACACTCGCCCACCCCTTCAGCGGCGAAGCCCTGGTCATCCCGCCCGACGGGCAGGCCTATGACGACGAAGGTCCGGTGCACATCCAGGACATCCCGTACGACTATTGGATCTCTCGCTACCCGATCACCAACGCCCAGTTCCAATGCTTTGCGGACGACGGCGGCTATGAGAGCGAACAGTGGTGGACGAAAAGCGGCTGGGGCTGGCGGCAGCAAAACAAGCGCAGCGGTCCGGCCAGGTACGGCGGCGCGTTTGAGCTGGACAACCATCCCGTCGTCGGCGTGACCTGGTACGAGGCGGCGGCGTTCTGCCGTTGGCTGGAAGAAAAGATCAAGATCGCAAATTGCAAATTGCACGATGTGCAGGGGAACCCCCTTGCGATTTGCGATTCGCCATTTGTCATTCGTCTGCCCGGCGAAGCCGAGTGGGAAAAAGCCGCCCGCGGCGGCCTGCTCATCCCAACCACCCAACCACCCAACAACCTAACCATCCAACATCCCAACCCCAACCCGGCCCGTCGCTATCCCTGGGGCAACGATCCCGACCCCGACCGCGCCAACTATGACCGGACCGGCATCGGCTCCACCAGCGCGGTGGGCTGCTTTCCCGGCGGAGCCAGTCCCTATGGCTGCCAGGACATGAGCGGCAACGTGTGGGAGTGGTGCGCCACCCAGTGGGAAGGAAGTTATAGAAATTATAAGAATAACAACGATGTAGAGGGCACAGAACGCCGCGTGCTGCGCGGCGGCGCGTTCGACTTCTACGACTGGTACGCGCGCTGCGCCTATCGCTACTTCGTCGATCCCGATGATGAGTACAGGTACTTCGGTTTTCGGGTAGTGGTGGCGTCCCCCGTCTTGACCGCCCCGTCGGCGCGCTAGCGCCGAGGGGCGGCCGCGCCGCAGGCGCGGAACCTCTGGTCTCTCTGGCCTCTGGCTTGCCTCCGATCTCTGGGGGTGGGGGTCTGGGGGCGGGGCCTCCCGCCCCCAGCGCGCGCCTTCCTGTAAGCTTTTGGCCCCAACGAGTTGGGGAATCCGGAGCCCCGAACTTGTTCGGGGCGCATTTTCAGATCGGGTGACAAGGGTTGGATCATGGGTGATTTGTATGGTCGCGTGTGCGATTGGGACAACCTGCTGTGGGCCTGGCAGAGGGCGGCACAGGGCAAGCGGCGGCGCGAGCCGGCCCTGCGTTTTGCCTATCGTCTGGAAGACAACCTGGTGCGGCTGCAAGCCGAACTGCAAGGCAAAACCTACCATCACGGCGCGTACAGCTCTTTTTACATCTCGGACGGGTACGTCCGCCAGCCCAAGCGGCGGCTGATCTCGGCGGCGCCCTTTCGCGACCGGGTGGTGCATCACGCTTCCCTCATTCCCACGCAGAGCGTGGAAATGAGGGAACGAGGGAGACTTTGGTCATAGACAAGCGTCCCCGTTTCTGCTAAGATAGAGGCAGAAACAGGGACGTTTTTTTGGACAGGGGGTGGCAATGTCCGAGCAAGCGCAAAAACCCAAATTTGAGATCGGCCTGGTGATGGCCGGGGCCGTGTCGGCGGGGGCGTATACCGCCGGGGTGATCGACTTTTTGCTCCAGGCCCTCGATGCCTGGTACGGCGCAGCGGGCGATCTATTTCCCGATGGCAACCCGCACGAGGTCAAGATCAAGGTCATGTCCGGCGCGTCGGCCGGCGGGATGACCGCCGCGCTGGCGGCGAGCGTGGCCGCGCACGAGCTCCAGCCGGTGACGCAGGTGCCGCCAGCCGGCCCGGTTCACAACAAGCTGTACGAGTGCTGGGTGGATCGGATCGACATCTCGCACCTGCTGCAAGACCGCGACCTGGCCCGGGCGGGCAGCCCGGTGGTATCTGTGCTCGACGGCAGCGTGCTCGACGACATCGCCAACTATGCGTTCAGCGAGGATGGCTCGCGCCGCCAGCGCCCCTACTTTGACGACGCGCTGCACGTGCTGCTCAGCGTGACCAACCTGCGCGGTGTGCCTTACGGCATCCGCTTTGACGGCGGCGCGGGTGGGCGGCACGAGCTTTCATTGCACGCCGATTATATGCACTTTATCGTCGATAGCGGCGGCGCGCAAGATGAGACGCCCGGCGCGCTGCGCCTGGACGCGCACGACCTCGACGGGCCGGGCTGGGCGGCGCTCAAAGAGGCCGCGCTGGCCAGCGGCGCGTTTCCCATCGGCCTGCCGCCGCGCGTGCTCCAGCGCCGCCATACCGATTACGATGCGCGCACCTGGTCGGTACCGATGACCTCGCAGCCGACCGCCGAGGGCGCGATCCAGCAGTTGGTCAAGGCCGCAATCCCGCCCCGCTGGCCGCCCGATATGGCCGCCGCTTCGGCGGTCGCCGAATCGGCGGCTGCCAGCTCGGCCGCTGCCACTATGTCAGAGGCGGCGGCCGACTATGCCTTTCTTTCCGTCGATGGCGGGCTGATGGACAATGAGCCGCTGGAGCTGGCCCGTTCCGTCCTCGCTCAAGGCGGCTCCAACCCGCGTGAGGGGGCAGCGGCCAGCCAGGCGGTGATCATGGTCGATCCCTTCCCCGACGTCGTCCCGTTCAGTTCCTATTACAAACCCAACCCGTCATTGATCTCTGTCGCGGCGCAGATGTTCTCCGGCCTGCGCCATCAGGCGATGTTCAAGCTCGATGAACTGGCCCTGGCCTACGCCAGCGACGTGTACAGCCGCTTTTTGATCGCCCCGTCGCGCGCCACGGAGGGCCGTCAGCCGACCCTGGCCTGCGGATCGCTGGGCGCGTTCGGCGGCTTTTTCTCGCGGCGTTTCCGCCAGCACGACTTTCGGTTGGGGCGGCGCAACTGCCAGCGTTTTCTGGTCAAGTATTTCCGACTGCCGGAAAACAACCCGCTCTTTGCCGGCTGGGGCGACGACCTGCGCGCTAAATACCGCATTGAGGAAAACGGCCAAACCTTTTTGCCGATCATCCCCCTGCTGGGCGACCTGCAAGAGCCAGAAGAACTGCTGCCCTGGCCGCGCATTCCCAGGGCCGAGGTATCGGCGCTGGGCGAGCAGATTCAGCATCGACTCGACGTGCTGCTGCGGCGGCTGCTGCCCTCCGGCTCGTTGGTCAAGTTCGCAGCCCAGTTGGCCTGGTACCTTCGACTGCGCCGGGTCGCGCTCGAAAAAGTGATGGCGTATATCCTGGCCGATTTCGAGGAGAACGATCTGCTGCAGCCCGCGCCCGAACAACAAGGATAAACTCGAGATGAAACTATCACGTGCGTTTCTGCTTGTCTTATCGCTCTTGGCCCTGGGCGTGGCCGGCTGCGCTGCCGTTGAACCACTGCCCACGGCGACGGCGCTGCCCACGCCGACCCGCTCCCCGACGCCGTGCGCGCCGGAGCCAATCGTCGTCCCCACGCCCGCGCCGGCGCCGGGTTATGCCGATCTGGATGAGACGACCGGCCTGCATTTTACGGGCATCGTGCCCGCGATCGACTTGGCGGCCTGGCGGTTGGAGGTGGTGGGCAAGGTAGGCAACCCGCTCAGCCTGAGCTACGATGAGTTACGCTGCATGCCCAGGATCGAACTCGAATGCACGCTGGTCTGCCCCGGCTTTTTCGAGGACGAGGCGACCTGGGCCGGCGTGCCGCTGGCGCATATCCTGGAACTGGCCCAGATCGATCCCGGATTTGACGAACTCAGGCTGGTCAGCGCCGACGGCTATGCGACAATGATCTCTGTAGAGGTGGCGCGCGGGACGGGCAATTTTCTGGCCTATGAGTGGGAGGGGGAGCCGCTGCCGATCATCCACGGTTTTCCGCTGCGCGCGGTTTTGCCGGCGTATAACGGCAATCTGTGGGCCAAGTGGCTGGTCAAGATCGAGGTTTATTGAGGCTAAAAGGCCAGCATCGTTTCGATCCAACTCAGGATCGGCCCGGCGGACCAACCGGCCAGCACGGTTCCGGCCGTCACGATGAGCAGGATCGTCCCCGCTTCGGGTGAAAGCGGCTTGCGAGAGGCGACTGTCGGCGTCCCCAGCCAGAGGCGGATCATCCAGCGTGCCGCCCACAGCCAGGCGATCAGGCAACTGAAAACGGCCAGCGCAAAAATCCAGAGTTGACCGCGCTCTGCAAGCGCGCGCAGCAGCCATACCTGGTTGATTGCGCCGATCAAAGGGGGCATGCCGCCCAAACTGAGCAGACACAGCGTAAATGTGATTCCTGTATAAGGCCGCTCGCGGCCTAATCCCGCAGCCGGCGACATCGATCGCCGGCTGTTTTTGTCGTCGATCAGCGTGGATAGCGCCCACAGCCCGGCGATGGCGCTTGTGCTGCCTGCGGCCTGATAGAACAGAAAGGGTGCGCCGGGCAGCAGGCAGGTGATCAATGTCAGGCGGGCAAATTCGGCCACGGCAACGCCCAACCATTCATTTTGAACGCGGCGCGCGCGCAAGGCAATGCCATAGCCTGCCGCCATTCCTGCCGCGCCGATCAATTCCAGGAGCAGCATCCGGCTTTCCGGCAGCAGATCGATCCATGTCCCCAATCTGGCAACGCCGATGAGTGGCAGAACCAGCGAGCACACCATCGCGCCGGTCGTACGTCCCGGCATTTCGTCCGCATTTGTGTTGAGGATGATCGCCGCAGGGATCAAGATCGACCCGGCGATACACAGATCAAAGCCCAGGATGGCGAGCAGATCGGACGTGACTGCGTTTTGCCGGCCAAGCTGTTCGACGATGAGCGGGACGTGCAGCGTGCCGGTGACGCCATAAAGGCATACGCTGCCCAAGAGCAGGCTGGCCAGGCTTGTGCCGCACAGCACGATCGGCCGGAAGGCGTTTTCGGGGCCGGATAATGCTATCAGCGTGGCATAGACCATTGCCACGCCGATGCCCAGGGCGATCAAATGCGCCGCCTGGATGACGATCAGCGCGCCGCAGGCCAGCAACAAAATCAAGGCGTAATGGAGGCTGTTGGCGACGGCCTGTTTTCCCAGATCGATCATCACGATCACCGCGCCGACGCTGCAAAGCACGAGCGTCCACAGCGTGCTGCTGCCATCGCCATAGAGCGTGCTCTGAGCCATACCCCCCTGTCCGCTGGTGATCATGATCAGGCCCAAGACAGGAGCAATCGTCAGGCTGGTCAGTGCTGTCCAACCAGAAAGGCGATGCTGCCGGCCCGTCCGGTCGAGCGCCAAAATGGCGACTGCCGTCGCGGCCAAAACGGCCAACGGCAAGAGAACGGGGATGTTCAGTGGGGCCATAGCGGATCTGCTTGTGAGACAAACAAAAGGGACGGGGCTTTTGCCTTGACCAGAGACGAGCCGTGTTGCGGCGTCGGTTCTGCCTCTTGTTGCCGTGATACGGGCACGAGTTGTCCCAGGTCATCTTGTAGGTCCAGGTCGAATTGGACCATCACACTGTGTACTGTCGGAGCGATGCTGTCCATAAAGGCGCGAGGATACAAGCCCAGCAGGATGATCGCGATCAATAACGGAAGAACGATCCAAGTCTGGCGCGAGTGGGGGGCGTTCGCATCCGGGCGCGGCAGCGAATGCCACAGCCGCAGCAGCGCCCCGCCGGCGATCAACAAGACCAACACGGTGGCGATGTAAAACGCCCAATCCAGCACAGCATTGATCCCCGTCGATGCACTGATCTGCCAGTGCCAGCGCAAGAGGCCCATCAGCCAGGCACTCAGGCCGGGAAAGCCGGCCAATCCGGGCACGCCAAGGGCGGTCAGAAATCCCACCGCCAGGACAGCTTGCTTGAGCCGTAAAGTGCGGGGACTGGGCGGGATCAACAACACGCTCAGGCCGATCGCCCGTCCGATCAGCCGCAAAATAACCCCCTGTATGCCCAGTTGGTGCAGGCTGAATATGCCCATGATATCCAGACCGACCTGAGAGACGGCCCAGCAGGTCAACGTTGTGGCCCAATCGTCCGTGGCGAGCATCGCCAGCGCATTCCAGGCTGCTATGACAAGGCCGACGATCATCATCAGCGGTGCAAAGCTCGTTACTGCCAGCGGAAACGCCAGCAGACAAAAACGTACCATCCCGTACATTCCCAGCGTGCACAGCAGCCCATTGATGAGCAGGTAGGTCGATGGCGAGAAGGGTTGTCGTATGCCGGCGCGTCTCAACTGGCGTTGGAAGCCCATGCTCATTAGCCCCATCGCGACGATGGTCGCCCCAAATAGCCCGGTTTGTGCCCACCACGCATTCGCCGTAAATGCCTGCCCGCCAATCACAGCGAAAAGCAAGACGATCACAACGCCCGTCAGCAAGAAATGCGGGGATGTTACGACGGTTCGGATCAAAGGCGTAGATTCTTGCTTTGTGATTCCGGGATCGCAACTGATCGCGCAGGTGGCTGCCAATAGCGCCAGCGATCCAAAGGCGGCAAACAAAAATAGATCGAGCGCGACCAATGCACCGAGCATGCCCGTCTCAAAAGCGAGCATCCAGGCCATTTGGGCTTTGCTCTCCTGCGCCCAGGCTCTGAGCAGAATCAGCGGCGTCAAGAGCGTGGTCAGCATAACCAGATGCAGGTTGATCCCGTCTACACCGAGATAATACCGGAAACCGAGCATCGGCAGCCAGAGAATAGGCCCTTCGACGAACTGGAGCACTGCGTCGGGATCGTTGACCCAACCCATATAGAGAAACAACGAGATGAAAAATGTGGCTGCTGCGATCAAAAAGGCCAGCCAGCGCCATGCATCGGCTCGCCGGGCAGGAATAAACCACACCATCAGCGCGCCCAGACCAGTTACAAAGAGGATGAGCGCAAGTAGTGGAAATCCGCCGAGTTGATTCATCGTATTTTACTCACTTGGTACATAAAGGATGCGATCGCATCCGTTGCAATAGATCAGTTCGTCGGTGTCTCTGGCTTTGTCGATCAAATTGGCGGGCACCTGAACGTGGCAGGTCTGGCAGTCTTGACTCCGGATCGTCGTCACCGCGATGCCTTTCCGCACCTTGCGGAGCGATTCGTATTCTTCAAGCGTATCTGGCGGCACCTTGGCTACAAGCGCCTTATGCCTGGCGAGTAATTGGGCCAGTTCTTGTCGCAGTTCGTCATACTCTTGGACCAGTTCGGCGTTTTCAGCGCGCCAGGTCGCTTCGACGACAGTCAGTTCCTCGTTGGCAATTGCAGCGTGCGTGGTCAGCTCGTCCGCCTTGACCATCGCCTCCAGCACTTTTTCCTCCACTGAGATTTTGCGGCGTTGGAGGTATTGGTTTTCTTTCTGCAAGTCGCTCAACTCTTTGGGCGACTTGACGCGTCCACTGTATAGCGTTTCCTCGGTCTCCTTTTGTTTGGAGATCACCGCCTCTACATCAAGTTCACAATCGCGCAGCGTGATACGCCACTTGTTCAATTCATCTTGCGCCGCTTGGCAAGCCTTGCGCGCCTGTAAAAGCGTTTCACTTTCACCCAGACTGGCTTTGACCGTTTGATAGCGGTGATTCAGTGTGCTGATGCGTGTATCAAAGCGCTGCAATTGGTAGAGCAATTCGACTCGTCGAGACATATAAGCTCCTTGGGGATTGACGGCTGGATGCGCTCCCCGAACTCTTTATACTGCGACCATTTGAGAGAGGGGCGTTTGGACGTCAATTCTGAACAAAAAAGCCCGTGACTTGGCACGGGCTTGGCAAAGCAAGACAAGAAGGCACATCACAATCCGTTTGGGGTGATGCGTCAAGTCGTTTTTCAGCTACGTCTGGAGCAACAAAATCAAACCTGGACATTAGAATCATCTTGCACGGGCTAATCTTTTTCTTGTTGCTCGAGTGGGAGTGGAATTCGGATCGCCGCCTTGTATTCTGCTTCCAGCGCGGCGCGTCGATCCATCCGGGCCTGCTTGCCTGCCTCGATAATCTCCTGAACTTGATTTGAGATCATTTTGCGCGCGTCTGCGCCGGAATGAGGAGCAAGCAGCAATGTTACGGCGGCTCCGGCAAGTGCGCCGCTAAACAGACCCAAGATAAAGTTGAATATCTGATTTTTGTCCATATCGATCTCCACTCTGTTGTTTGGTGCACTAGGAGCAACACTTTACAAATAAGCGCCGCTGGTCGAGTAGGGCCACGCATTTTGGCCCGTATCGAGACCCAGGCGCGGCCCGAACAAGCGAATTTC
>JAFGEY010000049.1 GCA_016931365.1 Anaerolineae bacterium
CAGTCCCCATTTGATCTGCATGCCGGTCATCGCACTGATACCCACCCACAGCGGGCGCTGACCGAGCGCGTGGCGCAATGTCTCTTGCCAACGATCATCGACGCGCTGGTCGATCACCTGGACGGTAAAGCCATGTGTTTGCAGCAGCGAGCCGATGTACAGCGCCGCCAACGGCAGGCGGGTGGTGACGTTTTTGATGTCCCACAGTGTGCGCGGATAGATCAGGATGACGTCACTCACGCCGCGCCTCCGCCCAACCCGGCGTGTATCAGGGGAGTATACACCGCGCCGCCGGGCAGCAGGTCGCTGCGGATCAGGCTGACCGAGGTCGCGCGCACCTCGCTGGCTTGAACCCGTGCGCGCGCGACATATTCTCCCAATGCCCGGAGTTCGTCGGCGCGACCCTCCTTGACCCGCCCCAGGGTGAGGTGCGGGCTGAACGGGCGGCCCTCCGTTGGAAAGCCCAGCGGGGCGACCATGCGTTCGATGGATTGCTGCAAGCGCTTCAAATGACCGCCCGGCTCATCGACGCCGATCCAGACCACGCGCGGGCGTTTGAGGTCGGGAAAGCAGCCCAGCCCGCCGACGGACAGCGTAAAGGGGCCGTGTGGCGCGCAGGCTGCCTGCAGAGCTTCGCCGATGGCGGCAACCTGGTTTGTCGGCGTGTCGCCGAGGAACTTGAGCGTCAGGTGGATGCCCTGTGGCTGCACCCAGCGCACCAGGCCTTCCGGCGTGTCTTGTTTGATCCGGGCCTGCGCGCGCGCGATGCTGTTTAGCGTTTCCTGCGGCAGTTCGATGGCGATAAATGTGCGGATGGTGCTCATAGATGCTCTCCAAATCGATATCGGGCTATTATACCCTGTCCGTTCGCGGCGTGCAATCTGGCGTTTGACATTCTCCGCTGCCTGTGGTATAGTCCTGTCTCAACTCCGGCTGGAGCAGCCGGAGAGTTAACAAACCCATAACCAGTCTATTCTTATCCAGAGAGGTGGAGGGACCGGCCCTGTGAAGCCTCGGCAACCGTGCAGCGAACGCACTGCATCGGTGCCAATTCCGGCAGACCCTGGTGGGATCTGGAAGATGAGATGCGAAACGATGATGTTGAACGGCCTCTTCTAGCAAGTCAAGTGCATCGGCACTTGATGTCCAGGAAGAGGCTGTTTTTTTAAGGGAACTCGGTCCGATCTCCTCTCTGGAACATTTGAGAGGAGTCATGGATGTCGGAAACCCATTTTTCCACCCTTGCTGTCCACGCTGGCGAGGAAAAGCGCAAGCCGCACGGCGCGCTGACCACGCCGATCGTGCAGACGTCAACCTACACTTTTGCCGATACTGCTGAAATCCTCGACTATATGCGCAGCAAAGTCGATCGCGACGCGGCCCGTCGGGCCGGCGACGACCTGCCTGTGCGCGACGAGTACGGGCGATACAGCAATCCCACGCAAAACGCAGCGGAGCGCAAACTGGCCGCGCTGGAAGGCGGCGACGCGCAGAAAACCCGCGCGCTGCTCTTTTCCAGCGGGATGGCCGCTATCACCAACACGATCCTGTCTTTGCTCCGCAGCGGCGATCACCTGATCCTGGTCCGCGGCTGCTACCGGCGCACGAGCGAATTTGCCAATGTCATTTTGCCGCGCTGGGGCATCGACGCCACACTGATCGAGGTCGCTCAACCCGATCAGCTTGCCGCCGCCGTGCGCCCCAATACCAAATTGATCCTGGCCGAGACGCCGACCAACCCCTACCTGCGGGTGATGGACCTGGCCAACTTGGTCGAGGTGGCGCGGGCCAAGGGCATCGTCACGGCCATCGACGCCACATTCGGTACGCCGATCAACCTCCGCCCGCTGGCGTTGGGCGTGGACCTGGTCATCCACAGCGCGAGCAAGTACCTGGGCGGCCACAACGATCTGCTGGCCGGCGCGGTGATCGGCCCCAACGCGCTGCTTAACGAAATCGAAAACCTGCGCGGCCTGTTCGGCGGCGTGACTGACCCGCAGACGGCCTACTTGCTCATTCGCGGCCTCAAAACGCTAGATCTGCGCGTGCTGCGCCAGAACGAAAACGGCCAGCGTGTCGCCGAGTGGCTGGAAACCCAGCCCAAAATCACGCGTGTCTACTATCCTGGCCTGCCCAGCCACCCCGATCACGAGATCGCCAGGCGGCAGATGACCGGCTTTGGCGGTGTGGTCAGTTTTGAGATCAAGGGCGATCGGGAGACAACGAGCCGCTTTGTCGACGCGCTGCAACTGCCCTACATCGGCCCGACGTTGGGCGGGGTAGAAAGCATCGTCCAGCAGCAGGCGCTCTTTATCTCGCTCAAAGAGGAGGAGCGCCGCGCATCGGGCATTTCTGATACGCTGGTGCGTTACGCGCTGGGGATCGAGAATGCGCAAGACATTATCGCGGATTTGGAGCAGGCCCTGGATCAAATCTGAGACGTGGGGCGCAAGCGCTTTCGTCAAACGCGATGCGTGATGCGTGAGGGTTGGAAAACCCTGGTTTGCATTTTTAATCCCCACATGTTACGTTTCACGTTTGACGTACATTTGCAGAAAGTGAGTAATTTCTATGATCGTCCATAAATTCGGCGGTACGTCGGTGGGCAACGCCGAGCGTTTTGCCGCCGTCGCAGATTTGATGATTGGATATCAGAACGACGCGGCCCAGGGCGGGGTTGTCATCGTCGTTTCGGCGATGGGGGGTGTGACCAACGCGCTGGTCGCCGGCGCGCGCGCCGCCGCCGAAGGCAAGGACACCGTTTATCGCGGCATCAAAGCCGATTTGCTCAACAAGCACCTCAGCGTGGTCGAAGCGCTGCTGGGCCACAGCCCGGAACGGCTCGATGTGGGTGGTTTTGTCGAGGATCGCTTGCACGACCTGGAGCGGCTCTACCGCAGCGTCGCCGTGCTGGGCGAACTGACCGCGCGCGGCCTTGATGCTGTGGCTTCGTTTGGCGAGCAGTTGTCATCGAATATTTTGGCAGCGGTGCTGCGCGAGCGCGGCGTGCGCGCCCAGGCGATCAGCGCCACGCAGATTGTGGTCACCGATGACGTTTTTGGCGGTGCAACTCCTTTGATGGATCAAACCCGTTCACGACTTGAGGAGCGTGTGAAACCGTTGGTCGATCGTGGCGTGATCCCGGTGATTACCGGCTATATCGGCGCGACGGCCGACGGTGTGACTACGACGTTGGGCCGCGGCGGCTCCGACTATACGGCAGCCATCGTCGGGGCAGGGCTGGAGGCCGACGAGGTGTGGATTTGGAGCGACGTGAGCGGCATTCTGACCGCTGATCCCAACATCGTGCCCCAGGCGCGCACCCTCCGCGAACTGTCTTATGCCGAGGCGGCAGAGCTGGCCTATTATGGTGCGAACGTACTGCATCCCAAGACAATTCGCCCGGTGATCGAAAACGACATTCCGCTGCGCATTGCCAATAGTTTCGATCCAGCCGCGCCAATGACGCTGATCGTCAAGACGCCGAGTGCAGATCGTGACAAGCTACCGGCGATCATTTCGACGACAGGGTTGAGCCTGATTGCCGTCAGCGCAACTGCCAACAGCAGCGACGGCTCGTGGTCGCTCGACACGGCGGCGTCGATCCTGCACTCGTTGAGCCAGGCGGGCATCGACGTGCCGATGTTCTCGCAGTCCTTTTCCGAGCACAGCCTCAACCTGATCGTGCGCGAGCAGGATCAAGCGCACTGCCTCAAGGTACTGCACAGCGCCTTTGGTGACGAACGTGCGGCATTCAGCCGCCAGACCACAGGTCTGGAAGTCAAAGAGCAGGTGGCGACGATTTCCGTGGTCGGCACGCCGGGATGGAAAAACGGCCCGGCCGGCATCGGTGGTGGCATCGTCGCTTATGCCTTTGCTACGTTGGGTGCGCACGGTACGCGCGTGATCGCGGTGGCTCAGGCCGGCACCGAGTATGCCGTGTCGTTTTGCATTCCCGAGGAGCAGGTCCAGGATACGGTGCGCTATCTGCACAAAGAGCTGGGGCTTGAAAAATAGATCGTATTGCGTCACCTGTCGATGCTGCAAGATTCCATACCCTGGCACGACATGCGCAATGCGAAATACACAGCACAAAACAAGGAGAAACCCATGGCACAAAAAATTCCCGTCGGTGTGCTGGGAGCCACCGGCGCTGTTGGACAACGCTTTATTCAATTGCTAGAGTGTCATCCCTGGTTCGAGGTCACCGCTTTGGCCGCGTCGGAGCGGTCGGAGGGCAAGCGCTATGCTGAAGCCTGTCACTGGCTGCTTTCCACGCCGATGCCCGAGTCAGTGCGCGATATGGCGGTGCAGGAAACCGCGCCGGGCCTCGACTGCCGGGTGATTTTTGCCTCGCTGCCGGGAGGCATCGCCGGGCCGACCGAAAAGGCATTTGCCGAGGCGGGCTATTTCGTCTGCTCTAATGCCTCGGCGCACCGGATGGATGCCGATGTGCCGCTGCTCGTGCCGGAGATCAACGCCGGGCATGCCGCGTTGATCGACGTGCAGCGCTGCCGTCGCGGTTGGAAGGGCTTGATCGCCACCAGCGCCAACTGCTCGGTCACGGCGATGATCCTGCCGCTCAAGCCGCTAAACGATGCGTTCGGCATCCACAAGCTTTTTGCCGCCACCATGCAAGCGGTCTCCGGCGCAGGCTATCCTGGCGTGC
This sequence comes from Anaerolineae bacterium, assembly GCA_016931365.1. The sequence goes on from JAFGEY010000049.1 coordinate 4,670, forward strand.
CTTCGCTCGATATCCTGGGCAACGTCGTGCCCTATATCGGCGGCGAAGAAGAAAAAATGGAGAGCGAGCCGCGCAAAATGCTCGGCGTGCTGCGTGGCGAAGCAATCGAGCATGCGCCGTTCGTCGCCAGCGCGCAGTGCAACCGCGTGCCCGTGCGCGACGGTCACACCGTATGTTTGTCGATCGAGTTTGCGCGCAAGCCAGAGAGCGCAGAGGCGGTTGTCGAGGTGCTGGAGAATTTCAAGGCCGCGCCCGAAATCGCCCAACTGCCCAGCACGCCGAAACATCCGATCGTCGTCCGCCGCGAGCCAGATCGCCCGCAGCCATTCCGCGATCTCGACCTCGAAGGGGGAATGGCCGCGGTGGTGGGGCGCGTCCGTTCCTGCCCGTTGTTCGATTATAAATTCGTTGTTCTGGGACACAACACGGTGCGCGGCGCAGCAGGAGGGTCGATCCACAATGCCGAGATGCTGGTTTTGCAGGGATATATCGCGTGAATGGAGAAAAAATGACTTACCAACTGTATGGCCTGACCTCAATGGCCGAACTGATCGGTGATTTTGTGGTTTATCGCAACCTGGTACCGGCAGACCGCCGTCTGCCAACAGTGACTGACCTGGGGCTGACTGGCAGTTTGCCGCGCAAGTCGGAACCCGATTATGGGCGCGTCGTCGCCGAAATCTTGCGCCGGGCACGAACATTGGATCGCCCCGATGCGGCGATCAAGGAACTGCTCTTTATTGGCGATACGCGGCTGCTCGACAGCACGGCGTTCAAAAATATCTGTGCGGCGGGCGGCTGGCCCGGCTGGTGCTTTATCGGACGAGATACGCCGTCGGAAGCGCCGCAAGCGCAGATCGAAGGCCAGTTGTACGTCGCCAACCGCTGGTCGGCGCTGCCGGGGTTTGTCCGTTTTGTGCAGGAACAGGGGTTTACACTCGACGCGGGCACAGTCGTGGTGATCGATATGGATAAAACGCTGGTCGGCGCGCGCGGCCGCAATGACAAGGTGATCGACGAAGCGCGGGTGGAAGGCGTGCAGCGCACCGTCGCCGATCTGTTGGGGCCGGACTTTGACCTGGCGGCGTTTCAGACATCCTATGACGAATTAAACCGGCCGGCCTATCATCCCTTTACTGCCGACAACCAGGATTACCTGGCCTACGTTTGTCTGATTCTTGGCGCGGGTCTGTTTGATCTGGATAGCGTAATACAAGACGTACAATCAGGGCAGTTAAAGGATTTTAACGACTTTATCCGGCGCGTACAGGATCGACACCTCGAACTCGTCGCCAGTGGCCTCACCCTAGTGCACGATGCGGTATGGGCCTGCGTCCAGGCCGGCGATCCGACGCCGTTCAAGGCCTTCCGCTACAACGAATACCTGACCACGACGGCGCGTTTTGGCGACCTGCCCGGTGCCCACGTGGATGACGTGCTCAAGCAGCGCATCGTGATCACTCAAGAAGTGTGCGAGACGGTGCTGGCCTTGAGGGAAAAAGGCGCGCTGCTCTTTGCTCTTTCAGACAAGCCGGACGAGGCGTCGATGCCGAGGGATACGCAGGCGCAAGAAGGAATGAAAGCGCTGCACCACCTGCAAACGTCAGTGGTGGGCGAATCGTAAAAGAAAAAAACCGGAATTCTCAAGAATCTCGGCTTTTTTTGCTTGCTGCAAGCTTACTGCAATGACTATAAAAGGCGTTTTCTTTGATTTTGGTTTTGTGATTGGTTATCCAACAGCCGGCATTAACCGGAAGTATTTCTATCTGGATTGGGATGGCATTGATGCCATTCTCAAAGACCGGGACCTGACGCTGCATTTACGGCCAGACGTTGGGCGCGCGGGGTTGGAAGCATTCTTTGAGCGGGAGATCTATGGCGTTTTTGTTGAACACGAACAGACTGATACTATTGACCCTCAAACCAACAACCTCTTTCTAAACAAGCTTCACCTGGTCTTCAACTGTCCTATCGATCAGTTGTTGGTAGACCAGCTATTGGCTCACATTGACACGATGAAATACATGATCGTTGATGCAAAGGCTATGGAGGTTGTTGCAGAACTAAAGCGGAGAGGTTTTCGACTGGCGTTGGTTTCCAATATGATGTTGCCAGGCAAATTACTGAAGGCCAAGTTGCAGGAAGCGAATGTCCTGGCCTATTTTGATCATATCACTACCTCGTCGGATGTGGGGTTTATCAAACCTCACCCGGAGATTTTCCGCCAAACATTGATGCAGAGCAAGTTGCGACCAGACGAGGTAATCTTTGTGGGAGACACCTATCAACAGGATATTGTTGGGGCAAAACGAGTGGGATTGAAGACGGTGTGGCTAAACAGTCGGCATGAGCCGCGAGCGATGGCTAGAGGGAATCCGCCTGATTATGAAATAGAGACACTGGGAGAGTTGATTGAAGGACCGCTATTACATGGGCGAGAAAGCGGGCTAACAAATCGCTCAACGCCCCACCAGGGCGTCAGGAAACTTGGCCGCCGCGCCGTTGGGCGACCAAGATCTCATTCCAAGGATTGAAATGGGCAGTCCAAGTAGGCAAGCTGAACGGTGAGATCGTCGCACATGTCAGTGTCTGGAACCTGAACAGGCGAATCGGATATTCATTTCGGTTTCTTCTCAGCCAGAATAAAGGGATGATAGCTGGTGGGTTCGGTTGATCAATCTGCGCACGACGCTTGAGAAAATCGCTCCCGAGTTGGAGTTAACGTAGCTTTTGTCAAGCATGATTTTCGCAGGGCCAGGGCTGCTGCAAAGTCTATTTCTGAAGCCCTACGACACACTAACATATCCTGCGTAACGGAATCCCTATTACGCGCTATTGGCGATAAACTTTATCCAGCACCACCGCCGTCTGCCGGGCACAGCGCTCCCAGGTAAAGGTTGCGCTGCGTTCCAGTCCCCGCCGGATCAGCTGCGCCCTGAGTGTCGCATTATCCAGGACTTGGGTGATGGCAGCGGTCATTGCCTCCATATCGGTCGGATCGAACAACAACGCCGCATCGCCGACGACTTCCGGCAGCGACGAGGTGTTGCTGCACGCGACAGGCGTGCCACAGGCCATTGCCTCCAGCACCGGAAAGCAAAATCCCTCGTACAACGACGGCATCACGAACAAGCTGGCCCCGCTGTACAACGCCGGTCGGTCCGCGTCATCGACAAAGCCGGGCAGCACCACCCGCGCCCCGACGCCGGCCGCCTCGGCCTGCGCCCGCAAATCCTCGGCCAGCCAGCCCCGCTTGCCAGCCAAAACCAGCTTGATCTCACCGAGCGGAACCCGAGCAAAGGACTGAATCAATCGAGAGAGGTTCTTGCGCGGCTGGAGCGTGCCCAGGTAGAGCAGATACGGCCCGTCGATGCCGTATTGGGCCTTGACCGCCGCCGTCGCCGCCGGGTCTTGCATGGGGCGAAATCCCCCGTCAATGCCCAGATGTACCACCGTAATCCTCGCCGGGTCGGCATGATAAAAGCGCACCAAGTCATCTTGGGTGGCTTGTGAATCGGCGATCAGGTGCGCCGCCGCGCG
>JAFGEY010000393.1 GCA_016931365.1 Anaerolineae bacterium
CTGAGATTGGTTGTTATAGCACGCTGCAAGAAGGAGTGTCCGATCTATTGGCGCGGGTCGCCGCGCCGGCGACCTGACCTTGTCTCGTTTGTTGGGGGGAGGAAGGGTAGTGCTCGTGAACGAATCGGCCCGCGAGCTGGAAAGTCTGCGTCAAGAAGCGGATCGTCTGCTCGATCTGAGCGGATGCTTTACATTTCTGATGGACGAGGAACAAATCCTGATCGCCGCCCTGCGCGAGATCAGCGACACCGAGGTGGATCGCTGTGTGATCGCCCTGTTCGAAGATATCGAAGAGCGCGATCCGGCCTGGCTGCAAGTGGTGGCTCTCTATGATCGCGAAAATGGCGAATTGGGGTTGCCCTCGGTGTTCAGCCAATTTGCGATCGCTGAAATGCCGGTGGTCGAACGGCTGCTGCGCGACAAAGAGCCGATTGTTGTCCTCAACTGCGACTGCGGCAGCGAAATTGCACCATTGTGCCGCGACCGGCTGTGGCTGCAAGAGATGAGCGCCGTGGCCGTCATTCCTCTGATCGTGATGGGCTGGCCGATCGGGATGCTGGTGATGGGCAAGCGCACGCGGGAGCCATTCGCCGAGTTCGATCTGCGCTTTTACCAGATTTTGGCCAATCTTGCGGCGATGCCCCTGCGTGCCGTGCATCTGATCGAGGCACAGCGGCGGCGGCTGGCCGAACAGAACGCGGTCAACAGCGTGGGCAAAGCGGTGAGCAGCATCATTCACCTCAACGATCTGCTAGAGATGGTCTATGAGCAGATCAACACGGTGATGCACGCTGAAAACTTTTATATCGCTTTGCACGATCCGTTCCACGATGAAGTCTCTTTTCCTTTTGCCATCGAAAATGCGCGTCGTGTGCAGTGGGCCGACCGGCAGGCCGGTCGCGGCCTGACCGAGTATGTGCTGCGCACGCACCAGCCCCTTCTTTTGCCTGGCGACGTCCCAGATCGATTGCGCGAACTGGGCATCGCTGCCATTGGTCAGATGGCCTGCGCGTGGATAGGTGCGCCGCTGATTGTGGGCGAAAAGGTCATCGGGATAATGGCCGCCCAGGATTTCGCCTCTGAGAACGTCTATACTCCTGCCGATTTGGATCTGTTGGCAGCGCTGGCTAATCAGGTCGCCGTTGCCATCGAAAATGCCCGGCTGTACGAAGAGACACAGCGGCAGGCGTTGTACCTGCGCCTTGCCGCCGAGGTCGGCCGACGGATCATCCTCATCCTCGACATCGACGAGTTGCTCCGCCAGGTGGTCGAGTTGATCCGCGACAGCTTTGGCTATTATCACGTCCAGGCGGCGCTGGTCGACGAAAAAACACAAGAGGTGGTTGCGCAGGCGGGCAGCAGCGTGCCCGGACTGGAGACCGAGAGCGCTTTCCCCCGCGTGGGTGTGGGCAAAGAGGGTTTGATCGGCTGGGTAGCCGGACGCGGCGAGCCGCTGCTGGTCAACGACGTGACCCGGGACTCACGCTACCTGCATATCGATGCGCTGCCCGATACCCGTTCCGAACTGGTCGTGCCGATCAAGTTTGGCAGCCGCGTGATCGGCGTGCTCGACGTGGAAAGCGATCGCCCCAATGCCTTTCATCCCGAAGATATTCCCATTATGTACACCCTGGCCGATCAGGTGGCGATCGCCATTGCCAATGCCCGCTTGTTCGAGGAAAAGGAACAGCGCATCCGGGAGTTGAACGTGCTGGTGAACATTGGGCAGTCGTTGTGCAATGTGACCTATACGGCTCAACTTTTGGAATTGGTCCGCACTCAAGTGGGCACGCTGCTTGACGTGTCGAACATTTTTGTGGCGCTCTACAACCCGCAAGAGGCAACCATTTACTTTCCGCTGGCCTACGACGACGGCGCGCGGCTGGAGCCGTTTACGCTGCATTATGATGCCAAAGAAGGACTGACCAGTTGGGTGATCGAAAACCAGCGCGCATTGCTGATCCGCGATTGGGCGCAGGTCAGTCCCGAACTCGTCGCGCGGGTGGTCGAGCGGGGGACGATGGACACCCGCGCCTGGCTGGCCGTGCCGATCCTGCGCTGCGATCAAGTGCTGGGTGCGATCGGCGTGCAGAGCGCCGAGCCGGACGCCTTTGACGAGCGTCACCAGACCGTGCTTACCGTCGTCGCCGCACAGTTGGCCCTGGCCCTGGGCGCACTGCCCGAATAAGGGAAAATCTTATGATCCTGCGTGCTGTCCCCAATTGGCGCATCGTGCGTCGGATACGTCGCTGGGTAACTCCTCGTGCTGCCAATCCCGACCGGGCGCTCCAGGAACGCGCGGTGTATGCCCTGGCGCTGCCGCTGTTCGTGATGGCGGCCGTGTTTGGGCTGATCGATCTTGCGTTCCTGATTCTGGCCGAGGGAAGACTGGACAATGTCGTTGTCGATCTGGTTTTCCTGGCAACAATGGCGGCGACGTATGCCCTGGCTCGCCGTGGACGGGTGCGCTGGAGCATTGTTTTACTGCTCGGGATCAACCTGCTTGCTGTTGCATTCTACATTGTGCAAGGGGGCTATCAAAGCATCAATGCGATGCTTTTCGTGCTGTCCATTGTCGCCGCCGGGCTGGCGCTCGGCGCGCGGATGGGCTTTGCGATCGCCCTGCTTTCGTCGCTGGTCTATGGCGCGCTGGTTTGGGCGCAGAGTGCCGGCAGGTTTACGCCCAATGTCGTTTTGTCAGCGGACGAGACGGTGCTCAATTTTGCGCTGATCTCCTTTTTGCTGGCTGGGTTGACCGCCGTGTTCGGCAGTTGGATTTATCGCACGCAGCGCGATCAGGCGCGCCTGCTCGCCGAACAGATGCAGGCGCTCCAGGCCGCAGACGAAGAGAAAAATGCCCTGCTGCGCGCACTGGAAACGCGCATTGTCGAGCAGCAGGCGCTTTTGGATCGATTGGAGATCAGTGATGCTGCTCAAGCACGGCTGGCGACCGAGCTGCGCCAGACCGCCAGCCCGGTGATTCCTGTGTTTGATGAGGTGGTGGTCATGCCGGTGGCGGGCACGCTCGACGCGGCGCGCGCGCAAGGGGTGCTGAACGATCTGCTGGACGGCATCGAGCGACACGGCGCGCGGCTGGCCTTGCTCGACATCACCGGCGCGCCCGGCATCGACGAGCAGGTGGCCGATGTGCTGCTGCAAGCGATCGATGCCGTGGGGTTGCTGGGCGCTGAGTGCGTGCTGGTCGGCGTGCGGCCCGAGATGGCCCGCGCAATGATCAACCTGGGCATTGATTTGAGTAGCGTCGTCACGCGCCGCGACCTGCAAAGCGGCATCGAGTACGCGCTGGGGCGTATGGGGAGGAGGATCGAAACCGTCCGATGAAACCCTGGAACTTGGAACGTCTGCTGTCCAGCGATTTGCCCGATCCCGAGGACGCCCGCCGCGCGCGGCTGATCAACGCCCTGCTAGCCTGGTTCGCCGCCGGCCTGCTGATTTACGTGCTGGCCGGCCTGGTGTCCTGGTTTGCCCACCTGTTCGAGGCCGGGCCAACTTTTGTGTCCATTGGCCTGGCCGGGATGTTCTTGGTCGGCCTGGTTTATGCGATCAACCGCAACGGACGGCTGCGCCTGGCAGCGTGGCTGTTTGTGCTTCTCTTGAGCCTGGTGGTCTTGGTTCTCCTGCTTTTGTACGGCCATCGCGGCGGGATCGTGATGGTGATCCCGGTGATCATCTTGGCCGGCGCAGTGCTGATCGACCGGCGGGTATCACTTGTCGCCGCCTTTGTCCTGGGAATCATCTATTTGACCATCGCCTTGATCGAAATCAGTGGGCAGTGGAATGCCTGGCTTTTGCCCTACGAGTCCCGCTTTCCGGCTGACCTGCTCGTCTCCGGCCAGGTGATCGGCGTCTGGCTGATGGCGATGCTGGCCTGGCTGTCAGCGGGCAGCCTGTTCGATGCAGTGGCCGAGGCGCGTTTCAATCTGAGTCAAACTCAACAACGCGAGCGTGAATTGCAGCAGATCCGTGCCGACCTGGAGGCGCAGGTGGCCGAGCGAACGTGGGCGTTGGAGCAGGCATTGGTCGACATGCGCGAGAGCGCGGCGGAACAGCAGGTTTTGTTGGACACCATCCGGCGGCAGTCCTTTCCGGTGATTCCGATCTGGAACAAGGTGGTTGCCTTGCCGGTCGTCGGCGTGCTGGATGCCCAACGCGCCGATCAACTGCTGACCAGCCTGCTGGACGGCATTCAACAATACAACGCCGAGGTTGTCCTGCTCGACGTGACCGGCGCGCCGTTGATCGATCGGGAGGCTGCCGCAGCGCTGGTACAGGCGATCAACGGCGCGCGACTGATCGGCGCCGAATGCGTGCTGGTCGGCGTCAGTCCCGACGTTGCGGCCCGGCTGGTCGACCTGAACCTGGACCTCGGCGGTCTAGTCTCCCGTGTCGACATGGCGGCCGGGGTGCGCTATGCGCTGGAACGGTTGGACGAGCGAGTGCAGGTTCGTTCGGATGATACAAAAAGAAACGTTTGACTGCGAGGAGGTGTGTGATGACATCGGCTGAAAAATCGGTCGTGCTGATCATTGCCGACATCAGCGGCTATACCCGTTTTATGGTTGAACACAAAGCCGAATTGATCCACGCGCAGGTGACAATCAGCGAGTTGATCCAGACGATCATCCGCCAGGTCGAGATTCCGCTCGAGGTGTCCAAGCTGGAAGGCGATGCGGTCTTTATGTACGCCGTCAAGGACGAGGATGAGGCGGTCTGGGCCGAGGTGCGACGCCGGATCGGCCAAAAGCTGCTTGCTTTTTTTGAGGTGTTCGCCGCCAAGATCGCCGAGATGATGCAAACCAACGTCTGCGAGTGTAACTTTTGTACCAACCTCAACAAGCTGCGCTTGAAACTGATTGTCCACAGCGGACAGGTGCTTTTTTATACCATTGGCCGCTTTGAAGAGCTCTCCGGCGTGGATGTGATTTTGGTGCACCGTCTGCTTAAAAACTCGGTACAGAAGGATCAGTACATCCTGATGACCGAAGCGGGCTACCGCGACATCGAGTTTCCAACCCAGATCGAGGTTATGCCGGGGCAGGAGCGCTATGATGCCATCGGCGAAGTGCGGACGCTGGTTTACGTTCCGCCGGCCGTGGGACTGATTTTTGTCGACCTGCCGCCGATCAACCGCGAACTGACCGGCTGGCCCAGGACCAAACACACCGCTGACAAAGTGTTCAAGACTCTGTTGGTCTGGACCGGGCTTAAAAAAGCGCCGGAACTGTCGCACGCGCACGAGGGGTAGTGACTGGAAGGGGGGCATGACGTGGTCGAACAAGTCAAATACCGGGTTTTTGATCTGCTCATTTCTCCGTCCGACGGCGGCTATTGTGCACAGGTGTTGGATTCACCTGCCGGCCCGACCGAAGAAGTGGTCGAGCCGCACCTCGCTCAACTGCTCCACACATTCTCCTTGCCCACGCAGTGCGGTGAAGCGCAAACGCTGGGCATGCAGATCTTTGATGCCGTATTTCACGACAAGGTGCTGGCGGCCTTGCAGCGCAGCGTCGATGCGGTGTCCCGCGAAAGCGAGGGCTTGCGCATCCGCCTGCGTCTGTCTGACGCAGCACCCGAACTGGCCGCACTTCCCTGGGAATTCCTTTACAGCCCCGCCTGGGGGCGCTTTCTCTGCCAGTCGATCGAAACGCCGGTCGTCCGCTACCCGCACCTGGCCGAGCCGATCCCGCCGTTTTCGGTACAACTGCCGCTCAGGATTCTGGTGATCATTCCAAACCCCAAGAATTATCCTCCCCTTGAGGTCGAACGCGAGTGGGCGGCGATCAACGAGGCGCTGGCCGAGCTAATTGCTGGCGGGCAGGTTGTCGTCGAACGGTTGGCGCCGCCGACCGTGTTGGCCCTGCAGCGCCACCTGCGGCGCAGTGAGGTGCACGTGCTGCACTTTATGGGCCACGGCGAGTTCGACGATGCACTGTCGGAGGGCCGCCTGGTCTTTGAGGGTGCCGCCGGGGTAGCGCATCCCGTCGATGGGCAGAGCCTGAGCACGCTGCTGCACAACGAGCGCTCGCTGCGTTTGGCGGTGCTCAATGCCTGTGAAAGTGGGGTAACGTCGCGCAGCGCACTTTTCGCCGGCACGGCGCAGCGATTGGTGCAGCAGGGCATTCCGGCAGTGCTGGCTATGCAGTTCGAGGTCGCCGATGCGGTGGCGATCGAACTGGTTTCTGAATTCTACACGGCCCTGGCCGACGGCTACCCGGTCGACGCGGCGCTGACCGAGGGACGGCAGCGGGTCTTCTTATCGGGTGAAGGAGTGGCCTGGGCCACGCCGGTGCTCTATATGCGCGCGCTGGATGGAGACTTGTTTGGCATTCAAGCAAGTTCGACGCATAAAAAAGAATCAGATCAACCAGTATCCCCGATCGCACCTGCTCAAGACTGGGCCGAGCTGATCCGTACCGCCTATCAAATTATCCGCGAGTACGAGCGCAATCTCCAGGTTTCGGATCGTCCGGAGGAAAAGCTGCGCGGGCGGCGGCAGATCGAAGAAAAATGGGCCGAGATCGCGCAGTATCTCAAAGAGTATCTGTCTTCATCCAAAGGCAAGCTGCCGGAGGATATTGGCCAGATTGCCGTGCGTTTTCCAGAGCTGTTGCTGCAATATGCCAAAACGGCCATCGCCGATAATCGGGTCGATAATCGTCCCGACCCGCCTGCTGTATCCGCACCCAACCCCTTTGGCGTCATCGGCCGCATCACCGATCCGGCCCATTTCTTTGGTCACGAGGACTTGCTGCGCCAGGTGTTCGAGGAATTGAGCAAAGGAGTCAACGTGTCGCTGGTCGGCGAGTCACAGACGGGCAAATCGTCCATCCTCTCGATGGTCTGCGCTCTGGGCCCAGAGCGGTTGAACCTGCCGCCGGAGCGGTTTGCTTACCTCAGCCTGGCCGTGGTAGATAACGAAGACGAATTTTATGAAGCGTTGTGTGATTTACTGCACGTCGAGTCGTGCCGCGGCTTTAAACTGACTCGCGCCTTGCGCGGCCGGCGGCACATCCTTTGCCTGGACGAGTTTGAAAAGATGAACTGGGATGGCTTTACGATCAAGGTGCGCAGCCAGCTTCGCGGCCTGGCCGATGGGGCCGACGCGCCGCTCAAACTGGTCATCGCCAGCCGCCAGCCGTTGGCGCGTCTCTTTCCCGATTCGCCGGAGCAGGGATCGCCATTGGCCGGCATCTGTCGCACGCTGGACGTGCGTCCCTTTTCGGCGGCGGCGCGCACCTTTTTGCTCAACCACCTGCAAGGCACCAGCGTGACCTTTACTGAGGACGAGATCGCCAATCTGATCGCCCAGACCGGCGGCAATCCGGCCAAACTACAGCAGGCAGCGGCGGAATTATATAGCGTAAAGCGTAAAGCGTGAAACGAAAAGTTCGATCAATTTAAAGATGTTTAACGATGATTTAGAAAAGACACCAGCCGGCATTCCAATCAGCCTGCGGCCATTCTTTCAAGAATATGTGCTTGAGGAGCTTGACCCGGAGCGCAGCGCGTTCACGGTCATTGAGCGCACGCTGGCCTGGGGAGATGTGCCTGAGCTGCGTTGGCTCTTTGCCCGCTATGGGGCGGCGCGGCTGGTCGAATGGGTGCATCGGGCCGGCTGGCGTTGCCTGCCCCGTCGGCGGTTCAAGTATTGGGTGTGCTTTTTTGGTTTGACCGATGTTCGACAAGGGGAGCGAAAATGGCCGCACTAGACTCGCCGCATTGGGAGGCCGTTACACCCGCGCTGCAAGAGGTATTGTCTTTGCTGCATCCATTTTATCTGGCCGGCGGCACCGCACTGGCTTTGCGCCTGGGACATCGCATCTCGCAAGACCTGGATTTGTTCGCCAACATCGAAACTATGGACGACGATCTGCGCCGGGGTATTGTGAGCGAGTTGCGCCAGGAACAAGCCGTTGAGATCGTGCAGGATTCGGTGTTAGGGTTGGTTTTGCACGTCAATGGGCAGCCGGTGAGTCTGTTCAGCTACGGGTATTCATTGTTAGCTCCCACCGATTCGGTCGGCGGCGTGCAGGTTGCCGGCCTCCTCGACATTGGCCTGATGAAGCTGGATGCCGTTGTCGGACGTGGCACGCGCAAGGATTTTTACGATTTGTACTTTATTGCACCGCTCATTTCGCTGGATGAATTACTGGCGCGCAGCAGTGACAAGTATGTTGATTCACGCGGCCTGATCATGCAAGTCTTGACGGCTCTGGTGGATTTCGACATCGCCGAGCGACAAGATGAGCCACGTATGCTGCACCCTGTGGACTGGACGCAGATCAAGGCATTCTTCCTGGCCGAGGCCCGACGATTGGGACGGCGCTGGTTAGATATAACGGAATATAAAGATGTTTTACCTTGATTGATATCTCATCAGGATGTCAATCTTGTTCAACTGAGGTTTGCGATGCCCACCTTTCCCACCTATCGCGGCGAACTGCCCCAATGCCTGAACCCGCTCACCCCGCGCCATTACCTGCTGCTGGCCTATTGGATCTACTTTGGCCCCACCGCGCTCAAGTGCTATGTGTATCAGGCTGACCCAGAACTGTACGAAATCAGGCGTATGACAAGTATTTTCCGTGCCTGGGCAGTGCCTGCATATAACAATCTGCTCATGATGGTACTGGGCGAAACAATCTTGTTTGTGGTGCTTGTTGGGTTGCCGCTTGCTCTGGTGAGCGGTGGAATGAAAGGCATCCCAATGAACTGGGCGAACTGGTTACTTGAGATGGCAGTCTCCACGGTGTTTGCCTATTCAAACTGTCTGTTGCTCAGTATGCTTGGGGCTCTGGCGGGAAGCGCGCCGAGAAGTGTTGCACTCAGCGTGTCGATCAGTGTACCGCTGGGTATGGCGATGGTGTTGATATTTGTCATAGCAGAGGTCGGCGGGCATTTCCTTTTTGTAACACTTTTGATGTCCACATCGCGCGCGCACTTTTATATCTACGACCATTTAGTTGCTGTGCCTTTGCTATGCACACAGAGAGCACAGTTCCAACTGCTACAATCAAGTCGAGCCGAGGGCCTGCGCTTGATTTGCGAGGTGGCAGCAAGTGGCTTATTTTTTCAACGTTGGGCATCGCAAGCGGCTCTATATCATTATCTTCACGTAAATGCATCTCCATTATCTTTATTCTATGTTTTACTTTCGTATCTTGGAGAGGATGATCATGTACTTGCGCCGGCCGAATGGGGCGATGAGAAAGGCGTGTCCGCTTTGTGACAGCTCTTGTTGGGCGAACTGGACGGGCGGTGGGTGGATACGCACCAATCACTAGATCGCCTGGTCTGGCGGCTCACATGGCCGCTGCGCTGCCGCGAGGAGACGCCGCTCACCCATTTTGCCGGGATGCTGTACGAGCTGCTGGACACTGAGCGGGTTGACGCGGATGAGTTTGACTTGCAACGCTATGCCGACGCCTACACCGGCGTGGTGGCCTACCCCGACGGGGTCGAGATCGCCCACACCTTTGAATGGATGGCCCGGTTTTTGACGCGTGACAGGCTCGAATTGCTCGCCGACAGCTTCCCGGAAGCTCGGCGCCTATCCGTCCCAGCGTATTGACAGCGCTAGAACGCCTGGGTGGGATCGGTGCCGAGGTCGCCGCCTACCGCGATGCGACCAGCCGGGCCAACAAGCTGGCCGCGCTGGCCCGCGCCACAGGTGAACTCGACGACCTGGATAAATACGTCCAGGCCGAGGTCGTCGCGCCGGAGCAATACATCCTGCGGCGCATCATTCGTCAGTGGCGGCGATTGGTCAGCGAGGCCGGCGGTGTGACCGGGCGCGCGCAGGTCGCCGGGCCGCTGCCCAATCCCTACGTCGCCGGCAATCCGGTGGAGGGCAACCTGTTCGTCGGGCGCGATGATATCATGCGCCGCCTGGAAGAGTTGTGGAGCGGCGCGGGGCAAAAGCCGTCGGTTGTCATCTATGGCCACCGGCGGATGGGTAAAACCTCTATTTTGCACAACGTTGGCGCACGATTTGGCTCACAGACCGCCGTTGTCGACTTTAATATGCAGCGTGTTGGCTTTGTCGCCAGTACGGGCGAGTTGCTCGCTAACTTGGCGTTAGCACTCTATGACAGTCTGCCCAATGCGGCTGAACGAGGGTTGGCTGAGCCAAGTGTCAGCGATTATTCGACCGGCAATCCGTATACGGCATTCGATCGATTCCTGAAGCAATTGGCGCGTGTGCGCGCGCGGCGGCGCTTCATCGTCGCCGTCGACGAGTTCGAGTTGATCGAGCGGGACGTCCTGGAGGGCAAACTGGAGCTGCACCTGCTCGATTTCTGGCGCGGCGTCATCCAGACCTATCCCTGGTTCGTCATGGCCTTTGCCGGACTGCACACACTGGATGAGATGCGCCATGATTACTGGCACCCGCTCTTTGGCAGCGTGACCGCCATCCCGGTCAGTTTCCTTGCGCCGGCGGCAGCGCGACAGTTGATCACTAACCCCTCACCCGATTTTGACCTGGACTATGACGAGGCGGCGATCCGGCAGATCATCGACCTGACGCACGGGCAGCCCTACCTGGTGCAGCTCGTCGGCCACGGCCTGGTGAGCCGCTTTAACCGGCAGACCTTTGAAGAGGGCGTCGAGCGCGAGCGGCGCTTTGCCGCCGCCGACGTGCAGGCGGTGATCGGCGCGCCGGACTTTTACCGCGACGGCGACGCCTATTTCACCGGCGTGTGGCGGCAGGCTGAGACAACGCAGCCGGCCGGGCAGGTCGAGGTGCTGCGCGTGCTGGCCCAGGCGCAAGGCGGATTGTCTGCAGACGAGATCGCCCAACGGTGCGAATTGGCCTCGGAAAATGCTCAAAGCGCAATCAAGACGCTGCATCAGCACGATGTGCTGGCCGAAACAGATGGTCGCTGGCAGTTCACCGTCGAGTTGATGCGGCGGTGGGTCGAGGATCAGAAACCAGGTTTTGGCGAGCAGGCTCGCTTGGAAAAACCTGGTTTCTAGAGGAGGTCGGCGATGCAAGAGATCAAGGTCAACGATCAAGTCACGATCAAGCAGCTTGACGACTATACCTGGCAGGTGCCCCGCAGCGGCGACATGCGCGTGCCGGGGCGCATCTATACCGACCGGGCCGGGATCAAAGAGTTGGTGCGCGAGATGCAGAGCCAGGACTGGAGCGCGCTCAAGCAGATCGTCAACGTGGCCTGCCTGCCCGGCATTCAGACCGCGTCGCTGGCTATGGCCGACATCCACCCCGGCTACGGCTTTCCCATCGGCGGGGTGGGCGCGTTCAGCCTCGACGAGGGTGTGGTCAGCATGGCCGGCGTTGGATATGACATCAATTGCGGCGTGCGCACGCTGCGCACCATGCTGCACCGCGACGACATTGAGGATAAAAAAGAAGATTTGGCGAACGCTTTGTATCAGACCGTGCCCGCCGGACTCGGCTCGGAGGGCAACATCCACCTGACGATGAAAGAGATGGACAAGCTGCTCATCCAGGGCGCCGAGTGGGTGGTGCGGCGCGGCTACGGCCTGGCCGAAGACCTGGATTACGTCGAAGAGCGCGGCTGCATCGCCGGGGCCGATCCGGACACGGTCAGCGCCAAGGCCAAAGAACGCGAACTGAAACAGATCGGCTCGCTCGGCTCCGGCAATCACTATCTGGAAGTGCAGTGGGTCGAGACGGTGTTCGATCCTGCTGCGGCAGATGCCTACGGCCTCTTTCCCGGCCAGATTTTGATCAGCATCCATTCCGGCAGCCGCGCGCTGGGCCACCAGATCGGCGCCGATTCGCTCAAGCTGCTCGACGCGGCCAGCCGCCGATACAACATCCCCATCCGCGACCGCGAGCTGGTCTGCGCGCCCTTTGACAGCCCGGAGGGACGGGAGTACATGGCCGCCGTGTACTGCGGGATCAACGTCGCTTTTGCCAACCGGCAGGCGCTCGCCTACCTGGCGCGCGAGGCCTTTCAAAAAGCGCTGCGGATCAAGCCGGGGCAGATCGCCACCCTCTACGAGGTCGCGCACAACACGGCCAAGGTCGAAACGCACACTGTCGATGGCGTAGCAAAGAAACTCGTCGTGCATCGTAAAGGGGCCACCCGCGCCTTTGGCCCCGGCCGGCCGGAAGTGCCGGAGGCCTACCGCGCGGTGGGGCAGCCGGTGCTGGTCGGCGGGACGATGGGCACCTGCTCGTACATCTTGAGCGGCACGCAAAGGGCGATGGATGCGACCTTTGGCAGCGCCTTGCACGGCGCGGGGCGGACGATGTCGCGCAACCAGGCGATCAAGCAGTTTCGCGCCGACGACCTGATCAGACGCCTGGACGGGCAGGGCATCATCGTGCGCGGGCACTCGAAAAAAGGCCTGGCCGAAGAAGCGCCCGGCGCGTACAAGGACGTCGATGAGGTGGTCGAGATCATGCATAACGCCGGGATCGTACACAAAGTAGCTCGCGTCCGGCCGCTGATCTGCATCAAGGGTTGACAAACCGCCCATTTCCAGGTATATTCGTTTCCGACAGTCAGCCGTCAGCGGTCAGCCGTCGGCAGTCGGATTCACCTTTGTTTTTCTTCACAAACGGAGGCCCCAATGGAACTCAAGCTCGTCCAGATCGACAAGCCCGAAGAGATGAATTTTATCCTCGGACACTCTCATTTTATCAAGACGGTCGAAGACGTTCACGAGGCGATGGTCAATGCCGTGCCCGGGGCCAGATTCGGCGTGGCCTTTTGCGAGGCTTCCGGCCCGGCGCTGGTGCGCGCCAGCGGCACTGACCCTGACCTGGTCGAACTGGCCAAAAGGAACGCGCTGGCCCTCTCGGCGGGACACTCGTTCATCGTGATGCTCGGCCCCGGCCTGTACCCGCTCAATGTGTTGAACGCGATCAAGGCCGTGCCCGAAGTGTGCCGCGTGTTTTGCGCCACGGCAAATCCCACCCAGGTGATCCTGGTCGAAACGGAGCAGGGGCGCGGCATTTTGGGCGTGGTCGATGGGTTCATCACCCAGGGTGCCGAGACCGAAGCGGACGTCGAAAAACGCAAAGGGTTTTTGCGCATGATCGGGTACAAACTCTAGGCAGTCAGCCGTCAGTGGTCAGCCGTCACGGATGTATTTCATCCGAGCGGTCAAATTCAGAGGAGAGAAATATGGCCTATCTACTCGGCATTGATATCAGCACCACCGGCAACAAGGCGTTGCTCGTCGACGAGCGCGGGCAGGTCGTCGCGGTGGCGGCGACAGAAAACCCCATTTCCACGCCCAAACCGCTCTGGTCGGAGCAAGACCCGGCCGATTGGTGGTCGGGCATCCAGGCGGCGATCCACCAACTGTGGGCCGACGCCGGCATCGGGAGCGAGCAGGTGATCGGCGTCGGCCTCACCGGGCAGATGCACGGCCTGGTGCTGCTCGACAAGGAGGGCCGCGTGCTGCGCCCGTCGATTTTGTGGAACGATCAGCGCACCGGCGCGCAGTGCGCGTGGATCACCCAAAAGGTCGGCCTGGAGAACCTGCTGGCCTGGACGGGCAGCCCGGCCTTGCCCGGCTTTACCGCGCCCAAAATCCTCTGGGTGCGCGACAACGAGCCGGATGTGTACGCCCAGGCTGCGCACGTCTTGCTGCCCAAAGATTACATTCGCTACAAACTGACCGGCGTTTATGCCACCGATAGGGCCGGCGCGTCGGGGATGACGCTGCTCGACCTCAAGACACGCACCTGGTCGATGGAGATGCTCAAGGCGTTGGACATCCCCGCCGAGTGGCTGCCGCCCACGCACGAAGGCCCGCAGATCACCGGTGTGATCAGCGCGGCGGGCGCGGCGGCGACCGGCCTCAAGGCCGGGACGCCGGTGATGGGCGGCGGCGGCGATCAGGCGGCGGGCGCGGTGGGCGTCGGCGCAGTCAAGCCGGGGGTGGTCGGGCTGGTGCTGGGCACGTCCGGCGTGGTCTTTGCCTCCACCGGCGAGCCGCTTTACGAAAAGAACGGGCTGCTGCAAGGCCACTGTCACGCCGTGCCGGGGCGATGGCACCTGATGGGAGTGATGCTCTCGGCGGCGGGCAGCCTGCGCTGGTACCGCGACACCGTCGCGCCGGGGATGGGCTACGACAACCTGCTGGCGCCGGCCGCCGACGTGCCGGCGGGCAGCGAGGGATTGGTCTTTTTGCCCTACCTCACCGGCGAGCGCGTGCCCTATGCCGATCCCAACGCCAGGGGTGCGTTCATCGGCCTGACCGTGCGCCACGGCATCCCGCACATGACGCGATCGGTGCTGGAGGGGGTGGCTTTTGGCCTGCGCGACAGCATGGAATTGATCCGCGGCGCGGGGCTGGGGCAGATCGAGCAGGTGCGCGTCTCCGGCGGCGGAGCGCGCAGCGCGCTGTGGCGGCAGATTTTGGCCGACGTGATGGACTGCGAACTGGTCACGGTCAACACCACCGAGGGCGCGGCCTACGGCGCGGCGCTGCTGGCCGGCGTCGGCGCGGGGATGTGGGCCGACGTGGACGCGGCCTGCGCGGCGGCGATCCAGGTGGTCGAGCGCACCTCACCGCAGCCGGATCAGGTGGCCCGCTACCGGGCGTTTTATGACATCTATCATGGCCTGTATGGCAAACTCAAGAGCACCTTTGACGAATTGACCACATTGGTGCTTTAGCATCATCCTTATACGCCAATTGACAATGTAGGGGCGCAGCATGGCAAACTCTGTCGAACTGTCCCAGTTTGAGAACTGGACAGTTCGAGTTTGCTGCGCCCCTACTATTTCACCCCGTATCCATCTTACCCACGGCCACAACCGCCGTCGTCGCTTGATAATTCTCAATCCGTCGGTCGCGTTGCGCGTATGTCATCCCCTGACACCTCGACGTGAAAGCGCGCCGGGTCGCGCATGATTTCATCGATGGAATATTTCACATACAACTCTTGATGGCGAAAGTATGTGTTGTATAACGTTGCGTAATGCCCGCCCTGTGCCAGCAGTGCGTCGTGCGTGCCCTCTTCGATGATCCGGCCTTGCGCCAGCACAACGATCCGATCCACATTCTTGACCGTCGAAAGACGGTGGGCGATGATGATCGACGTGCGATGCTCAAAGACGATTTCCAGTCCCTCTTGAATCTGCGCCTCGGTAAAGGGATCGACGCTGGCCGTGGCCTCGTCGAGCACCAAGATCGCCGGGTCATGGATCAGCACGCGGGCCAGGGCGACCAACTGCCGCTGTCCCATCGACAGGCTCGCGCCGCGCTCACCGACGTCGGTGTGCAGGCCGTTAGGCAGGTCGTCGAGCCAGTCGCCGTCGCCGATGCGGCGCGCCGCTTCCAACACCTGCGCTTCCGTCGCGTCGGGCACGCCGTAGCGGATGTTGTCGAGCAGCGTGCCGGAGAACAAAAAGGGCGACTGAGGCACCATACCGATCTGCCGTCGATACTCGGACAGGTTAAAGGTGCGAATGTCGCGATCGTCGATCCAGAGTTGGCCGTCCTGATACTCGTAGAACCGCGCCACCAGCCGGGCCAGGCTCGATTTGCCCGCACCGGTGTGGCCGACAAAGGCCACCGTCTCGCCGGGCTGAATAGTCAGTGAGAAATTGCACAGCACATCCTCGCCGGGTTTGTAGGCAAAGCCGAGGTCGCGGAACTCGATCTTGCCCTTTAGCCGTCCGACCGGATTGCTTGCAACCTGAATCACGCGCGGCTCGGCGTCGATCAGGGCAAAGACGCGCTCCGCGGCCGACAGGCCGTCCTGGAACTGGCTCCAAAAGGAGGCGATGCTGGTCAGTGGAAAGAGAAACAGGTTGAGCGCCTGCACGAACAGGTACCACGTGCCCGCCGAAATCTCACCGTTCAGAGCGACCACGCCGCCGGCATAGACGACCAGCGAGCTCGCCAACGCCGCCATCACGTCGAGGGCAGGAAAGATGTTGTTCATGATCACGCCCCGTTTGACGCCGATGCGGTAGGTCTGTTGGTTGATCTGCTCGAATTTATCGTACAACGCCTGCTCCTGGCGGAAGCCCTTGGCCACGGCGATGCCGCTCACCGATTCCTGCACATTGGCGTTGACGCTGGCCAGCACGCGTTTGGCCTGCAAGGTCACATTGCGCGCCATTTTACGCAAAGCGAGCGAAAGCAAGATCATCAACGGCCCCGTCGAAAGGACAACCAGGGTCAGTTTCCAGTTGATGAAAAAGAGCAGCACCAGCAGGATGACCACCAGCAAAATCTGGCTCAACAGGTCCATCACCAACGTGACCACCGCCGAAAAATCCTGCGTGTCCGAGGTGACGCGGCTGACGATCTTGCCTGAGGTGTTTTCGTCGTAAAAGGACATATCGTGCTCGGTGATGGTCTTGAACACGTCGCGGCGCAGTTGCAGCACCACGTTGCCCAC
>JAFGEY010000394.1 GCA_016931365.1 Anaerolineae bacterium
GACGGGATGCGCGACGCCGTAGACCCGTATGGGTAAAGGCCTGTATGGATGAGAGCAGTGAGGTCAGCATACTGCGTATTGCGTAATTCGTACCCTGTGTTGTTCAGCATATACTACGGAATACGCATTACGCATTACGTTTGTCAGGAGGAGCTATGCCAGAAGAAAAAGATATCGTCCTTCGCGTTCAAGATTTACACACCTATTTCCATACCACGCGCGGCACCGTGCGCGCGCTGAACGGCGTCAGTTATGTGGTGCCCAGGGGCAAAGTATTGGGTATCGTTGGCGAGAGCGGCTGCGGCAAGAGCCAGACCGCTATGTCGATCATGCAGTTGGTGCCCCCACCGGGCAAGATCGAACAGGGCCAAATAACCTTCAAGACGGCCCGCGGCGGCGGTGACAGCAAAAACGGCTGGGTAGACGTCACCGCGCTCGATCGCCACAGCGACGAGATGCACCACATTCGCGGCAACGAGATCAGTATGATCTTTCAAGAGCCGATGACCTCGTTGAACCCGCTGTTCACCGTCGGCAACCAGATTTCCGAGGCCGTCTTGCTGCACCAGGGCGTCGATAGAGACGAGGCCCGCCAGCGGGGCATCGACATCCTGGCTCGCGTCAATATGCCTAACCCGGAGCGCATCGTGGACAACTATCCGCACCAATTGAGCGGCGGCATGCGCCAGCGCGCTATGATTGCCATGGCCCTCTCTTGCACGCCGACCATGCTGATCGCCGACGAGCCGACGACGGCGCTGGACGTGACCACCGAGGCCCAGATTCTCGACCTGATGCGCGAACTCCAGGCCGACATCGGCATGTCGATTATGTTCATCACCCACAACCTGGGCGTGGTGGCCCAGATGTGCGACTCGGTGGCCGTGATGTACCTGGGCCGCATCGTCGAACACGCGCTGATCGACGACCTGTTCTACAATTCCAAGCACCCCTATACATCGGCGCTGATGCGTTCGATCCCCCATTTGGGTGAACGGACAGTGGAAAAACTGCAAGTGATTCGCGGCTCCGTGCCAGACCCATACAGCACAGTGTCCGGGTGCCCGTTCCACCCGCGCTGCGACCATTATATGCGCGGTGTGTGCGAACAAGAAATGCCGCCGGAAACCCAAATGGGGCCTGATCATATGGTCCGTTGTTTTCTGTACCAGTGAGGGAGAGCGAAATCATGGCTGAAAACCAAGTCGCATCAGACGATATCCTGCTTGAAGTCAGAAACCTGAAAAAACACTTTCCCATCCTCGGCGGGCTTTTCCGGCGCACGATCGGCCATGTCAAGGCCGTAGATGGGGTCAGCTTTTACATCAAAAAAGGTGAAACGCTGGGCCTGGTGGGCGAAAGCGGCTGTGGCAAGACCACCTGCGGGCGCACGGTGCTGCGCCTGGATGGGTACGACCCCACCGGCGGCGAGATCATCTTTGACGACCCCAAGCTGGGCAAGGTACACATTGAATCGCTGGAAAAAGATCATCTCAAGGCCGTTCGCCCCAACATGCAGATTATTTTTCAGGACCCCTTTTCGTCGCTCGACCCGCGTATGACGCTGGAGCGCCTCGTCAGCGAGCCGATGGTGATCAACAAGACGCTGTCCGGGCAGGCCCTGCGCAACCGGGTTGGCGAACTGCTCGAACTGGTCGGCCTGCGTAGCGAATACATGACCCGCTATCCGCACGCCTTTAGCGGCGGGCAGCGCCAGCGCATTGGCATCGCCCGCGCACTCGCGCTCAATCCCAAGTTGATCATCTGCGATGAGCCGGTATCGGCGCTGGACGTGTCCGTCCAGGCCCAGGTGATCAACCTGCTGGAAGAGCTGCAAAGCAGGCTCAACCTGACCTACCTGTTTGTCGCCCACGACTTGAGTGTGGTGGAGCACATCAGCGACCGCGTGGCGGTGATGTATGTGGGGTTCCTGGTCGAAATGGCCGCCACGGGCGAATTGTATTTCCATCCCAAGCACCCCTACACCGAAGCATTGATGGCGGCCATCCCCAAACCAGACCCGCGCAACCGCACCAAGCCGATCAAACTGCCCGGCGAAGTGGCCAGCCCGGCCAATCCGCCCAGCGGCTGCTATTTCCACCCCCGCTGCCGTTACGCGCAAGAGGTCTGCAAGCAAGAACGCCCGCTGCTGCGCGACGTGGGCAACGAACACTGGGTGGCCTGTCACTTTGCGGAAGAACTGGAGTTGGGCGGGCTGGTGGCACGCGCAGAATAACCTTTTTATGCTCTGAAAGAGTTGGACATACCAGACACACCGATCAGGGGACATCCTTTGGGATGTCCCTTTGAATATCTGATCACATTTCAAGGAGGCACTATGTCGGAAGAAAAAAAACTAAAGCCGGTACAACTGGGACTTTTCTACCTGCTGTGGCTCACTTCGGCAGTGCTCATCGTCCTCGACGTTTTGTTTTTGCGGGCCGGCATCACGGCTCTCGCCGCCTCCCTGCTCGATCGGGTCTCCTGGGAGTATCAAGTCGAACACCTGTGGTACGCCCGCTTTTCCCTCACCGCTATCGACGCCTGGTTTCTGGCCCTGGCTGGGCTGGCTGCCTTTTTGTGCATCATCGGCCTCGATTACCTGTATCGCGCGGCAATCCTGAAGGAAAAAATCACCAAGACCTTTGGCACCGTCACCGCCATCCAGGTCGGCGTTCTGGTGCTCAGTCTGATCATGTCCGCCATCGGCTCGGCATTGGTCTGATCGATGCCCCACGCGAGCACGATAGCCACCAATCGTCACCAAAGAACGATGCTCGCCGTCAACCTGGGCCTGATCGCCAACCTGGGCCTGGCCGCGCTCAAAACGTCGGTCGGCATCCTCGGTCACAGCCCGGCCCTGCTCGCCGACGGCATCAACTCGACCTCGGATGTCGCTTACGGCGTGGTGGTCGCCTTTTTTATGCGGCTGGCGCGTAAACCGGCCGACCCGGAACATCCCTACGGGCACAGCCAGTTAGAAAGCATTGCCGCGCTGGTTGTGGGATCGTTTGTGGTCACCACCGCCATCGCCATATTTTGGGACGCGATCAATGCCGTCTATGACCTGCTGGCCGGCGGCGGTGAGGGCAGTGCCGCCGCTGTCAGCGCGTTGTGGATCGCCCTGCTGACGGTGATCCTGAAAATCAGCCTGACCCTGTTCACCCAACGCATCAATCAACAGGTAAACAATGCCGCCGTCGAAGCCCTGGCCCACGATCACCGCAACGACATATTTTCTGCCTCCGGCGCGCTGATCGGCATCGGGCTGGGCCGGCTGGGCTACCTGTGGGTCGATCCGCTCGCCGGCGCACTGGTTGCGCTGGTTATCTTGCGCACCGGCATTGAAATATTGCGCGACGCCTCCGCTAACCTGATGGACACCGTCCCTGGCCAAGCGCTGAACCAACAGATCAAAGAACTGATGCTGTCGATCCCCGAGATCCACCAGGTCGAAGAAATCCAGGCCCATCGCTTTGGCCCTTATCTGGTGCTCAACCTGACCATCGGCGTCGACGGCTCAATCAGCGTCGCCGAAGGTGACGACATTGCCACGCGGGCAGAACAAACCCTGTACAAGAATATCGACTTGCTGCGCCGGGTGTACATCCACTACCACCCGGCGCGCGTTCTAAAGGGATCGAACACACAACGACGAACTTGGTAGACTCGATTCAGAGCACTTGCACGTGTGGGACGAAAACGGCCAGCCCACGACCGGCCTCAAAGCATTCAACCGCACCATTGCCTCGATCCGCGCGTGCAGCGATATCGTGATCGAAGGCTCGATCGGCGGCGTGAACGAACTGTCGCCGCAGGAACGCTCGGTGTCGCTGCAAGCCGAGATCGAGATGGCCTCGCTGAACCCCGGTTACGCAGCACGAATTATTTCCAAACAAAGGAGCATATGCCATGAAACTCGAACATTCCGTGATGGTCGGGCTGATGGGCCACCAGTATGATCGCTTTCATGAGTACCAGCCCAGCAAAACCTTTGCCGAATGCCTCCAAATCACCCAACAGGTCAAGGGCGTCGACGGCATCGAAGTGGTGTATCCCGGCAATTTCAAAGCCGGCATACTCCAAACCGTGCAACTGATCAAGGACTCCGGCCTGCCCGTGTCGGCGGTCAACCTCAACGTCAAGTCGGAGAAAAAATGGCAGACCGGCTCGTTCACCTCGATCGATGCACAGCTCCGCGCCGACGCCGTGCGCGATATGAAATTGTGCATGGACCTGGCCGTCGAGTTGGGTGCCGACATGATCACCTGCTGCACGCTGATCGACGGGCACAACTACAATTTCCAGGTCGATTATCTCAAGCAGTGGCAGTGGCTCGAAGCGGGCATCCGAGAAGCCGCAAATTTTCGCTCTGATGTCAAAATCAGCCTCGAATACAAGCTCAACGAGTCGCGCAATTACATCACCCTCGGCGACATGGGACGCACGCTCTTTTTGTGCGAACGATTGGGGCTGTCCAACGTCGGCGTGACAATGGACGTCGGCCACGCGCTGGTCGCCAAAGAGACGCCAGCCGAGATGCTTGCTCTCGCCGCGCTCGCCGGACGGCTCTTTTACGTCCACTTTAATGACAACGCTCGCGAGTGGGATTGGGATATGCTGCCCGGGTCGGTGAACGTGTGGGACCTGGTCGAGATGATCTTTTACCTGAACCGCATAGACTGGGAAGGCTGGCTGGCCTACGACGTGCTCACCCGCGACGGCGATCCGCTGGAACAGATGAATGCGACGATCTCGATTATGAAAGCCGCCGAAGCGCTGCTCGACAAGATCGGCGCAGAGAATCTGGAGGGCTTTATCCGGGAGGGCATTCCGGCCAAGGCGTTCACACATCTGTTCAAGTCGCTGCTGTAGACGGAGTTTTGATGATCACACGCGCCGAGTACGAATCGGCCAAACGCCGCGCCGCCGAGATAATCCGGTGTGCAGAGATTTTAGCCACACCCGATGAACTCGATCGCATCGAGGTGGTCGACCTGGGCCTGGGCGAACTGGAACAAACCGGACTGCAAATCCTGACCCTGGTCAGTACCAGCGAGATCGGGGTCAAGGTGCTGGCCCTCTTTCCCAACCAATGCTTTGCGCAGCACAAGCACCCGCCGTTGGGCGATTATCCGGGCAAGGAGGAGACCTTTCGCTGCCAGTGGGGCGAACTCTACCTCTACCAGCCCGGTCCGCCGGCCATCGCCCCCCAGGCCAAACCGCCCGCGCATCGACGCCACACCTATACCGTGTGGCACGAAGATGTGCTCGCGCCCGGCGATCAAGTCACCTCGCCGCCAGACACCTTTCATTGGTTCCAGGCCGGACCGGAGGGCGCGGTAGTGTGGAGTTTTTCATCACGAACGACCGACGTACAAGACGTATTCGTCGATCCAGACGTAAGCCGAATGACAATCATTAGTAATAAATGAGGAAATTATAAAAAAACTTGTGCGTATTCCGTCATGCGTTACGCAGTACGCAATACGAAATCTTGAGGAGCACCTATGACCTGGCCCTTTATCCCCCTGTCCATCCCCGAACTGGAACAGATGGCCGTCACCATCCGCTGCGACATCATCAACATGATCCACCGGGCCGGGTCGGGGCACCCTGGCGGTTCGCTGTCGGCGGCCGATCTGGTCACCGCGCTCTATTTCCGGCTGATGAAGGTCGATCCGCAAAATCCCGGCTGGCCCGACCGCGACCGCTTTATCCTCTCCAAGGGGCACGCCTGCCCGGTGTGGTACTCGGCGCTGATCGAGCGTGGCTACTTGGACCGCTCGCACCTCGGCACACTGCGCCGGCTCAACAGCATCTTGCAGGGCCACCCCGATATGAACAAAACGCCCGGCATTGATTTTACCGTCGGCTCACTGGCGCAGGGCATTTCCGCCGGGTTGGGGATGGCCCTGGCCGGAAAGCTGCATCAAAAGGACTATCACATCTGGGTGATCATCGGCGACGGCGAGATGCAAGAAGGCGCGGTGTGGGAAGTAGCGATGTCGGCCCCCAAGTGGCGGCTCGACAACCTGACCGTCATCCTCGACAAGAACGATCTGCAAAACGACGACTATGTGGAGGAAGTGATGCCGATCGACCCTGTAGCCGACAAATGGCGGGCCTTTAACTGGCACGCGATCGAGATCGACGGGCACAACATGGCTCAGATCGTCGACGCGCTGGAGCAGGCCAAAGCGACCAAAGGCAAACCGACGATCGTCATCGCCCACACGGTCAAGGGCAAGGGCGTGTCCTTTATGGAAGATGTCGCCGCGTGGCACGGCAAATGTCCCTGCGACGAGGAAGCCGCCTGTGCGCTGGAAGAACTGGGAGTCAGCCATGGCTGACTCATCGTATCACTACCTTCGTCCCGAGGTCATCCCTCTGCTCCAATCCGGCGAGGTTTTCACCGCCGCGCCGGGCGAAGCGACGCGCTACGCCTATGCCGAGGCGATCGTCGAACTGGGACGGCACAACCCCGACGTGATCGTGCTCGACGCCGACGTGTCCAAGTCGATGCGCACAACCGATTTTCGCGCCGAATTCCCCGAGCGCTCGTTCAATTTTGGCATCGCCGAACAAAACATGATGGCTGCCGGCGCGGGGATGGCGACAACGGGGCTGATCCCCTTTATCTCGACCTATGCTGTGTTCGCCACGATGCGCGCGCTCGACCAGGTGCGCAACAGCATTCACTATCCCAAGCTCAACGTCAAGATTGCCGCCAGCCACGGCGGGATCACCCCCGGACCCGACGGTGTCACCCACCAGGGACAGGAAGACCTGGCCCTGATGCGCGCGGTCGCCGGTTCGACGGTGGTCGCGGCCGCTGATTGCCCGACGACCAGAAAAGCAGTATTCGCTGCTGCCGTCTGGCAGGGCCCGGTATATCTCAGTTTTACCCGCGATCCGGTGCCCCATCTGTTCACCGACGACTATCCGTTCGCGATCGGCAAGGCAGTCACGGTGCGCGACGGCAGCGACGCGACGATCGTCGCCATCCGCGATATGGTTTCGCAGGCCCTGGTCGCCGCCGAAATGCTGGCTCAGCAGGGATTGGATGTGCGCGTGATCGACTGCCACACGCTCAAACCGTTCGACACGGAGGCCATCTGCCGTGCTGCGCACGAGACCGGCGCACTGGTCACTGCCGAGAGCGGGATCATTTTCGGCGGGCTGGGTAGCGCAGTCGCCGAGACGCTGGTCGAAAACGAGCCGGTGCCGATGCAGCGCGTCGGCGTGGGTGATTTTTTCACCGAATCGGGGCCCTACCTGGATTTGCTCGACAAGTACGGCCTCTCGGCGCGGCACATCGCCCAGGCCGTCCGAAATGTTCTGGAACGCCAGGGCTGAGTCTCCTGAAAAAAAGGCGCTGCGGCCAAGTGCCCATCACTTTGACGAATCTTTACGACAATAGGAATGCCCAATTCTTACCTGGCACGGCAACTGGTTCGTCCGCGCGCGCTCACAAAACGGCGCGGAGGGGATCGCCGTCAGCAAGGGGCGAATGCACTACCTGTGGCCGATCGCCAAACAGCTTGTCGCACCGTACTTCATCGACCAAGACGCGCGCGACCTGGAAACGCTGGTCGATGGCGTGTACGTCCATTATCACCCGGCGCGCGCACTTGCCAAAGCTCCAGCGAGTGAACATTCGACGCAGCAAACGCATGAAATAGATAGTATGGGCGCATTGGAGCTATGACCACCATCTCGACCCAGGAACTGATCCGCCGCTACCAGGCCGGGCAGACCGACCTCTTTGACGCGATCTTTGATCGCTACAAGGACTACGTCTACCGCGTGGCCTACAGCTATGCACAAAACGCCGCCGAGGCTGAAGACGCCACACAGGAGGCCTTTCTCGACGTGCTCAAGGCTTTGCCGCGCTACGACCTGGACGGCCCGGCCCGCTTTGAGACCTGGCTCTACCGCGTGACGGCCAACCGCGCCAAAATGCGCCTGCGGCGCAGACGACCCAATCTGGTCGAATGGGACGAGGTCGAATTCACCATCCACGATCACAACGCGCCCCAGCCAGAACAATCGGCGCAGCAGGCCGACACACAGCGCGCACTC
>JAFGEY010000395.1 GCA_016931365.1 Anaerolineae bacterium
CACGGCGCTGACCATGCTCAACATCGGCAACGAGATCGACCGCTATATCTCGTGGCCGGGGCAGGCGCTGGGGTACAAAATCGGCGAGATCAAGATGCGCGAGCTGCGCCGGTTCGCCGAGCAAGCCCTGGGCGCGCGCTTTGACCTGCGTGACCTTCACCACGTGGTGCACAGCGACGGCGGCATCCCGCTCGATCTGCTCGAGGCCAAGGTGCGGCGCTGGGTCGCCGCGCAGCAAGCATAGTGCCTAACCGGGAGCTCCTTGCTTTTTGGGCAAGGATCCGGTCATAGTGGATTCCTGTTTGTTTCCAACCCTGTCTGGGCTAGGAGAGGTCTAGATGCAATCGATAATGCAGCACGTCGTTCACGAATGGTCCTTTGTTTCCACCCAACCCTACGCCGATCCATTTAACGAGGTCGATCTGGATGTCGTGTTCAGCGCGCCGGATGGGACGTCGCAACGCGTGCCGGCCTTCTGGGCCGGTGACGGGCTGTGGCGGGTGCATTTCTCCACACCGCTGACCGGTCGCTATCGTTACCAGACCCTCTGTTCCGACGCCGGCAATGCCGACCTGCACGGCCAGTGCGGCGAGTTCGAGGTGACGCCCTACCGGGGCGACAACGGGCTGCTCGCTTGCGGCCCGCTGCGCGTCGCCGCCGACCGCCGCCACCTGGAACACACCGATGGCACGCCCTTTTTCTGGCTGGCCGACACCTGGTGGATGGGCCTATGCCGCCGCCTGGACTGGCCGCGCGGCTTTCAAACCCTGGCCCTAGATCGCATTGAAAAGGGCTTTACCGTCGTCCAGATCGTCGCCGGGCCGTACCCCGATATGGATCAGTTCGACCCGCGCGGGGCCGGGGAGGTGTTTGACCCGGACGAGGGCGGCTTTCCGTGGGCGGCGGACAACAGCCGGATCAATCCGGCCTATTTCGACGCCGCCGACCGGCGCATCCAATACCTGGTCGATGTGGGCCTGGCCCCCTGCATCGTCGGCTGCTGGGGCTATTACCTGCGCCTGATGGGCGTCGAGCGGATCAAGCAGCACTGGCGCTACCTGGTCGCCCGCTACGGCGCCTACCCGGTGATCTGGTGCCTGGCCGGTGAGCAGACCATGCCCTATTACCTGTCGGAGGACAAGCCGGCCGATGAGGCGTTCCAACGCCAGGGCTGGAGCGAGGTGGCCGCCTACGTGCGCCAGATCGATCCCTTCCACCGGCTGATCACCATCCATCCCGGTCAGGATGGACGGGAGCAGATGTCGCCGCCGACGTTGATCGACCTGGAGATGCTGCAAACCGGGTATGGCGACCGCCAATCGTTGCCCAACACGGTGCAGTCGATGATCCGCGCGGTGGGGCGCGCGCCGACAATGCCGGTGATCGACGCCGAGGTGTGCTATGAAGGGATCGGCGAGGCGTGCCGGCAGGAGGTGCAGCGCTTGATGTTCTGGGTGTGCATGCTCAACGGCGCGGCCGGGCACACCTACGGCGCGAACGGCATCTGGCAAGTCAACACGCCGGAACAGCCCTACGGGCCGTCGCCGCACGGATTGGCCTGGGGCAACACGCCTTGGCCGGAAGCGATGAACCTGCCCGGCTCGCGGCAGCTCGGGTTGAGCAAGCGGCTGCTGGAGCGCTACGAATGGTGGCGCTTTGAGCCGCACCCGGAGTGGGTCGAGCCGCACTGGGACGAGAGCAACTATGGCCGAGCCTACGCCGCCGGCATTCCGGGCCAACTGCGGGTGATCTTTTGGCCATCCACCTTTGGCTCCGGGCTGATCAAGGGCCTCGAACCGGGCGCACGGTACCGCGCTTTTCTGTTCAACCCGGTCGACGGCGACGAACTGCCCCTCGACTGCGCGCCGGATGCCAACGGCGACTGGGCGCTGCCGGTCGGTCGCGGCGGCTGGCGGGTGATGCCGCTGTTCCAGGACTGGGTGCTGGTAATCGAGCGGGTGTAAACGCCTGGCAATCTACCCTTTTCAATAACTGGAGGAAAGAAATTCTCCCCAGCCTGTTGAAAGATGCCACGGATTTTCCCAATTTTCTTTTAAACATCGCAAATCGCTGATCAGAAAGGATCGACCATGTCCAACCAACCGAATGACTATATACCGCTGACTCTAACCCGCCTGCGCTGCGAGTACCGGATCAACCCACTGGGCATCGACGTGCCCCGTCCGCGCCTGAGCTGGGAACTGGTCTCGACCAAACGTGGCTCGCCGCGCCGCGGCACGCCACGCCGTGGCGCGATGCAAAGCGCCTACCAGGTTCAGGTCGCCGGCGCCATCGACGATCTGAACCGCGAACACAACCTGCTGTGGGATTCTGGCCGGACCGCCTCGGCGCAGTCGATCCACATCCCTTACGACGGCCCGGCGCTGGCCTCGCGCCAGCGCTGCTGGTGGCGGGTGCGCGTCTGGAACGAGGATGGTGCGCCGTCCGATGACGGTGCGCCGTCCGATGACGGCGCGCCGTCGGCGTGGAGCGAGCCGGCCTGGTGGGAAATGGGCTTGCTGCATGCGTCGGACTGGCAGGCGCAGTGGATCGAACCGGATTGGGACGAAAACCCGCAGGTGATGCAGCCCTGCCCGTTCCTGCGCACCACCTTTGACGCGCGCGGCGCGGTGCAGTCGGCGCGGGTGTACGTCACCGCCCACGGCCTCTACGAACTGAGCCTGAACGGCCGGCCGGTGAGCGAAGACCTGTTTACCCCCGGCTTTACCGCCTACCACAAGCGGCTGCAATACCAGGTCTACGATGTGACCGCCCTGCTCGACGCGGGTCAGAACGCCATCGGCGCCATCCTCGGCGACGGCTGGTGGCGCGGCAAGGTGGGCGTCGCCTCGGTGCGCAACGCCTATGGGACGCGGCTGGCCCTGCTCTTGCAATTGCACATCACTTACCAGGACGGCACGGAGCAGTGGGTGATCTCGGATCGCCGTTGGAAAGCTGCCACTGGCCCGATTCGTTGGTCGGATATGAAAGATGGCGAAGCTTACGACGCCCGGCTGGAGATGCCCGGCTGGGACGCGCCCGGCTTTGACGACGGCGCGTGGCGGGGCGTGCGCATCGCCGAGTATGACACGAACAACCTGATCGCGTCAAACAGCGTGCCGGTGCGCCGCCGCGAAGAGATCCAGGCGGCGCAGGTCATCCACACCCCGAACGGCGAGACGGTGGTTGATATGGGGCAGAACTTTGCCGGGCGGGTGCGGCTGCGGGTCAGCGGGCCGGCCGGCACGACGGTGACGCTCCAGCACGGCGAGGCGCTCGACCGGAACGGCAATTTTACGATGGACAATCTGGACTTTATGAAGAACAAGCTGCTGCAAAAGGTCAGCTATACGCTCAAGGGCGAAGGCGAAGAGGTCTATGAGCCGCGCTTTACCTTTCACGGCTTTCGCTATGTGCGCGTAGAGGGTTGGCCCGGCGAGCCGACGCCGGATCAGTTCACCGGCATCGCCATTTACTCGGATATGGAGCAGACCGGCGATTTCGAGTGTTCGGACGGACGGATCAACCAGCTCCAGCGAAACATCCTGTGGAGCCAAAAGAGCAATTTCCTGGACATCCCCACCGACTGCCCGCAGCGCGAGCGGGCCGGCTGGACCGGCGACGCGCAGATTTTCGCCCGCACCGGCTCGTTCCTGATGGACACGGCGGCCTTTTTCACCAGGTGGCTGCGCGATCTGGCCGCCGAGCAGCGCGCCGACGGGATGGTCACCAACCTGGTGCCCAACGCCTTTGCCGGGGCCGGCGGGTTCTTTGCCCGCCTGGAAGGGTCGGCGGGCTGGGGCGACGCGGCGGTGATTGTGCCCTGGACGCTGTACCTGTGCTACGATGACCGGCGCGTGCTGGAAGACCAGTACCCCAGCGCCAAAGCGTGGGTCGATTACATGGCCGCCCACGCCCAAAACGGCCATTGGGCGCGCAAACTGGAGCCGTCGTACTGGCTGAGCCGGGCGCGGCGCGAGCGGCAGCCCTACGTTTGGGACACTGGCTATCACTGGGGCGAGTGGCTCGAGCCGGGCACCAGCCAAAGCGGATTGAGCCTGGGCGTTGTCAAGCGGTTGATCTTTTCCGAGCCGGCGGTGGCCACGCCCTACCTGGCCTATTCCAGCGGCCTGCTGGCCCGGATCGCCGGGGTATTGGGCAAAAAAGAAGAGGCGGCGCACTACCAATCGTTGCACGAGCGGGTCAAGGCCGCCTATCAGGCCGAGTTTGTGCGCGCCGACGGGTGGATCGCTCCCGGCAGCCAGGCCGCCTATGTGCGCGCCCTGGCCTTCGATCTGCTCCCCGAGGCCCAACGCCCGGCGGCGGCGCGCCGTCTGGCCGACCTGGTGCGGAAAAACGGCAATCACCTGGGCACCGGCTTTTTGTCGACCGTCTTTTTGTGCCATGTGTTGAGCCAGTACGGCTATCTGGACGTGGCCTATGACCTGCTGAACCAGGAGAGCATCCCTTCCTGGCTGTATCCGATCACCAAGGGGGCAACGAGCATCTGGGAAAGCTGGGACGGGATCAAACCGGACGGCGCGGTGTTCGGCTCGCTCAACCACTATTCCTATGGCGCAGTGGGCAGTTGGTTGTACCAGGTGGTAGCCGGGATCGAGATCGACCCGGCTGCGCCCGGCTACCGGCATTTTTTCATCCAGCCGCAGCCCGGCGGCGGCCTCGGCTATGCGCGGGCCGCGCTGCACTCGATGTACGGCCCGATCTCCTCATTCTGGCAGCGGATCGAGAGTGGTTTCCGGCTGGTCGTGGATGTGCCGTCCAACACCACGGCGACGGTGCGCCTGCCCCAGGCGCGGCTGGAAAGCGTCACCGAGGGCGGCCGGCCGCTGGTCGAGGCGGAAGGGATCGCCAACCCGCGCCAGCACGGGGCAGCGGTGGAGGTCGAGGTGGGGGCCGGACAGTACGAGTTCCAATGGGCGGTGTAAGCGCTCCAGCGCAGACAAAAGTGTCCATCCTGGTTTGTAGAAAGGCATAATCCGATGAACCCACGCGAGATCATTCTGGCCAACGTCGAACACCGCGACCCGCCGCGCTGCGGGATGACTTTTGATCGTGGGCGGATCAACGATATGCTCGGCTGTGGCCTCGATCCGCATGGCTACCGGCAGAAACGCTGGACGGAGGGGCCGGTTGAGTATTACGACGACGAGTGGGGTAACCTGTGGGTGCGTATGCGCGATGGCTCGATCAAAGGCGAGATCTTTAGGCCGGCGGTCGAAGACTGGTCGCAGTTGGACGACCTGCCCGTGCCCGACTATACCCACCCCGACTGCGCGGCGCGGATGAACGCCCTGTTCAGCCAGCCCACAGACCGGTTCAAGCTGGCCCACATCGGCGGCTGGATTTTCGACAATGCCCGTTACCTGCGCAAGATGCAGGTCTATTTCTGCGACATGGCCCTCTATCCCGACGAACTGCACCGTCTGCACCGCATCGTGGCCAGGGTCTATGAACAGAAAATCCACCTGGCCGGGCGCGCCGGCGCCGACGGAATCATGATCGGCGAGGATATGGGCACGCAGACCGGGTTATTGTTCAGCCCCAAGATGTTCCGCGAGTATTTCAAAGCGCTTTACACCCGGCTGATGGGTATCGCGCACGAGTATGGGATGAAGGTGCTGATGCACTCATGCGGGCAGAACTGGGAGATCGTCCCGGACTTGCTGGATGCAGGCGTGGATGTCTTTCAATTCGATCAGCCGGCGCTCTATGACATGCCGCGCCTGGCGGCCTTGCTGCGCGAGCGCAAGGCTGCGCTGTGGAGCCCGGTAGACATCCAGCAAATTCTGCCCACCGGCGACCGGGCGCGCATTGAGGCGGGGGCCAGGGAGATGGTCGACATTTTCGAGGGTGGATTGATCTGCAAGAACTATGGCGACCTGCCCGGCATCGGCGTGCAGGAAGAATGGGACGAGTGGGCCTACCGGGCGATCTGCGCGCGGGTGGGGCTGGAACCATAACGCTTTTTCCTTCATTCATTCTGGAACGCCTGGAGGACAAACACAATGAAACACGAGCAAGATGGCCTGATCGACCTGCGCGATGCCAACTGCATTCGCGCCCGGCGGCCGTTGCTGGTCGCCCATCGCGGTGGGGTGATCGGGGCCAACGCGCCGGAGAACTCGCTGGGGGCGATCCGTCTGGCCGCTGTGCACGGCTATGACATAGTCGAACTCGACGTCCGCGAAGCCAGAGACGGCGAACCGGTGCTCTTGCATGGCTCGGGCACGCGCGGCCTGTGGATCGACTGCGGCGTGCCGCATTTCCTGGAGGAGCTGACCAGCGACGAGCTGGTTGCCCTGCGCTACCGGGCGAGTACGGAACACATCGCCACATTGGCCCAGGCGCTGGCGTTGTGTGCCTTGCTCGGGCTGGGCGTGATGCTCGACATCAAGGCTAGCGATGGCTCGGACCGGTTCTTTGACCGCATCGCCGGTTTGCTGCGCCGGCACGCGCTCGTTTCCGCCGCCGTCACCATCTCGCGCG
>JAFGEY010000396.1 GCA_016931365.1 Anaerolineae bacterium
ACCTCGCGCATCAGGCGGGCGAACACGGTCGAGTCGGTCCAGTCGTCGTGCGTTTCCAGCACCAGGGTCACATCAAACCCTTTGGCCTCGTCGCCGGCCCGGCGCAGGTTTTCGACGACGATGGGCATGATCGTGTCCACGGTGTAACCGTCGGGCACCTTGCCGCCGAACACACGCAGGAAATGGGTGTCGAGCCGGGCGGCCAGCTCCATATTGCGGCGCAGTTCGTCCATATGCTGCTGCATTTCGGCCGGGTCGGGCACGGCAAAGCGGGCGGAGAGGGCCAGCCCCGAGATGGCGACGCCGAGGTCGGCGAACATCTGTTTGGTTTCGCCCAGCTGCTCGTTGAACTCGGGGCATTTGCTGATGTCAATCTGATCGAGCAGGCCACGAAAATCGACCGCGTCATAGCCCATCGCGGCGGCATTGTCGGCGATCTGGCGCAGCGTCCAGCCGGGACAGCCGAGGGTGGTGAAGGATAGTTTCATACGATCGACTCCTTTTTCAAGTTGCGAGCTAAAAGTTGCGAGTTGCGTGTTCCGTATTGCGTGGTTGACGTTTCACGAATCACGCAGCACATTCACAGTTCAATCCTGCCGGTAATGGCACCCTCTCGAATTCGGATTTTCCCACGCCGCGCGGGCGACGATGAGCGCGTTTTGCACCGCATTGCGCAGGCCGATCAACCCATCGCTGAGGTGGGTGTGGCGGTAGAAAAAGTCGATCTCGCGCTGGAGGTGGCGCAGGTCGTCGATGGCGCGGCGCAGGCGGTAGGTGGCGCGGATCAGCCCGACGTAATACCACATGGTGCGGCGGATCGTCTCCATGTCCTGCCAGAACAGGGCCGGGTCGGTGTCATAGGCGGTCATCGTATCGTCCCACGGCGGGATGTGCGCCGGATCGACGCTTAATCCGTGGACGGATGTGTTGTCGTCGAGGTGCCGAACCGTGTCCTGCGCGGCGCGCGCGCCCCAGACGACGCCTTCCAGCAGCGACGCGCTGCCCAGCCGGTTTGCGCCGTGGACGCCGGTGCAGCTCACTTCGCCGGCCGCATAGAGGTTGTGGATCGTGCTGCGGCCCCATTCGTCGATCCATACGCCGCCGCAGAAATAATGCACCGCTGGGACGACGGGGATCAGCTCATGGGTGATATCGATGCCATAGTCGAGGCAGGTCTGGTAGATGGTGGGAAAGCGCTCCTTGATGCGCGCCGGCGTGGCGACGGATTGCAGGTCGAGGTAGACGTTGCTCAACTGGCGTTCGAGCATTTCCATGTGAATCGAGCGCGCCACCACGTCGCGCGGGGCCAGGTCCTTCCACTGCGGTTCGTAACGCCCCATAAACGGCTCTCCTGCATCGTTAAGCAGCCGCGCGCCCTCGCCGCGCACCGCCTCGCTGATCAAAAAGCGCGGCGCGCCGCGCTTGAAAAACGCGGTGGGGTGAAACTGGACGTATTCGGCGTTGGCGATGCGTGCGCCGGCGCGGTAGGCCATAGCCAGCCCGTCACCGCGCGCGCCGGCCGGGTTGGTGGTGTGCAGGAAAATCTGGCCCAGGCCACCGGTGGCGAGGATGGTCTTTTTGGCCAGCACGGTACGCACGCTGCCCGACGCCTGGTCGAACAGGTATGCGCCGGCGCAGCTCAGTGGCGCGTACACGTCCTGCGGGCTGCGCGAATGGTGCGAGGGGGTGATCAGGTCGACGGCAGTATGGCCCGTCCACAGGGCGACGTTGGGCCGGCCTCGCACGGCGGCGATCAGTTTCTTTTCGATTTCCAGCCCCGTCGCGTCACCGACGTGGAGGATGCGGTCGGCCGAGTGTGCGGCCTCGCGGGTAAAGGCCAGGCTGCCGTCGGCATGGGTGTCAAACTGAACTCCGGACTGCTCGACCAGGTATTGCTGCACCAGACGCGGGCCTTCCTCGGCCAGCAGACGAATCGCCGGCCATGAATTGGCTTCGGCGCCGGCGCGGAACAGATCTTCTACCAGCAGGTTGGCCGAGTCTCCCGGCCCGCGCCCGATGATGCCGCCCTGCGCGTAGCGAGTGTTGCTTTCAGTAGGATCGGCCTGTGGGGTGACGACGAGGATGTCGAGGCCGGGATTGGAAGCAGCCTCCAGCGCAGCGACGCTACCGGCCACGCCGCAGCCGAGGATGAGGAGATCGACGATTTTATGTTCGGACATTTTAGTTCCTTTGACTGCTGACCGCTGATAGCTTATAAATTCAACATGCGCTCCAGAGCCAGGTTGGCCCAGCGCGCGGTTTCCTGATCTACTTGGATGGCATTGATCGGTTTTCCTGCGATGCAGGAGAGCAGCGCATCGCGCAGACCCTGCGGCGAGGTGCGGTACATGGTGCCGCACAGCGAGCGAGCCAGCGGCACCACCGTCTTGTCGGGGTGCTGGCGGGCCAGCCGTCCGATCATGTTGATCTCGGTGCCGATGGCGACCATGCTGCCGGGCGCGGCCTGCTCGACATAGCGGATGATCTGCGCAGTCGAGCCGTAGGCGTCGGCGGCCTGGACGACATCGACGGGACACTCGGGGTG
Source organism: Anaerolineae bacterium (assembly GCA_016931365.1). Next base: position 2,546 of record JAFGEY010000396.1, read on the forward strand.
GACGATGACCCGGATGCCGGGATACTGCGCGCGCGCCTGATGGACGTGTTCGACAGTGAAAAAGGTGTGGACGTGGCAGTAGCCTTTCCAGACGACGACAACGGCGTTGCGCGCCCGTTCGAGGCTGGCCTCCGGCCCATCGGGGGCCCACACGACGATTTTGTCGCCTGGGATGCCCAGTGCAAGCGCCGAGTTGGTGCCCAGCCACTCATCCGGAAAAAACACCAGGTGCGTTTTTTCGCCCAATGCCCACCTGAACAGCCGCTCGGCGTTCGAAGAAGTGCAGACCGCACCGCCGTGTCGCCCGCAAAAAGCCTTGAGCGCGGCCGACGAGTTCTGGTAAGTGATGGGGATCATGTCGTCGCCCCACATGCCGGTCAACATCTCCCACGCTTCTTGCGCCTGCTCGACGGTCGCCATTTGCGCCATCGGGCAGGGGGCGTCGCCGGCGGGAAGAATGACAGTCTGCGCCGGGTCGCAGAGCATGGCCGCCGTCTCGGCCATAAAGTCGACGCCGCAAAAGATGATATAGCGGGCCGTTTTTTGCTGCGCGGCTATGCGCGAAAGTTCCAGCGAGTCGCCGCTGAAATCGGCAAACTGGATCACCTCATCGCGCTGGTAATGGTGGACCAGGATGACCACATTGGGGCCGAGTTGAGTTTTGGCTCGGGTGATTTCGGAAAAGAGAAGGTCAGAATCCATCGTTTATCTCCGTGATGCGTATTTCGAATTGCGCATCTGCATTCAGGGTGCTGGCGCAGGTGTGCTTCCGCGGCATTCCAATTCGGCGGTCAGCCGTTGGTGGTCAGCCTGGTGTCTTGAGTGCGCCGAACGCTGATCGCTGAAAGCTAATCACTGATCGCTATTCCACTTCCAGGCTGATGTCCAGCGCCATCACCGAGTGGGTCAGCGCGCCGACCGAGATGTAATCGACGCCGGTTTCGGCGACAGCGCGCACGGTGTCCAGGTCGATCCCGCCGGAGGCCTCCAGCGGCACCCGGCCTGCTACCCAGATGACTGCTTTTTTCATCCGTTCCGGCGGCATATTGTCGAGCATGATCCGCTCGGGGGCAAGCGCGACGGCCTCTTCCAACTCGGCCCATGTCTTGACTTCGACCTCGATCGGCAGATTTTGCGCGTTGCGCGCCCGTACTCGTTCTACTGCTGCCCGGATGCTGCCGCAGGCGGCGATGTGGTTGTCTTTGATCAACACCATGTCGTCGAGGCGCAGGCGGTGATTCTGCCCGCCGCCCAGCCGCACCGCCCACTTGTCGAGCAGGCGCAATCCGGGGGCGGTTTTGCGCGTGTCGAGGATGATCGCATTGGTGCCGGCGACAAGGTCGACGTAGCGGCGGGCGAGGGTAGCGATGCCGCTCATGCGCTGCATCAGGTTGAGTGCGGTGCGCTCGGCGGTGAGGATGGCTTGCATTGGCCCTTTTACCGCGCCCAGCGTGTCACCGCCGGCAATCGGGTCGCCGTCCGCTTTCAGGACATTAATAGCGATGCTCGACGATACCTGACGAAACACTTCCTGAGCGGCTTGCATACCGGCCAAAATACCATCTGCTTTGGCGAGGAACACGCCGCGCCCGATCAGGTCGGGAGGCAGCGTCCACAGGCTGGTCACGTCGCCCTGGCCGATGTCTTCTTGCAGGGCGCGCTGGACAATCAATTCCAGTTGAGTTTGATCAATCATCTCGTTCCTTTGCAAAGGCAATTGCTTCAATCTCGATTTGGAATCCATAATGCAGTTCTCGGGTCGGCACAACGGCGCGCGCCGGGCAGTGAGAGCCAAACATTCGCGCGTAAACGGCGTTGATGCGATCACACAATGCGATGTCGGCGATGTAAAGGGTGGTCTTGAGCACGCAATCGAGGTCAGAACCGGCGGCGTGCAAAATCGCTTGCACGTTCTTGATCGCCTGCTCGGTTTGCGCTTCAATCGAGCCGAGCGCCTTTTCGCCTGTGTGCGGATCGACCGGCAGTTGGCCGGAGACAAAGATCAGCCCGTCGTAGACGATTGCCTGAGCGTAATGACCGGCTGGCGACGGGGCATTGGGGGTTGAGATTACATTCATCGGCGACTCCTGGCCTGAGAAACCTGACCGTATTGTACACCGTCGATCGAGAGATGTCAAAACACTCGCCGTTTCCGCCATTGTGTGTTATACTGAACCCGTTGGCTAACTCTGACTTGCACACAACGGAGGCCTAGATGAACCCACGAGAGCGATTCCGCGAAACGCTGCTTTTTGGCAACCCCGACAAAATCCCGCTCAGCCCCGGCGGCCCGCGCGAATCAACGCTGCGCGCCTGGCACGAGCAAGGCCTGCCCGAAGGGGTGCGCTGGCACGACTATTTGCTCGATCTGCTCGGCATCGACGACCTGCTCGATGAGCAGGCCCGCACCCGGCCGCACGTCGATCCGGGTGTGTCGTTCAAAATGATCCCCGAATTTGAGGAAAAGGTGATCGAACACCGCGACGGGCATTACATCGTCCAGGACTGGATGGGGGCGATCACCGAGATTTCCGACGAGTTCGATTACACCTATATCCGCTCGGCCCGCGACTTTGTGACCCGCAAGTGGCATCGCTGGCCGGTGCAAAATCGACAGGATTGGCTGGAGCGGATGAAATGGCGCTTTGATCCGCACGATCCACAGCGCTTTCCCCCCGATTTTGAAGAACGCTGCCGGGCGCTGCAAGAGCGCGATTATCCCGTGTCGGTGAGCATCAATGGGCCGTTCTGGCAGATGCGCGAGTGGCTGGGGCTGGAAAACCTGTGCATGCTGATGCTCGACGATCCCGACTTTATCCTGGAGTTGACCGAATTTTGGAGCAATTTTGTTTCAGCCACGCTCAAACAGATTACCGACCGTATCGAATTGGACTGTGTGCATTTTTCTGAAGATATGGCCTACAAAGCCCACCCGATGATCTCGCCGCAGATGACCCGTCATTTTCTCAAGCCGGCTTATGTGCGCTGGGTGGACGAGATCAAGGCCAGCGGCTGTCCGATCGTCGATATGGACTCGGACGGGGCCATCGATCTGCTGATCCCGATCTGGATCGAGTCGGGGATCAATGTCTGCGATCCGATCGAGGTGGCGGCGGGCAACGACATTGTCGCCTTTCGCGAGCGTTTTGGCCGGCAGATGGCCTATCGCGGCGGGATCGACAAACGGGCCATCGCCGCCGGCGGGGAGACGATGCGCGCCGAGGTGCTGCGCGTGGTGCCGCCGCTGCTCAAGGACGGCGGGTTTATCCCCGGCTGCGATCACGGCGTGCCACCGGATATAAGCTGGCCCAATTTCATCGCCTACACGCGGCTGCTGGCCCAGTTGACGGGATGGCTGTAGCATAGTTTGGTCAAAAGGGCCGATTGGGGGTATAATACCGTCCCAGCACATGTGCTGGACAGCGAGTGTGCTGGAGGACAGTATGACCGAAAAACCGATCATCGTTGGCGTTGCCGGGGGCACGGCTTCCGGCAAAACCACCATCTCGGATGCCATTCTGGCCCGCGTCGGACGCGACCGGGTGGCGTTTATCCAGCACGACGCCTATTATCGCAACCAGAGCCATCTGCCTTTTGAAGAGCGGGTCAAGGTCAATTACGATCATCCCGACTCGCTCGAAACCGGGCTGTTGATCGAACATCTGGACGCGCTGTGCCGCTGGCAGGCGGTCGAGATGCCGGTCTATGATTTCGCGTGGCACACCCGCGCCGCACAGACCCGCCGGGTCGAACCCCGCCCGGTGATCCTGGTCGAAGGGATTTTGATTTTTGCCGAAAAGGCGCTGCGCGAGTGCTTTGACATCAAAATCTATGTGGACGCCGATCCCGACCTGCGGGTGATCCGCCGCATCCAGCGCGACATCTCGGAGCGCGGGCGTACGGTCGATTCGGTGATCGAGCAGTATTTGCGCACGGTGCGCCCGATGCACATCGAGTTTGTCGAGGCTAGCAAACGCTACGCAGATGTGATCATTCCGCACGGTGGATTTAATTTGATTGCCATCGATATGGTTTCCACACGGATCATGTCGATGCTGCGCGGTGAGGAGGCGTATGGCACCCAGAATTCATCCCACGGCTGACGTGTCGCCCAAAGCCATCATCGGCGAGGGCACGAGCATCTGGAATCAGGTCCAGGTGCGCGAAGGGGCGATCATTGGTGAAGGCTGCATCCTCAGCAAAGACGTGTACGTTGACGCTGGCGTGCGCATCGGCAGCCGGGTCAAGATTCAAAATGGCGTTTCGGTCTATCATGGCGTAACCATTGAGGACGGTGTGTTTGTGGGGCCGCACGTTTGCTTTACCAACGACAAGTATCCGCGTGCGATCAACCCGGACGGCACGCTCAAGGGCGTGGAGGATTGGGTGGTGTCGGAGACGCACATCGGCTATGGCGCGGCGTTGGGGGCCAGAGCGGTGATTTTGCCCGGCGTGTCGGTGGGGCAGTGGGCGATGGTCGCCGCGGGAGCGGTGGTGACGCGCGACGTGCCGGATTACGGGCTGGTGGTGGGACATCCGGCGCGGTTGAAGGGCTTTGTCTGCCCGTGCGGCGCGCGGCTGGTGCGCACCGAGGGAGGCGCGCGCTGTCTCAGATGTGAAACCGCGATCGAGATTGCTTCAGAAGCCTGGGCGCAGTTGGGCGGATAGCCTCCTGATCAAGTGAACGGCAAAAGGGAACAGCGAAAATGGCAGAGAAGGATGTCTACGAGGCGCCAAGTGTGCCCTATAGGACGTCTGCGCCGCGGGCGGGGCGGCGTGACCTGCGGCAAAGGCTGCTGGACGTGCTGCTGACCCCGGAAGAAGGGCCGCAAATGAGTTATGAGGAGTTCCTGGCCTGGGCCGACGAGGACACGCTGGCCGAATGGGTTGATGGGGAGGTGAGGATGACCAATCCGGCATCGAGGGCGCATCAGGAGATCAGCCTGTTTCTGGGCCAGGTCATCGGCTTGTATTGTGAGCAGCATGAATTGGGGAAAATCATCCTGCCACCTTTTCAAATGAAAATTGGCGACTCGGGCCGCGAGCCGGATTTGCTTTTTGTGAGCCAGGCGCACCTGGAGCGGCTCAAGGAAACTTATCTGGACGGGCCGGCCGATCTGGTCGTGGAGATTGTATCGCCGGAGAGCATCGGTCGCGACCGCGGCGACAAGTTTTACGAGTACGAGCGGGCCGGCATTCCCGAGTATTGGCTGATCGACCCGCAGACCCGGCGGGCCGAATTTTACCAGTTGGATGAGCAGGGGCAGTACCAGCTTGTGCTGCCCGACGCTGAAGGGGTGTACCGTTCGGCGGTTTTGGCCGGATTTTGGCTGCGTGTGAGCTGGCTGTGGCAGCCGCCGCGCGTACTGGATATGCTGCGCGAGCTATCGTTGATTTAGAATTTACAGAAATAAAACACTGATTTTCACTGATTTATGTGATTTTCACTGATCTGATTTAGGCGAAATTGTGGGGTCTTGTGGATTTTCAAACTCTGTTGTCTGCTATCGAGAACAGAACGGCGCAGGTGGCAGTGATCGGCCTGGGCTATGTGGGCCTGCCGGTGGCGGCCAGTTTTGCGCGAGCCGGATTTCCGGTGCGCGGCCTCGATGTGGACAAGGACAAGGTGTCCAAAATCAACATTGGCGTTTCCCCGATCGAAGGTCAAGAGCCCGGCCTGGATGAACTGGTTGCTCAAGTAGTTGCAGAGGGGCATTTGCGCGCGACCTCGGATTATACGGTTTGCCAGGAGGCCGACGTGGTCTTGATCGCCGTCGAGACGCCTATCGACAGCGTCCACCAGCCGCGCTACCGCGCGCTGCGTGCGGCGCTGCGCTCTTTGACGCGCTATCTCAAGCCGGGTGCGCTGGTGGTCGTCGAGTCGACGATCGCGCCGGGCACGATGGCTCGCCTGGTGCGGCCGATCCTGGAGGCGCACGGGCGGCGCGCCAGTGGGCGAGATTTTTACCTGGTACACTGCCCGGAGCGAGTGATGCCGGGGCGGCTGCTCAAGAACCTGGCCACAATGAGCCGGGTGATCGGTGGTGACACGCCGGAGGCGGCGCGCCTGGCGCAAACCTTTTACCGCAATGTTGTCCAATCCGACCTGGACCTGGCCGACTGCGTGACCGCCGAACTGGTCAAAACGGCGGAAAACGCTTACCGTGACGTGCAGATTGCCTTTGCCAACGAACTGGCCCTGATCTGCGAGCAGGTGGGGGCCGACGTGTGGCAGGTGCGCGATCTGGTCAACAAGAGTCCAGATCGTAATGTGCTCTTTCCCGGCGCCGGCGTCGGCGGGCATTGCATCCCCAAGGATCCCTGGCTGTTGGCCTACGGAGCGAGTGACGCGATCAAGGCCAGGCTGATCCCGGCCGCGCGCGAGATCAACGACGCGATGCCGCTGCACATGGCCGAGCTGACCGTCGATGCGCTGGCAGCGGTGGGAATCGAGATCGAGGATGCGCGGGTAGCGGTATTGGGCTACAGCTATCTGGAAAACAGCGACGACACGCGCAATTCGCCAAGTATCCCCTTGATCAGCCGGCTGGAAGAACTGGGCGCGGAGGTGATCGTGCACGATCCGTTCGTGTCGCTCCACAAGCAAGACCTGTGTGAGTGCATTCGCGGCTGCGACGCCGTGGTGGTGATGGTCAAGCACGACGCATATGCCGGGATCGATCTGATCCAGTTGAAGGCCTGGAGCGGCGGCAAGGTGCTGGTCGACGGGCGGCGAGTGTTCGAGCGCGAGTTGGCACGAGCGGCCGGGTGGGTTTATCGCGGCGTGGGGGTGGGACAGTGAAGGTGGTGACAGTCGTCGGCGCACGGCCGCAGTTCATCAAGGCCGCGCCGGTGAGCCGGGCGCTGCAGGCAGCCGGGCATGCCGGGTTTCTGGTACACACCGGGCAGCATTACGACTATGGCATGTCGCAGATTTTCTTTGATGAACTGGGCATTCCCCAGCCGGATGTCAATCTGGGCGTTGGTTCCGGCCCGCACGGTGCGCAGACGGCGGCGATGCTGGGCAGCATCGAGCAGGTGCTGCTGGCTGAAGAGCCGGATTGGACTCTGGTCTACGGCGATACCAACTCGACGCTGGCCGGAGCGCTGGCGGCGGCCAAGCTGCACATCCCGACCGCGCACATCGAGGCCGGGCTGCGCTCGTTTAATCGACGCATGCCGGAAGAGATCAACCGGGTGCTCACCGACCACATTTCAGACTTGCTCTTTTGTCCCAGTCAAACTGCTGTAGATAACTTGGCCGCCGAAGGCATCACCAATGGCGTTCACCTGGTCGGCGACGTGATGGCCGACGCGCTTTTGTGGGTCGCCGCGCGCGCGGGCGAACGTTCGGATGCGCTGCAAAGGCTGGGCCTGACCGAAAAAGGCTTTTTGCTGGCGACGGTGCACCGCGCCGAGAACACCGACGATCCGGCCCGTCTGCGCGCTATCCTGGATGCCTTTGCCGCGTTGGACGAGCCGATCGTCTTTCCTGTCCATCCTCGCACGCGCAACCGAATCCAGATGCTTAATCTGTCATCTGCTGTCCCTCATCTTCAGTTTGTCGATCCAGTTGGCTATTTGGACATGGTGTGCCTGGAGCAGGGAGCGCGGATGATCCTGACCGATTCCGGCGGGATTCAGAAAGAGGCGTACTGGCTTGGCGTACCGTGCGTGACCCTGCGCGATGAGACCGAGTGGATAGAGACGGTGGAGCTGGGGTGGAATGTGCTGGTTGGAGCGGAGACGGACAAGATTGTGGCTGCAGTGCGGGGATGGAGGGTGCCGGAGGAGTGGCCGGCGTTGTATGGGGATGGGGAGGCTGCGAGGCGGCTTGTACGAACCTGGGAAGCAAAAGAATGGGCCTGGGAATATGCTTAGATCTGGCCTCAAGCAATTCCTTGCCTACTCTATTGGCAGTCTTGCCCAAGCCGCGCTAGGGTTTTTGCTCCTGCCTTTGTATCTTAACCGGCTGACAACTGCTGAGTATGGCATCGTATCAGTGCTGCTCACCTTGAACAGCGTGGTAAGCTTGGTCGCCGGTTCAGGCGTTCTTAGCGGTCTGAGCCGCCTGTATTATGAGCAATCCATTGAATCGCGGCGAAGAATGGCCGGCACGACAATAGCATGGATGTGCGGCGCCTCGATGATAGTGGCACTGCTCATGATAGCGGCCTCCGGGCCACTGTCTGTGGCCTTCTTTGATGAGGCATACTATGCAGATGAAATACGAACAGCCAGTGTGTTGTTGTTGATTTCTGCTTTGCAGGCTAGTTTATATGTTCTATTGCGGTTGGAAAAGCGGGCCATCGAGTTTGTGACGATTTCTATTGCGGGGTTTCTAGTTGAACTGGCACTTAAGGCATATTTGATCGGCACTTTACATCAAGGTGTGGAAGGATATTTCGTTTCGTCTATTTTTTCCGCCACATTGACCACTTTGATGTCTATTGCTGTGTTGCGGGGCTGCGTAGTGCTTTCGTTCAAACATCCGATGCTTCGGGCGCTTTTGACGCTCGGTTTTCCGTTTATTTTTACAGGTCTGGGAATGTGGATATTGGATATCTCAGACCGGTTGATCTTGGAAGCTTTTGCCGGCTCTGAGCTGGTGGGCGTATATACGCTCGGTTACAAGTTTGCCAGCGTTTTTAACATTGTGTTACTGGGGCCACTCAGCCTGTTCTGGACACCGTTCATTTTTTCATTTGGCGCTGAACGTGGTGAAGAAGCAATGCGTATAGCTCATCGTCAGGCCTTTATTGTTTTGACGCTGGCTGGCAGTTTGCTGTTAGTGGGAATCAGCGCGGGAAGCGCTGACGTAATTTACATGTTTACACAAAACTCGGCGTATTATCCGGCTTCCAGGCTGGTACCTTTTCTTTCATTGGCCCCGTTTTTGTATATGTTGAGCTACCCGGCTGGATCCGCCATTTTGCAGTCCAAGCAGGTACGCTATGCCGGTTATGCTATGGGTGCAGCAGCACTCATCAACTTGAGCCTGAATTTGATCCTCATCCCACATTTTTCAGTATATGGAGCAACTGCTACCACGGTAATTGGCTATTTGGTATTATGTGCTTTGCAATACTATTGGGCGCAACGTGTCTTTCCGGCGCCCTATGACTGGGTGCGTGCCATCAAGATCGTCGGATGCAGTGCATTATCTGTTCTGGTTGTCGAGCAAGTTCACCTTGCGCCACCGGTTGTTTCCTTTTTGGTACGCGAAGGACTGGGGGTGCTGATATTTATATCGGCGATGTGGTTCATTAGAGGAATAAGAATGACTGACATTTTATTGGTCAAAAACCTGGCTCGTCAACTGATTACTCAATTATATGCATCGCCAATCAGCCATTGATGGGTTGAACTAGGTACAGATATGATCCATTGGTTTGACGACCGAAATACATTGGTTTCGGCCGTTATGAACAAAATTCGCCCAGTTGACGTTGTTTTGGATATTGGTTGCGGTATTCAACCGCAGAACTATGTTATCCCGTCAGTACACATATGTTGTGAGCCTTTTGTCCAATATGTCGACTATTTACAGCATGCAATGGCAAGTCAACCGGCTCAGTTTTGTGACAGGCTTTATGTTGTATTGCAGGCATCATGGGAACAGGCTGTTACTCTATTTCCTTCCCGATCCGTTGATACTGTATTTGTGATGGATGTGATTGAACACCTGGAAAAAGAAACGGGCATCAGCTTGCTCCGCGCTACTGAATGCTTGGCCAGACATCAGGTAATAATTTTTACACCGTTGGGGTTTGTCAAGCAAGAGCATCCCGATGGTAAGGATGCCTGGGGATTGGATGGCGGCAAATGGCAAGAACATCGGTCGGGCTGGCTGCCAGAAGATTTTGATGAGTCCTGGGAAACGTATGCCACCAAAAATTTTCATTTGGCTGACAATATGGACCATCCGTATCGGGTTCCGGTAGGTGCCTTCTTTGCGATTAAAACAATACATTTCCCACAAGTTGATACCGGTCCGTTGACCAGACAAAAAGCTCATCTTTGGCTAGATCAGTGCATAGGGTGGGTTGAGAGAGGACTTGCCAGAGTGCAGAGATTAGTTCAGAAGGTCAGAGCCAGGTTCATTCATGCAAAATAGGCTGTCTCCCACCATCAGTGTGATTATCCCGGTCTACAATGGAACCAACTTTTTACATGAAGCAGTTGACAGTGTCCTGGCGCAAACGTGGACTGATTATGAACTTGTTGTAATTGATGATGGTTCAACGGACGGAACGTGGAACATCATCCAATCGTATGGCGAACGAGTGCGGGGTTTTCACAAACCCAATGGCGGTGTGGCCAGTGCTTTGAACATGGGACTTGAGAAAATGCGCGGGCGATGGTTTGCCTGGCTCAGTCATGATGATTTGTGGCTGCCGAACAAGCTGGCGCGGCAGATTGAATTTTTGCACCAATATCCACAGTTTAGGGCATGTTATACCGACTATTTTGTCATTGACTCACAAGGAACTGTTCTCTGCCAGGTTGAGACACCTTGGTATCCCCGTGCGCAAGCCTTGCGTGTACTGTTCGGCCAGATGTATATGGGTGGCTCGACTATGTTGGTTGAACGCACATGTTTTGATCGGGTAGGGCGGTTCTCCGAATCGTTGCGAACGACACAGGATGTAGATATGTGGCTGCGCCTGCTGCGGCAGTTCGAGATCGGACGTGTGCCAGAAAAGCTAGTCAAGGAGCGAATTCATTTGGCGCAAGACAGCCGCAAAGTCGAGTTGCATGATCAGGAAAAGCAGACCACTTTCCAACGCCTTTTTCAAGAATTTGGCGTCGCGGGTCTTTTTCCCGAATGGGCTTCATCGGCAAGTGAGCCACAAGTTATTGCGCGGGCACACACTTGGTTTGCCGACACGATGGCCAGGTATCGCGGCTATGATTCGCTGGCCGCTGCCTATTATGTGCGTGCACTTGCGCTTGATCCGTCATTGTGCAGTCTGGCACGTTCCAGGTTGATAGCCGTCCGGATACGGCAACATTTGCGAGTTGTTTACCATCAATTGCGCCGCATAGCCTTTTATTTGTCTCGAAAGTGATCAAGATGACCGTCTTGAAATTCTTTTTGCGCGCGGCCCGTCGTTATATCGTCCAGCCGCTTGTGTTGTTGTTAGCCAAACTAACGGCGATCGGATTGATGCTGATTCCGGGAAACCCGGCGCACCGCATCTTTGATCGACGTGGATTCCATTTGCTGCGAAAGCACTTTTATCTGCCCATTCCCGAGATCGATGATGTAGAACGGCCCTTTTGGAATCAGCAATCCTCGATGATCGGAATTGATATGAACGATCAAATGGCGCTTGACTGCTTGGAGCATGTCATCCCACCATTCATGGACGAATTTCGCGCGCAATTTCCTCTTCAGCCCACCGAAAATTCCACACAGTTTCATTTGATCAATGGCAATTATATGGCTGTTGATGCACATGTGTATTATGCGTTCATCCGATACTACAAGCCTAAGCATATCATTGAAATCGGGGCGGGCAACTCAACGCGGCTCGCTGCCGTGGCGTGCATGCGTAATGAGCAAGAAACTGGCTGCCCGACTAACCTAACAGTAATTGAACCTTTCCCACCGGATGTATTGGCCAAAGGCTTTGCGGGTCTGACACAACTGCTGCATGTACGAGTTCAGGACGTAAATTTGAATGTCTTTACGGCATTGGAAGCTGGCGACATTTTATTCATTGATTCCAGTCATGTGCTCCGCTCAGGTGGTGATGTACAATTTGAATATCTGGAGATTTTGCCTCGACTGTCGCCAGGCGTGCTGGTGCATATTCACGATATCAGCCTGCCTAAACCGTATCCCCAAGTCTACTGGGATACCCAGTTGTATTGGAATGAGCAGTTCTTGTTGCAGGCTTTTCTGACATTTAACCACGAATTTCAGGTGGTCTGGCCGGGTAGTTATATGTTGTTACGGTATCCAGATCTGATGAACAGGAGATTTCCTGAACTGAAAGCGATGCGTCAATCTTTCCCATTTTCTGCGCCTTCAGCGTTCTGGATACGGCGGTTGTGATGCACATTCTGATTATCCCTTCAGAAAGATACGTGCCATCCGATGCTCCACTTCAAGGCATATTTCAGCGCGATCAGGCTTATGCTCTCAAACGAGCTGGTTATTATGTCGGAGTCATTTCCCTTCATCTGCGCTCGATTCGTCTACTGACTCGGAGAATCTCCGGTTGGAAGGTCGGTTTTCGGGTGCAAGATGACCAGGGCATGCCGGTTTTTAATTTCGACGGCTATGGAATCCCGCGCATATCTCCATTCTATCGGTGGTTGTGTCTTCAGGCCGGGCGAGCTTTATTCAAAAAATATGTTGCGCAAAATGGCATGCCGGATATTGTCCATGCCCATAATGCCCTATGGGCGGGGGTGTTAGCTCGTCAACTCAAGGCAGAATGGGGAATGGCCTATGTACTAACCGAGCACAGTTCGGCTTTCGCGCGCGGACTGATTTTCAATGCGGAAAAAGCATATCTTCCAGACACGTTTCGATATGCCGATCGGCGGCTGGTTGTCAGTCCTAGCCTGGGGTATGCTCTAGAAAAAATGGTGGGAGATTGTGTCTGTCCCTGGATATGGGTGCCCAATATCTTGGATGAACGGTTTGAAAAGGCAGTTTTGAAGAAACCATCTGTACCTTACGGCAACAGACCCTTTTGTTTTCTCAACATAGGCTCGCTGGATGAAAACAAAGGGCAAACCGACTTGCTCAATGCATTTGCGCAGCAATTTCGAGACAACAAGGCAATTCAGTTGCGATTGGGAGGAGCCGGCCCACTGCGTTCGACGTTGGAAGCATTGACGCACACGCTCAATATCGAGCAGAACGTAACCTTTTTGGGTGCCCTGAGCCGCGAGCAGGTGCTGGCCGAAATGCAAGCCTGCGATGTGTTTGTTTTGGCAAGCCACTATGAAACTTTTGGGGTTGTGTTGATCGAAGCATTAGCCTGCGGCAAGCCGGTAATTGCTACAGCTTGCGGAGGCCCGGAAGCCATTGTGCATTCAGCAAATGGTGTTCTGACGCCGATCCAAGATAGCACACAACTTGGCGAAGCGATGGCAACTATGCGCGAAAATGTGGATTGCTATGATCCGCTTCAGATTCGAGAAAATTGCATTGCTCGATTCGGCGAGCAAGCAGTGGTTAACCAGTTAGTCAGTATTTATCGTGAGTTGAGTTCGGAGTATCACAACAGACAAGTATGATCGCGATCATTGATTACGGCATGGGCAATCTTGGATCCATTCTCAATATGCTCAAAAAAGTCGGCGCGGAAACCGTCATATCGTCCGATGCAGCGCTGATTGAGCGGGCCGATAAGCTGATTTTGCCTGGTGTGGGCGCATTCGATTATGGAATCAAGAACCTGACCGAACACGGCTTGATCCCTCTGCTCAATGCCCAAGTAATTGAAAGCAAAAAGCCCATCCTCGGCTTGTGTCTGGGTATGCAGCTGTTTACCAGACACAGCGCGGAAGGTCAATTGCCTGGTCTGGGCTGGATCGATGCCGAAACCGTGCGTTTTCAATTCGATCAAGCCAATGTACATCTCAAGGTGCCGCATATGGGCTGGAATTCGCTCCGCGTTTGCCAACCGCACCCGATTTTCATTGATCTGGACAACGAGCCGCGTTTTTACTTTGTTCATTCTTATCACGTGGTTTGTGCAGACACACGAAATGTGTTGGCACAGACCCGATACGGCGACGATTTTGCTTCGGTAATAGGGCAAGGTAATATCACAGGCGTGCAATTTCATCCTGAAAAGAGCCATAGATTCGGCATGCAACTTTTAAAAAACTTTGCGGAGCACAGCTAGATGATCCAGACGCGAGTTATCCCCTGCTTGCTACTCCGAAATCAGGGGTTGGTGAAAACCGTCCAATTCAAGTCACCCAAATATCTTGGCGATCCGATCAATATTGTCAGAATTTTTAACGACAAAGAAGTAGATGAACTGATCTTTTTGGATATTACGGCTACAGTCGAAAACAACAAGCCACCGTTTGCCTTGGTGGAAAAGATTGCCGGCGAGTGCTTTATGCCTCTGGGTTATGGCGGAGGCGTCCGCACATTGGAAGACATGAAAACTCTTTTCAGCATTGGCATTGAAAAGGTAGTTGTGAATAGCTATGCCGCTGAAAATCCAGCATTCATTCGCGCCGCCGCCGATTTGTTTGGGAGTCAGAGTGTGGTTGTATCTGTGGACGTAAAAAAGAATCGGTGGGGTAAATATCAGGTATTCACGCACAGCGGCACGCGATCAACCGGTTTGGAGCCGATCCGGTTCGCTGCCGAAATGGAAAAATGTGGGGCCGGCGAGCTGTTTTTAACCTCCATCGACCGCGATGGCACTATGCAGGGCTATGATCTGAACCTCGTCCATCAGGTTTCTGAAGTCGTCGGTATTCCGGTAGTGGCTTGCGGTGGAGCCGGCAGCATCCGGCATTTGGGTGAAGCCGTGAAACAGGGCGGTGCTTCGGCGGCCGCTGCCGGGAGCATGTTTGTCTTTCAAGGGCCGCTTCGCGCTGTGTTAATCAGCTACCCATCTCAACAAGAATTGCGTCAGGTTTTTAGCGATTAGCATTTGCGCGGCAATTAGGCAGGTTAGCATAACGGGAGATACAATGGCCAGACCCTATCAAATTTGCGCTCGATGTGTGATGGATACGACTGATCCCGATCTGGTGTTCGATGAGCAAGGTGTATGTAGCCACTGTCACGCATACGATCGGGCAATCAGCAAATATGTCCTTATAGGTGAGGCCGGTCAACGCAAGGTTGAAAGGTTGACCGAGCGTATCAAAAAAGAAGGAGTTGGCAAGCCGTATGATTGTGTAATTGGTGTCAGTGGTGGGGTAGATAGCACTTTTGTGGCTTACCGGGTGAAGCAATTGGGGCTGCGTCCTGTAGCTGTTCACCTGGACAACGGCTGGGATTCTGAGTTGGCGGTAAAAAATATCGAGCAGGCCTTGAAAAGGCTTGGCATTGATCTGTATACCCAAGTCCTTGATTGGGAAGAGTTCAAGGATTTGCAGTTGTCCTTCTTGAAAGCATCTACCCCGGACTCGGAAATTCCCAGCGATCATGCCATCGTGGCTTGCCTGCATCAGACAGCGCGCAAGATGAAAATCAAATACATTATCACCGGAGGCAACGTGCGCACTGAGTCGCATCTGCCGGCGGCATGGTCGCAGGGTCATATGGATTGGAAGTACATCTCGCACGTCCAAAAGCAATTCGGCACCGTCGCGCTTAAGACCTTTCCTCATCTAGATTTCTGGACCCAAGTTTACGACCGTTTGACCCAAAAACAGATCGCTATTTTGAACTACCTGGATTATTCGAAAAAGGACGTAATGCCCATCCTTGAACAAGAGATCGGCTGGCGCTATTATGGGGGCAAGCACTATGAGTCTATTTATACGCGATGGTATCAAGGTTTCTGGCTGCCACGCAAATTTGGCTATGATAAACGCCGTGTTCATTTGTCCAGCCTGATTTGCTCGGGAGAAATCACCAGAGATCAGGCTCTTGAGACACTTGGAGTCCCTGCTTACGATCCTGCTTTGCAGGAGGAAGATACCGCCTATGTGATCAAAAAACTGGGGCTGACCGAAGAACAATTAGAGGCTATTCTGAGTTTGCCTAAAAAATCTTTTTGGGACTATCCTTCTTATGGCCGCTCCTTTCAGGGACGGATTTACCGTGGATTGCGCGCGGTCTATGTCGGTTTGAGAAAGTTGATCAAGCGAGTCAGGTCAGCAAAGTGAAAAAGCATGTTTTGGTGATCTCCTTTGACTTTCCTCCTCAGGGCGGTACCGGCGCCATCCGTGTGACCAAATTCGCCAAATACCTGCCGGAGTTTGGTTGGCAGCCAGTGGTGGTCGCTTCGGATGCATTGTGGAATCCTGATGATAGTTTGGCGCGGGATGTGCCCGATGTGCCGGTTTATCGGGTAGGCTGGCCGCGCTGGGTATCCAGGCTCCAGCCCAACAGATCGACGCCCTCAGTCCGTGCAGAGGTAACTACGGCCCAGACTGCCCGGATATCCCAATTTCGAAGCTGGCTTCTCTCAATCGTGCGGCATATTCTCGTTCCGGATGTCAACGTGCTATGGGTTGGAGGAGCACAGCGTGTTTGTGAACAAGTGTTGCAGACATATCCCTGCGATGCGGTACTGACCACTTCACCGCCCCATTCGGTCCATCTAGTGGGATATAGGTTGCATAAGCATTTAGGAATACCCTGGATCGCAGACTTTCGTGATGTATGGACGGCCGAAAATCTGGCTTTGCGCCGTATGGGAAAGGTGCATTTTATGCGCCAACAGCGTATTGAACGCCGGATATTAGCGGCATGTGACCACGCGATTATGGTCACAGAACCGCTGGCCCAACAAACCCAGATTTGTTTTGGCCCGCTTGTCGCTTCGAAATGCAGCACGATCACCAATGGTTTTGATCTGGATGATTTTGTATCTTCTCCGTCAACGCTGGCAAACGACAGATTTGTGATGACGTATGTGGGCACCGTTCTTGGTCCACGGACTAACAATCTACTCCCGGAAGGACTGCGACTCGCCTTAGCACAAAGCGAGGTCTTTCGCCAAAAAGTACTTTTTCGCTTTATCGGTAAATTGGACCCCACCTACCGCATGCGCCTAACCGGACTTGAAGATAACATAGACATAGTAGATATGGTTGCCCATGATAAGGCTATTGCAATGATGCGAGCAGCCCATCTCCTCTTACTGCTGTTACCTAACGACAATGAAGGACGTATGTCTTTCACCAACAAGTTCTTCGAGTATCTGGCGGCCCGCCGGCCTATTTTAGCGCTGGTTCCACCAGGCCTTGTCAGCGACATCGTTGTGCAGGAACAAATTGGCATAGTTGCCATGCCGGATAATGCTCCAGCAATTGCCCAGGCGTTGTTGACGATGTTTGAAACGGTTCAGATTCAGCCGGATGGCTACTGCCCGTCGGGCGCTTTGTTGGCGCGTTTTGACCGGCGTATACTCACCCAGAATTTAGCAGAGATCTTGAGCAAAGTTGCATAAGAGAATTTCAATGAATAAATATCGTCAAATATCATCCGCATATTGGCTTTCTCATTGGCAGCAAGCAACCCATAGTGGGACAGATAAAACAGATGCTTTTTCGAGAAAACTGGTACGTTATCTCAAAAAAGAACTAGATCCCATCACAGGAAAGGCTATTCTTGATGTCGGTGCAGGGACTGGACAGGTTGATATCTTGTTAACACAAGCTGGTGCAAAGCTAACTTTACTCGACATCTCTGATAATAGCATTGCGTTTTGTAGAAACACTTTCCAGAATTTTTCACTGGAGGCTACATTTATTGTTCTGGACATGTTTGAAATTGCTACAGAGCAAGTTCTGAAGGAACAGTTTGATGTTGTTTTCAGCTCTGGCGTCATTGAACATTACTCGGAGCAAGAGCAGAAAAGTATCTTGGCCAATATGGGATACTGTTGTAAGCCTGGAGGGATGGTGATCAATTTTGCTCCATCATATCGAGGCTCGATCTATCGTCACACAAAGGAAATGCTTGAAAAATCAGGGCAGTGGAAATTTGGAGCTGAATTTCCGGTGAAAACTCTTCGGCATTGCGTCTCTTCCTCGCTATCTATTAAGCGAGAATATAACATAATGTTTTTGGAACAGTTCTCGCTGGCGCCCCTACACGGGTTACGTAAGATTCTTTATTACTTTTTACGCCTTTTATTAGCAAGGCAACTTGACCCCTTCTACGCGCAACTTTTCGGGGGATATTTGCTTGTCTCTGTTTTTGAAAAGAAAGTGGCCGGAAGGGCAGAGATTGCTAATGCCTCGACTGCCTAAAGTTCTGTCTGTTTTCGGCACGCGCCCCGAAGCCATCAAATTGGCGCCGGTCATTCGGTGTCTTGCCGAAGACACCGATCGCTTGCGCCAGGTGGTGGTCGTCACCGCGCAACACCGCGAGATGCTCGATCAGGTCTTGCGCCTGTTCGCCATCACCCCAGATTATGATTTGGATTTGATGCGCGCCGGGCAAAGCCCTTTCGAGATCACGACGCAGGCAATGCTGGGACTCAAACCCATCCTGGAAACAGAGCAGCCCGACATCGTGTTGGTACAGGGCGACACTACGACGGTAGTGGCCGCGTCACTGGCCGCCTATTACCTCAGGATTCCCATCGGTCATGTTGAAGCTGGCTTGCGCACCTACGACAAATTCCAACCCTTTCCGGAAGAAATGAATCGGCGGCTCACCAGTGTCCTGGCCGATCTGCATTTTGCGCCTACGCCGACAGCCCGCGAGCACCTCACGAGAGAGAATATACCTGATGACCACATCTACGTTACCGGTAATACGGTGATTGATGCGTTGTTGTCGGTGGCATACCATCCCTATATATTCGATACCGCGCCATTGAATAGCCTGAATTTTGACCAAACGCGCGTGCTTCTGGTCACGGCCCATCGCCGAGAAAACTGGGGACAACCTATTCGGAATATCTGTGCAGCCATCCGGCAGTTGGTGCAGGCTTTTGGAGATGTCGTCGTAGTCTTTTCCGTCCACAAGAATCCGGCAGTGCGGCAAATCGTGGAGGCCGAGTTAAACGCTGTCGCGCGCGTCCATCTGGTTGAGCCGCTGGATTATGAACCGTTTGTCCACCTGATGCAGCGCGCTTATCTGATTCTGACCGATTCAGGCGGCATTCAGGAAGAAGCGCCGAGTTTGGGTAAGCCGGTATTGGTATTGCGCAACGTGACTGAGCGACCTGAGGGTGTTGCCGCCGGTACGCTGTGCGTTGTAGGCACGGATATTGAGCGCATCACGGTCGAAACCGCGCGCTTGCTTTCTGATCGGTCCGCCTACATGGCAATGGCCCAGGCCAGCAATCCCTACGGCGACGGCCAGGCTGCACAGCGCATTGTGGATATACTTGAGCACTGGTTGGCGGAGCCGGGTGTATGAATGACTTGGTCTTTTGCGGCGTCAATGATTGGCGTAGTATCAAGCAGCGCCCGCAACATTTAGCGGAACGTCTTGCCGCCACTCACCGGGTTTTGTACGTGAATCCCATCAGTTACTCATTTGCCACCCACATTGTGCGCCAAGTGCGCAATACGACGCAACGCCGCTGCCGGTCTACACTGGAACAACTGGCCGAAAAGTTATGGCTCTTTACGCCTGCTCCAGCCCTACCCTTCAGTCGTCGAATACGGACCATCAACCGCCTGAACCAACGTTGGTTGGCTCTCCAATTGCGTCCGATATTGCACAACTTGAATATGCTTACACCGCTATTGTGGCTTTCTTTTCCCACCGACGTTGATCTCATTGGACATTTGCATGAGCAACGGGTTGTCTTTGATTGCATGGACAATTATCCCGGCTTTTTCAGTGGCCGCGAGCACGTCGTCATTACGGCGATGGAGCGCGACTTGCTCCATCGTGCCGATCTAGTGATTGCCACGGCACAATCACTTTGGGAAAAGTGCCGTCAGATCAATGCAAATACGCACCTAGTTCCGAACGGTGTGGATGCTGCTCATTTTGCACGCGCCCGCGCCGGATTAGCCGAAGCAGAGGACTTGCACACTTGTCCTCATCCACGTTTTGGATATATTGGAACGATTGGCCCATGGACGGATGTGGACAGCATGATTGCTTTGGCAAAAGCTGTCCCAGAAGGCAGTGTGATTGTTATCGGCCCTTGGGAAATTCCACGACCGGCCGAATTACCGACCAACCTGTATATTTTAGGATCACGGTTGTATGCACATTTGCCAGAATATCTGGCTGGCTTTGATGTTGCCTTAATACCATTTAAGATAGGACCACTCACTCAAGCGGTTAATCCTGTTAAGCTATTTGAGTACGCGGCCGCAGGAGTTCCCATTGTGGCGACGGCAACGGATGAATTGGCACGGTTTGCAGAATGGTGTACTTTGGCTGATTCATCATCATTTGTGTCTTTGGCCATCCGGGCTGCGCGTGAAATATCTACAAAAGAATATCAACAGCGGCTGGCGCAGGCAGCGGTTAAAGCGCAGGAGAGTGATTGGCAGAGACGCATAGAGGTCATTGAAAGTTTTCAAAAGAATCTGGATTGACATTGTCTATGATTAGAAATGAATTGTGCTCCTCAAAAATGGTCTGGGTTGGGGCTGGGCTGCTGCTCCTGTTTTGTCTATACCTCTGGCCCGCAACTTTAGGAGGCCAGTCTTTACTTCCCGCCGATGTGCTGTTCACCGATCCAATCTGGCAAGCCCAGGCTCCGGCCGATTTTACGCGGCCAAGCAATGCGCTGTTGGTAGACCAGATTTACCAGTTCTATCCATGGCGGATTTTTGCTCAACAAGAACTGCTCCACGGTCGTCTGCCGCTGTGGGACCCTTACATATACAGTGGCACACCCTTTATTGCCAATGGCCAGTCCGCAGTCTTTTATCCCATTAATCTACTCCTGTTGGGGTTGCCCAGTTATTTGATCCCCGGCTGGAGTGCGTGCTTGCGGCTATTTATAGCCGCTTTGGGTATGTATAGCCTGCTTCGCGTGTGGAAAAAATCGGTCACGGCTAGTCTGATCGCCGGCATGGCGTTTGCCTTGGGTAGCTTTACGATTCCATTGCTGGGCCATCCGCACACCAACGTCGGTGTCTGGTTGCCCTGGATGATATTGGCTGCCGACCGAACCATTTTTTCATCACACCCCTGGCGTTGGGTGGGCGTCGGCAGCCTGGTGATCGGCGTCCAATTTTTGGGTGGCCATGCCGAAACGTCGTTCTTTGTGTTGATGGTCTGGGGGCTGTACAGCCTGATAGCGTTATGGAAAGCACACACGTCCTTCAAAAGCAGGCTGGCAAAGTTCGGCATGCTGGCGTTGTCGTTTGTGCTGGGGACGGCACTGGCGGCAGTGCAGCTTGTACCCTTCCTTGAATTGTTGCCACAAAGCAATTATTTTCTGTACCGCTCGCAGGAAGCGCGAACGCAGCCGCTCATCTACACTGGTTTTTGGCGCAATTCGGCTATGCTGATCACAACACTCTTCCCCAACTTGTTCGGCAATCCCGCCACCGACAACTGGTGGATCGGCACCGGCTTTAGCAACTATACCGGCGTCTTGTATATGGGAATCCTGCCCTTGTTCATTGCCGGATTGGGTGCATGGCGTCGGCGCACAGATTGGCGCGTGGCGTTTTTTGCCTTGCTGGGACTGTTGTGGCTGGGAGTGCTGGGGCGCTGGCCGGTTATAGATTGGATCAGGCGGTTGCCGCTGCTGAACGTCACCTCATTTAGCCTGATGGTCTATTGCTTCAGCGTTGCCGTCCTGGCGGGATTGGGATTTGATTTGCTCTGGCGCGATGAGGATTCCCCTCAAACTGCTCGCCCCTTGGCACTTTCCCTATTTGTCTTTGCCGGGGTGGGTGGCCTGGGATTCGGAAGCGTTTACATTGTTCTGCGTGCTTTCAAGAGTACCTTTTTGCGTTGGGGACAGCGATATGTCGAAACACAGGTTTACGGACACCCTCCCCATCCCTATCCCCTGGAGTATTACCTGGCGCAATTGGAAGATCGTTACTGGCAAATCATGTCGGTTTTTGATCCGGCCTGTGTGACGCCTTATCTGCCCGTTTTGGCGGCATTGAGCGGCGCGCTTATCTTGTGGGCGATGTGGAAGAAGTACCTGCGTCCGAACTGGGCCAAAAATCTGCTCGCGGCGGTGATTGTCATTGACCTGTGGGCTTTTGGGAGCAACTTTAACCCCACACTGCCGGCCGAGCAGCTCTTGCCTCAGACTCCGGAACTGAACTTTTTGGTGGAACGACAGGGCTACGACCGGATTGCCATTATCAGCAAAGGTTTGCCGCCTAACACCGGCATGCCCTTTGGCCTGCTCGACATTCGCGGGTATGACATTTTTGTCGGGCGTTACGACGCTTTGTTAAATACTCTGGACAGAGACCCTGATGGCCTGCTGCTTTCCGAACACAACGATCAAATTTTTGACCTGCTTGGTGTGCGCTACCTGCTATCGGCGGAGCCGCTGGCGGAACATGAACGCCTCAAGCTCGTCTATGACGGCGAAATCCATATTTACGAACGCACACCTTTACCGCGCGCCTATCTCACCGGCGCATACCAGGTCATAGATGATAAGCAAACCTTGTTAGAGCAGCTAGGCAACCCGAAAACCCCAAGCCGGCGTCTGGTCTTGCTGGAAACCACCCCCAGCATACCATCCGATGATCAGGTCCCGCCGGGCAATGCGCAAATTGTCGTTTATCAAGCGAATCGAGTTGAGGTGAAAACGGCGGCGCAGTCTGCACAACTGCTGGTGCTCTCCGATACGTTGTATCCGGGCTGGAAGGCTTTTGTGGATGGGCGTGAGATGCCGATATACCGTGCAAATTATGCATTTCGCGCCGTGGCTGTGCCATCCGGCGAGCACACAGTTTCATTTACCTATCAACCATCTTTGTTCTATGTGGGCGCATGGATAAGCCTCAGTTCTGTGGGAATTCTGGTAATAGTTGCAGGAGCGGCCTGGTGGAAAAGCAAAGCCCGAAAAAAGATATAGCACTTGCTATCCTTCTTCTTTCCTGGAACACCGCCGACCTCCTGGCCGACTGTCTCCGTTCCATTCCGGCGGGCGCCGGCAATCTGACCTGCCGGGTCATCGTCGTCGACAACGCCTCCACCGACGGCAGCGCGGCCATGGTGGAGCGCGAATTTCCAGATGTGCAACTCATCCGCAGCCCTGAAAACCTGGGCTTTGCCGGCGGCAACAACCTGGGCCTCCGCACGGCGCACGGGGATTATGTCCTTTTGCTCAACAGCGATACGCTGGTCAAGCCGGGTGCATTGCAAACCCTGATTCACTGTATGGACGAACATCCACAGGCCGGTGCATGCGGGCCGCGCCTGCTGCGCTCCAACGGCACGCCGCAGCCCTATGCCTTTGGCAGCGACCCTACTATCGGTTACTTGATGCGGCGTGGCTTGGGGCAACTTGTTTTTCATCGTCCTCTTCACAATTGGGCGACAGACCAGGTGCAGCAAGTAAGTTGGATCTCTGGCGCTTGTATGATGGTTCGTCGAGCGGCCATTGAGCAGGTTGGATTGCTCGATGAAAATTTGTTTATGTATTTTGAGGACAACGATTGGTGTCTTAGAATGCGTCAAGCTGGCTGGTTGGTATATTATGACCCGCGTGCCGAGATCGTTCATATCGGTGGGCAGAGCTTGAAACAAAATCCCCGCGCGCAAAAGGCGTATTATTCAAGCTTGCGCTATTTTTATAAAAAGCATTATTCACCCCTGGCGTGCGTTTTGCTCGAGTTTCTTCTTCTCCCGTATCGCTGGTTAGCAGGACGCTGACGATGCCCCTCATCCTTGACGCCCGCACCGCCACACCCCATTTTCCCGGCATTGGTCGCTACGTGACCAACCTGGCCCGCGCCTTGCTGCCCGAACTGTCACCTGATGAGCGTCTGACGGTTCTTTACGATGCCGCCGTGAACCCTGCGGGTTCGATGCAGCCCTGGCCTGTTTCGCCGCAGTTTCGCGTTATCCCACTCAGCCCGTCGCCGTTTGGACTGGCGCAGCAGTGGGTCATCCCTCGTCTGCTCAAACAGTTGGGCGCAGACCTGTATCACAGCGCCTATTACCTGATGCCCTACCGCCCCGGCGTGCCCACCGTGCTGACCGTGTACGACGTGATTCCGCTGCGTTTTCCAGCGCAGAGCACGCTGCAAGCCAGACTGCTGTTTCGTTGGGCGACGCGGTTGGCCCTGCGCGCTGCGCAGCAGGTGGTAGCCATTTCCGAGACGGCCCGTCGGGATTTCATCCGGCATTTTCGCGTTTTGCCGGAACGCATTACGGCCATCCCTCTGGCTACTGACCCGGCCTTTTGTCCGCAGGGGCCGCAAGTGGTGTCTGCTGTGCGCGCACGTTACGGCCTGCCGGAGCAGTTTGTGCTCTATTTGGGCAGCAACAAGCCGCACAAGAACCTGGTGCGACTGATCGAAGCCTGGAAACTCGCAACTCGCAGCTCTCAACTTGCAACCTTTAGCCTGATCATCGCCGGCGCGTGGGATGTGCGCTACCCGGAACCTCACCGCCGTGTGGAGGTGCTGGGCCTTCAGGATACGGTTCGTTTTCTCGGCCCGCTGCCGGAGGCCGACCTGCCCGCGCTCTACAGCGCGGCGACTGTGTTTGCCTTTCCCAGTTTGTATGAAGGCTTTGGCCTGCCGGTGTTGGAGGCGATGGCTTGCGGCGCGCCGGTTGTCTGTTCGAACACTTCTTCCCTGCCGGAAGTGGCTGGCGAGGCCGCATTGATCTTTGATCCCTATGACACCAACGCCATTGCCGGGGTGCTCGTTCAGCTCTGCGCCGATGCCGACCTCCGCGCCGATTTGTGCGCGCGCGGGTTGGCGCGTGCAACGTTTTTTTCGTGGCAGCGTACCGCAGAAGAAACGCTCAAGGTTTATCGCAAGGTTATGA
>JAFGEY010000397.1 GCA_016931365.1 Anaerolineae bacterium
TCGCGGTACAGGCGCGGGTCGGGGTGTTCGGTGAGGTTGCGATCCTGAAATGATAGCGCGTTAGGTTCGTTGTGACAGCACCAGGTGACGATCGCGCAGTGGCTTTCGAGCTGATCGACCATCTCGTGCAGCAGGCGCATAGCACGTGCTTCAAAGGCGGGTGAGGGATCGTGCAGCCAGTTGAGTTCAAAGTCCTGCCAGATCATGATCCCGCGCCGGTCGCACGCTTCGTATAGTTCTGGCGGGGCGACATGGACGTGCAGGCGGATCAGGTTGAGGCCACAGGCCTGGATTGCATCCAGGTCGGCCTCGATACGCTCCGAGGTGAGCTGCGAAAGGTACAGCGCGCCCATATAGGTGGTGCCACGCACAAAAATGGGCGTCTTGTTGATCTGGTGATGCATGCTTTCTTTGGTGCGCATCATCCGCGTCTGGCGGATACCGAACACCTGCTCGTGGACGTCGAGTTTGGCCCCGTCGCCGTCGTAGAGCGTGCAGCGCAGCCGGTACAGGTCGGGCCGGCCCAAATCCCAGGGCCACCACCACTGCGGATCGCCGATGCGCACGGCTTGCTCGATGACGCTCTCGCCGGGCGGCACCTCGACCGCAAAATTTTCGTCCACACGCACGCCGGGCATCGTCTCCCCGGCAAGATAAATGTGCAAAGCGGCGTTATCTAGCGCTTTTTGGCGATGGTTTTTGACGTACAGCCGCAGCATCACTTGCGCCGAGCGATCAAACTCGTCCTCGACCACGCTGAACGCCACGCGCTCGAGTGTCGCTTCTCCGTGCGCTTCCAGCCACACCGGCCGCCAGATGCCGATCGGGTTGACGTCCCTGGGGATCAAGCCGTCAGCGTGGGCGTACAACCCTTTGACCATTCCCCGCACGACCTCGTCAGCGTAGGTCAGGCCGCGCTTGCGCTTTTTGTCCCACGGCGAAGTGACCTTGACGACAAGGACATTGTCGTCTTGAACAAGGCTGGTCACATCGAACCAAAATGGCGTAAAACCGCCCTCGTGCTTGCCAAGGCGCGTCCCATTCAGCCAGACCTCGGCATAGTAATCGACCGCTTCAAAAACCAATCTGAAACGATGCTGACCGCCGACCGCCGGGGCTGCATCCTGCAATGTGCAATGTGCAATTTGAAACCTTGTCCTGTACCACCACGCCGAGTCGTTGACCGCGCGTACGTCCTCGCCCCAGTATGGGTTGTCGGGATAGAGCCAGGGTTGGATGTGCGTGGCCGGCCCGATCTCGCGCCAATCCGAGTCGCCAAAGCCGGGGGTGGTGTAGGGGAGCATCGGGTTGTCGATGTCCTCTTCGGATATGACTTTCCACGGGCCGCTGAGTTCGAGACGGGAGCGCAGAGAGTGCATTGAAACCCTTTGTAAATTAGAGATAACAAGTAAAACGTGATGCGTGAAACGTCAGGTGTAGAAAACACTCGGCATCACGTTTGATGTTTCACGCTTGATTTGAGTTATTCGACAATTCTCAGATGCAGTTCGTCCAATTGCTTTTGATCGACTTCGGATGGCGCGTCGGTCATCGGATCGGTGGCGCTGGCCGTCTTGGGGAAGGCGATGACTTCGCGGATGCTCGTCTCGTCGGCCAGGAGCATGGCCGTGCGGTCGATGCCGGGGGCGATGCCGCCGTGCGGCGGTGCGCCGTACTCAAAGGCGGTCAGCATATGCCCAAAACGGGCGTAGGCCTGATCGATGGAATAGTTGAGCAAATCCAGCACCTTTTCCTGCACGTCGCGGCGATGGATACGGATGCTGCCGCTGGCCAGCTCATAGCCGTTGCAGACCAGGTCGTAGCAGTCGGCGAGCACCGCGCCTGGGTCGCTCTCCAGCAGGTGGATGTGGCTGGGCTTGGGGCCGGTAAAGAGGTGGTGGGTGGCGTCCCAGCGGTTTTCGTCCTCGTTCCACTCAAAGAGCGGAAAATCGACTACCCAGCCAAAGGCCAGCAGATCCGGGTCGGCCAGGTTGAGGCGCTTGCCCATCTCGTTGCGCAGTGCGCTCAACGCAGCAGCGACGACCTTGGGCCGGTCGGCGACGATGGCGATCAGATCGCCGGGCTGGGCCTCGGCGCGGGCGGCCAGGGCCTGCATTGCTTCGTCGCTGAAAAATTTGGCGATCGACGATTTGAGGCCGTCCGGCTGCACGGCGATCGTCGCCAATCCTTTCGCACCATAGGTTTTTACAAAATCGCTCAGTTCATCGACCTGCCGGCGGCTGTAATCGGCGCAGCCGGGCAGCGAAATCGCTTTCACCTGCCCTCCGCCGGCTACCGCGTCGCTGAACACCTTGAACGCGCTGCCAGCGACCAGATCGGACAGGCCCTTGAGTTCGAGGCCAAAGCGCAGGTCGGGCTTGTCGCTGCCGTAGCGGGCCAGCGACTCGTGATAGGTCAGGCGCGGGAACGGCTCGATCATCTTTTTGTGCGGGGTGAGCGTGTGGATCATCGCAATGTATAATGCTTCGATCAGATTGAGAATGTCTTCCTGCTCGACAAAGGACATTTCCAGGTCGAGCTGGGTGAACTCGGGTTGGCGGTCGGCGCGCAGGTCTTCGTCGCGGAAACAGCGGGCGATCTGGAAATATTTTTCGTACCCGGCGACCATGAGCAACTGTTTGAGTTGCTGCGGCGATTGAGGCAAGGCGTAAAATTTGCCTGGCTGCACGCGGCTGGGCACCACATAATCGCGCGCGCCTTCCGGCGTGCTCTTGATCAGAATCGGCGTCTCGATCTCGATAAAGCCGCGCTGGCTGAGGAAATTGCGCATAAAGAGCACGATCTCGTGGCGCAGGCGCAGATTGCGCTGCATCCGCTCGCGGCGCAGGTCAAGGTAGCGATACTTGAGGCGCAGCACTTCGCTGGTCTCGTCCTCACGGTTGATGTAAAAGGGGGGATTCTTGGCCGGGTTCAGGATGTTGATTGCTTGAGCAGCAACCTCGATCTCGCCTGTGGGCAGGTTGGGGTTGATCTGATCGACCGATCTTGCCCGCACAACACCGCTGACCTGAAGCACGAACTCGTTGCGTGCTTCTGCGGCGATGGTATGGGCACTGTTTTCCTGATTCGAGTCGAAAACAATCTGAACGAGGCCTTCACGGTCGCGCAGATCGATGAAAATCAGGCCGCCCATATCGCGGCGGCGGTGAACCCACCCCGCCAGAGTCACGGTCTGACCGACGTGTTCGGCGCGCAGAGCGCCACAAGCAAAAGTCTTGAGCATCTTTCCTCCCAGACAACGAATACCGTTTGCCTCCCGCTGACGATCGGTGGCAAACGGTTGGCTGATCATGCCGCAAAACGCGAAATTTGTCAAACCTGGCCCTAACGAAATGGGATCAAGTCGGGCTTGTTATGATCGATTTCTATTGGCCTTGTCAAAAATAGGCTGGTGGGAGTTGTCAGGGTGTGTGGTTATGGTATAATGGAGATCATCAGGCTCTTTCAATCGCCCTGTTATGCGGCAAACTGAGCCTCAATTTGAGTGGAGGCCAAGATGGAGCAGGCGAATCTGTTGCTCACCGGCGGCACCGTGGTCACGATGGACAAAGGTGGCACCGTCCTCGAACGCGGCGCCGTCGCTATCAGAGACAAGATCATCGTTGCGGTGGGGCCGGCAGACGAACTTGGAAAAACCTATGCGGCTGATGAGGTTTGGGACTGCAAGGATCAGGTGATCATCCCCGGCCTGATCAACACGCATACCCACGTGCCGATGACTCTGCTGCGCGGCCTGGCCGACGACTTGCGCCTCGACGTGTGGCTGCACGGCTACATTCTGCCCACCGAAACCAAGTTCGTCAACCCCGAATTCTGCCGCCTGGGCACGTTGCTCTCCTGCGCCGAGTTCATTCGCGGCGGCGTGACCACCTTTGCCGACATGTACTATTTTGAGGACGAGATCGCCTGGGCTGCCGTCGAGGCGGGCGTGCGCGGCGTGTGCGGGCAGACGATCATGATTTTCCCCACGCCGGACGCGACCAGCTATGATCAAAGCCTGGCCTATTGCGCCGAATTTCTCGATCACTGGCGCGATCACGAACTGATTATCGCCGTACCTGCGCCGCACTCGCCCTATATGTGCACCGCCGAGATTCTCCGGGAAACGGTACGAATGTCCAGGCAATATGATGTTCCTTTACTGATCCACGTTGCCGAGACGGCATTGGAGGTCAAGGAAAGCGTCGAACAAAAAAACATGACCCCGGTGCGCTGGCTGGAAAGCGTCGGTTTGCTGGAGAGCAAGGTTGTCGCTGCGCACTGCGTTCACGTCAACAACGAAGATATGCACATCCTGGCCGCGCACGGCGTCGGCGTGGCCCACAACCCTACCAGCAACCTCAAACTGGCCAGCGGTTTTGCGCCGGTGGTGCAGATGCATGAACATGGCATCGCCGTTGGCATTGGCACCGACGGCACGGCCAGCAACAACGACCTCGATATGTGGGTCGAAACCCACCTGGCGGCGCTGCTGCCCAAGGCGGTCAACAATGACCCCACCGCGCTGCCCGCGCGCCGCGCCTTTGCGATGGCGACGATCGAAGGGGCGCGCGCGTTGCATCTGGATCACCTGATTGGCTCGCTGGAGCCGGGCAAACGCGCCGACGTGGTCGTGCTAGACGCGGGCGGGGTGCACACCATGCCGCGTTTTGAGACGACCGGGCAAAATATCTATTCGCGGCTGGTTTATGCGACCAAGAGCGGCGATGTGCGGCACACCATTGTCAATGGGCGGGTGTTGATGCGCGACCGCGACATATTGACCGTCGACGAGGCGGCGGCGCTCAAAGAAGCATCCAAGTTGGCCAAAAAAGTCAGCCGGTTCTTTATCGATCGGGAAAAGAATCTGCTCAACAAGCTGCTCGAAATCGGCGGGCTGGAGCAGGAAGAGACCTACGAAGTGCAGGTCAAGGCGCGTGTGCCGCCCGACGTGCGCAAAGAGAGCCTGCTCGAATTGCCCGAGATCACCGTCACCAAACATTCGGAGCGCGATCAGTACGACACCTATTTTGTCTTTACCGATTCGAGCCAGGGCCGCATCCGCTACCGTGAGGACAACGTGCTGGGCGAAGAGGGGCAGGTCACGCCGATCTATAATCTGATCTACACCGGGCCGGTGGTCGAGCAAGAATACGAAAATTCGGCGGTGCTGACCCGCGCCCGTTACGCCAGCCACGCCGACCGCACGGTGCGCTTTTACCGGGAGTATTTTAAGCCCGATTCAATCCACGAGATCATCAAACATCGCCATCGCTATCACGTGCGCTACAAAGGGACGCCCTTTTTCATCAACGTGGACGAGATCATCCAGCCGCCGCAGGAGTGCTTTTTCGTCGAGATCAAGAGCCGCACCTGGTCGTCGGCAGATGCGCTGCGCAAGGCGGTGTTGATCGGCGAGTTGTTGGATTTGTTCGGCATCGCCAAAGAGCATGTTGTGCGTCAGGATTACACGGATTTGTGAGGCGTACCGAATGATGAGGCGTACCGAATGATGAGGCGGGGTATATCAGACGACAAGTGGTTTCTGGGCATCGACCTGGGCGGAACCAAAATCGGCACAGGGCTGGTCAACCGCGCCGGGGTGGTTCGAGCCGAGGACTATCGTCCGACCGAGGTGCTCCAGGGGCAGGAGGCCGTTATCGAGCGGATGATCAAAGCCGCGCGCGAGGTCATCGCTCATTCTGGTATGCTGCGCGAGCAGGTCGAGGCCGTTGGCATCGGCGCGCCAGGGCCGATGAACATCCCCGAGGGTGTGCTCATCGAGCCGCCCAACCTGCCCGGTTGGCGCGACGTCCCCATCCGGAAAATCATCCAGGATGCGCTGGGCATTCCAACCTATCTGGAGAATGATGCCAACGCGGCGGGGATCGGCGAGTATTTGTACGGCGCGGGGCGAGGCACACGGCATATGATTTACGTCACCGTCAGCACGGGCATCGGCGGCGGGCTGATCCTCGACGGCAAAATCTATCATGGCACGGTCGGCGGGGCGGGCGAGATCGGTCACACAACCATATTGCCGCACGGCCCACACTGCGGGTGCGGCAACCGGGGCTGTCTGGAGGCGATGGCTTCCGGCACGGCGATCGCCCGCGAGGGGCAAGATCTGGTCGATCGCGGTGTGCCGACCCTGCTGGCGCAGATCGTCCGCGATCGACCCTACGCAGTGACGGCTAAGGATGTGGTTGAGGCAATGAATCAGGGCGACGGCTATGCGCGGGACATCATCGAACAAGCGATGAACTATCTTGGTATAGGGATGGCCAGCCTGGTCAATCTGTTCAACCCACAGATGATCGTCATCGGCGGCGGACTGACTAACATCGGCGACCTGCTGCTAGAGCCGGTCAAACGAGGCATCGATCTGCATGCCTTTCCTTCGGCCGGGCAATATATTCAGATCCGGCTGGCCGAGTTGGGCGATCAGGTCGGCATTGTCGGCGCGGCCGGCGCGGCGATGATGGCGACCGGGTTTGTGTAA